>CAYPZL010000378.1:0-1522 GCA_964415045.1 uncultured Pirellulales bacterium | reverse complement strand
GAGCCTTTTCAATTCTCACCGGCATAGCCGGTGGATTACAGATTTATGTTTAAGGAGCTTGAGATGAGATCACTGAACCGGCGAGACTTCATGAAAAGTTCGGTTGGCGCCGCGGCAGGCATTGCGGTTCTCTCGCAGAAGAAGACCCGTGCGGCCAACGAGAAGGTGATTATTGGCGTAATGGGACTGGGCGGGCGAGGCACCTACTTAGCCGAGAAGTTCGCCGCGCGACCTGACGCGGAGGTGGCCTATCTCTGCGATCCGAATACCCGGCGGTTCGCCCGCGCGCGGGTGGCCGTGGAAGAAGCGCAGGAGAGAGAGCCCAAGCTGGTACAGGACTTTCGCCGTATCCTCGACGACAAAAACGTCGACGTGCTCATCAACGCCACGCCCGACCACTGGCACGGACTGGGAACGATCCGGGCCTGTCAGGCCGGCAAAGACGTCTACGTGGAGAAACCGCTGGCGCATAATATCTGGGAAGGCCGCAAGATGGTCGAGGCGGCCCGCAAGTACAAGCGGGTCGTCCAGGTGGGCATGCAGTCGCGCAGCGCCCCGTACGTCCACAAGGCCAGGCAATACATTCAGTCCGGCAAGCTCGGCGACATCTACCTGGTCCGCGTATACAACATGATGCAACATCCAAAGCAGAAGGAAGCCCCCGACGCGCCGGTCCCCGACGGATTCGACTACGACCTGTGGTGCGGCCCGGCGCCCAAGCTGCCGTACAATCCCTCCCGCAGATGGCTGAACCAGTGGGAGTATAGCTGCGGCCCCATCGCCGGCGACGCCGTGCACCAGATCGATCTGGCCCGGTACCTGATCGACGACATCCCCTACCCCAGGACCGTCTCGCACGTGGGAGGCGTCAACGCGCTGCGCGACGGCCGGGAAACGCCCGACACCCAGCTCGCCCTGTTTGAGTACGACCAACTGACCTTGATGCTGGAGGCGGCGCTCTGGACACCCTATATGAAGAAGACGCCCTGGAGCGTTCGCGATTCGGACCAGTTTCCCAACTGGCCGTTCAGCAGTACGAAGGTGGAGGTCCTGGGGACGGAAGGTTTCATGTATTTCGGCCGCCACGGCGGAGGCTGGCAGGCTTATGACGCCGCCGGCGAACTGGTGCATTCCGAATACGGCCGGCAAGGCGACAAGGAGCACCAGGACAACTTCATCGAGTGCATTCGCACGCGAAAACGGCCCAACACCGACGTGGAGATGGGACACCAGTCCGTCCTGCTGTGCCACATGGCCAACATCGCCTATCGCCTCGGGAATCAGAAGCTGACGTTCGACGCAAGCACCGAGTCTTTCAAGCATCCCGAGCAGGCAAACCAATATGTGAAGCGCGAATATCGCAGCCCGTGGATCATTGAGGACAACGTCTGAAAACGCGCCGCGCGAACCTGACCCTGTAAAACGGGTCCTTGACCCACGCGTTTCTGCATGTCGGTCGTTGCGCGTGGGTTGAGAACCCACCCTATTCATGAAAGGCTGCCGGTTGTCAAGGACTATTCTC
>CAYPZL010000377.1:0-1573 GCA_964415045.1 uncultured Pirellulales bacterium | reverse complement strand
AGGAGGAGGAGATGAGAGGTCGTTGGATAGGCTTGGGTGCGGTGGTTGCCGTGCTGCTGGCAGCGGCGGGATTCTGCGAGCCAGTCTATACGGTAAATACCGTGGGATTCGTGAAGGTGACCGTGGCGGCGGGAGCGACCGACTCGGTGTCGGCGCCGATGACGCCGTTTGCGGTCGAGAGCGGGACGGTGACCGCAGTGGGCGCCGACACGCTGAGCGACAGTGCGAAGGGCTGGGCCGACGGGGCCTACGGTCCGGGGGCCGAGGGCTACGTGGCCTACTTCGTGGAGATCAAGGACGGGGCCAACGAGGGGTCCTACTGGGCCATCACGGGCAACACGGCCGACACCCTGACGGTCGACACCCCCGTGGATCTGACGACCCTGGGGCTCGACGGAGCGGCCTATGTGATTCGTCCGTTCCTGACGGTTCAGGAACTCTTCTCGGATGCCCAGGGTGATCCGGTGCTCAGCGGGGGCGACAGCGCGGCGCTGGCCAGCAACGTGTTGGCCTGGAACGGAACCGGCTTCGACACGATCTACTTCTCGACCTTCTTCGGCGAGAACGCGTGGCGGCAGGCCGGCGGCGGTCTGGCCAACGAGTGGCCGGTCTACCCCGACGAGGGGTTGCTGGTGGTCAACCGGGGGGCCGAGGACGCCGAGATCATGAGTCTGGGCGAAGTGGCCGACAACAAGAAGGTGACCTGGGCGCCGGTCGGACAGGTTCTGGCGGGCAATCCCTTCCCGGCGGACGTCACCCTGGATGACTCGGGGCTGTTGGAGAGCGACGGCGGCCCGTTCGTGGGCGCCGACACCGCGGCGCTGGCCGACCAGGTGCTCATCTGGAACGGCAGCGGGTACGACACGTTCTACTTCTCGACCTTCTTCGGCGAGAACGCGTGGCGGCAGTCCGGCGGCGGCCTGGCGGGCGACACCCTGCTGGAAGCCGGTCGGGCCTACTTCATCAACAACCAGATCGGCGACGCCGCTCCCTGGCCCCGCGATCTGCCCTACACTCCGTAAGGAGACGGAAACCTTCACCGTTTGAATGACGAGAAACAGCGAAAGAAAAGAGAAGATTCCTAAAAGGAGGATGCCGATGAGAATGAAGACTACGGTGTTCGCGGTGCTCACGGCGGTTTGCCTGGCGGCCTACGCCGGCATGGGCGCTGCGACGGTCAACTGGGCGTTCCTGTCCCAGACCGGGGTTCTGGTCGACAAGGAAGGCGCGCCCCTCGATCCGGGCGATCCGGCCGTCGCCGGCGACGGGACCGTCCTGCAGCTCCTCGCCTGGGTCGGCGGCGAGCCCTGGGGCGGCATGGAACCCGTGCTCGATCCGGCGGATCCCACGGGCAACCTGATTGATCCCAACTACGCTCTGATCGCCGAAGCCACCGTCGGTGACGGAATGGAAACGTTCCCGCCGGCGCTTGCTCCGGGACGATTCAGCGTCGCCACCAGCGCGGATCCCACGGGACTCGTCGGCAGCGCTCTGATCGTGCGGTTCTTCGATACCACGAAGATGTGGTACAACGAAGTCGGCAACCCCGGTTGGGAGGTTCCTGCCGACCTGA
>CAYPZL010000376.1:0-1588 GCA_964415045.1 uncultured Pirellulales bacterium | reverse complement strand
CATAGTGACTAACCCATCATACAAGGTGTAACAGAGCACTACCCTGAGATTCTTCCCGGCTCCCGTCGGTTTTTACCGGTCGTTTTCGTGGCCGAGTCGCCCAGCTCGCGGCGCATCTGGTCAGCAAGGCGCTTGAGTCTCTCGACCACGTCGGGATGTTGATCGGCGGCGTTGCGCCGCTCGCCGATGTCGTTCTCCAGATCGAAGAGGGCCAGGTCGATTTTGCCCTGCTCGTACTTGGCGGGTATGCCGCCGGTGCCACCTTTGCGTCCGGCCAGCGTGCGGTAGCCGTGCGGGAAGTGCAGCTTCCACCGTCCGCTGCGGACGGCTTCGAGCGCCCAGCCGCGATAGTAGAAGAACGCCTCGTGGGGACTCTCGGCCCCGTCGCGGCCCGACAGGAGTGGCCAGATATCCTTGCCGTCGATCTTGCGTGCGGGCAGCTTCGCTCCGGCCAGGTGCGCGATGGTCGGCAGGATGTCCATCGTCGAGGCCGGCTCGTGACAGACGGCGCCGGCGGGAATCTTGCCCGGCCACCACGCCAGCGTAGGCTCGCGCTGCCCGCCGTCGAACGACGTGCCCTTGCCCTCGCGCAGGGGCCGGGCCGAGCCGGCGTGGTCCCCGTAGCTGAGCCACGGCCCGTTGTCCGAGCAGAACACGACCATGGTGTCCCTGTCGAGGCCGAGCCGCCTCAGGGTCGAGAGGATTTGGCCGACGGACCAGTCGATCTCCATGACGACGTCGCCGAAGAGGCCCTGTTTCGATTTGCCCTTGAACTTGTTCGAGACAAAGAGCGGAACGTGAACCATCGAGTGCGGGACGTAGAGGAAGAAGAGCCGGTCCTTGTTCTTCTCGATAAAGCGGACCGCGCGCTGCGTGTACCACGTCGTCAATTGCGTCTGGTCGGGATTGTAAGCCACGACCCTCTCGCCCTCGACCAGGGGCAGGTCGGGATATCCGTCGGGCCGCTCGGGGTGGCGGGGCCACATGTCGTTGGAGTAGGGCAGGCCGAAGTACTCGTCGAAGCCGTGCTGCGTGGGAAGGAACGGGCGGTGGTGGCCCAGGTGCCACTTGCCGTAGCAGGCGGTGGCATAGCCGAGGGGCTTGAGGACGTCGGCGATGGTCTTCTCGTCGCGGCTGATGCCGATCCTGGCGCCCGGGCCCAGCACGTGGGGCAGTCCCACGCGCTGCGGATAACAGCCCGTCATCAAAGCGGCCCGCGACGGGGTGCAGGAAGAGGCGGCGGCGTAGAAGTCCGTGAAACGCACGCCCTCGGCGGCCATGCGGTTCAGGTTCGGCGTCTCATAGCCCTCGGCGCCGAACGGGCCGATGTCGGCGTAGCCCATGTCGTCAATGAAGATGACGACGAAGTTGGGCAGGCGGCCCTTGTCGCCGGCGCCCGATCCCTGCAGCAGGCTCGTACATCCCGGCGCCGCTATGGCCGCAACGCCCAGGCTCATCCTCTTTAGAAAATCGCGTCGATTCATTGTCACGCTCCACAGTTCATATTGCCTGGTGCCTCATTACTCGTCAAACGATGAGTATCGTCCAGACGTTCTGTGTGGCAGCGTCAAGCGCAGCTTGGCGATGG
>CAYPZL010000375.1:0-1616 GCA_964415045.1 uncultured Pirellulales bacterium | reverse complement strand
CGGCGCGCCGGGATGGCCTGAGACTGCGGAGCTTCTACGTGCCCGGCCCAGATCCTTCACTCCGCTGCGCTTCGTTCAGGATGACAAAACGCGCTAAGAGTAATCGTAATTCGTATAACGCGCCAACAACTCATCGTTGTCCGCCGGGCCGACGCAACGTCCTCTCGGACATCAGGTCGTATCCATCTGCTTGACGTACGCTTTCATCTTCGCCAACCGGGCCTGGAAGGCGTGGTACAGGCCGTCGGAGGTTTCCCTCAGCGTCCGCTGCGAGTTGGTGTGCGGATTGACCGAGGTGGCGTAATCCGTTTGCTCGATCAGGTCCTTCGGTATGGAGCCGGCGCCGGAGAGCGCCCCGGAAATTCCGGCGGCCACGGCGGTCAGACAATCCGTGTCCCTACCCATGTTCACGCCCGCCTTCATCGCCTCCCACGTATTGCCGCCGGTCATTTTGAAAACGCAGACGGCCTTGGTCACGATCTCGTTGGCGTAGCTGTGGGCGTAGGGGACGCCCCGGCCGCTGTAGATCGCATCGAATTTCTCGCGCATCTGACGCACGTTTTTGCATCCGGCGGTGGCCTTGAGCGCCCGGTCGAGTTCGCGGCGGATGCCGGCTTTGCGGGTGAAGCGCGTATCGACCTTGTCGCAGTTGTCGAGGATCGCGCCCAGCACGCTGTCGAGGGTGGCGCCGGGTTTGGTGGCGGCGGCGATGGCCAGGGCGGTGACCTCGGCCCAGAGGATGCCCCGGCTGTTGGCCGTGTTGTAGAGCTGACCGACCTCGCGAATATCGTCGATCGCGCCGGCGACGTCACCGGCGTTGATCAACCCGATGGGGTGACACGAGCGCGCCAGCGAAACGAGTCCGGAGTAGTCGCAGTACTTGCCGATGTCGGCCGCGGCGATGTGCGTCCGCGCGATCGCCAGCAGCTTGCCCTCGAACGGCTCCGAGACCAGCCCGGCGGCGTTGGGGTTCATGTGGTCCACCCAGGCGCGGCGCAGATCCTCGGCGTCGATGCGGTCCTGCTTTTCCATGATGGCGGTGATCATCAGCTTCTGTCGCTCGACGCCGTCCTCGGTCGTGCCGGGCGCGCGCTTCCAGCCGTTGCCGTAGTGCTCGTAGGGCAGGAGTTTTTCCAGCATCCCGTGCTCGCGCTCGATGCGCTGCCAGGACCACCCTTCGACGGCGGCCCCCATCGCCGAGCCGATGTGGCAGCCGGCGATGCAGCCGAAGAACTTCTCGCGCAACGAGATCCCGTCTTTGCTCCCGGCCTTGGCGCCGGCGGCGAGAGACTCGCTCCCGGCCGCGGCCGCTGCCGTGATCAGCGCGCCCCGGAGAAAACAACGGCGCGCCATCGTATTGCCTTGCTCTTTCATGCGTCAGCTCCTTTTCTTCGCCTGTTCAGCCCGCGTTGCTGCGCTATTATACGGATTCTGATTAATTCTCCAGCGGCATGTCATCCTGAACGCAGCGAAGCGGAGTGAAGGATCTGGGCCGCGACCTTGAGAGCAACTTCGTTCGCGACCCAGATCCTTCGCCTTCGGCTCAGGATGACAACCGCTCAAACGCACGAGGACTTTTCCGAATCCGTATTATCGCATTTCATAAACCGTGCGAC
>CAYPZL010000374.1:0-1635 GCA_964415045.1 uncultured Pirellulales bacterium | reverse complement strand
CCGACCTCCATCGCTCCAGGGTCATAGGCCGCATCGACGATCATGAAACCGCCGGTGACCGCATCGTTGACCTCGTCGAAGTTTTCGCCAAAATAGACGGTGTGGAACAGGGCGCCTATGCCGTTTTCCCACGTCAAGTCTTCCTCCGGCCTAACGTATTGGATTCCGTCAGCGGGAGAAGGATTCCAGGCCGTCAGAGGCCGCACCGAGAAGCTCCAGACATCGCCTTTCCACGGGCTTTCCGGATGAAGGTCGTTGACCTCGTCCACCCGCCAGTAGAAGGTTGCTCCCGGCGTCAATCCCGCCGCGTAGTCCGGGATGAGCGAATTAGCCAGCATTGTCGCTGACGTGGAAATGGGTTCTACCTGGCCTTCGCTGACGGCCTCGAAACTCTCGCCGAAGTAGACCTTGTGCGAGACCGCGAAATCCCCGGGCTTCCACTGCAACACGGCCACCGTCTGCTCCAGCATGGCTCCGTTCTTCGGCTTCGGACCGAACGCAAGTGGTTGCGGTCCTCCCAGTCGCCCGAGCATGACCGCCTGAATCTCGTCGGCGGGCAGAACTTCGTTCCAGACGGCAATCTCATCCAACATGCCGCTAAACGTCTCACCCGTTCCCACGTTGCCAAGACGCAGATCATTGGCGTTGGGGTAGATGGAACGGCCTGCTTCGCAGATCGCGGATGCCTTTTCCTCTCCGTTGAGATATCCCTTGAGTTCACGGGTGGAACCGTCGAAGGTGAACGTCAAATGGAACCATTCGGTTTTTGGCAGATCGTCGGGAATGACAATATCACCACCGTTCCAGGCATTATCAGCGCCATTGACCCGGAACCATACGCCGCCTTCGTCCTCGTTTCGCGAAAGAACGGCCCAGCCGGGATCGGTCGTGTAGTCCCCGCTGTGCTGCCCGATCGGCCTCTCGAATGCTTTCTGAGGATTGAAACACCAGTAGGCCACGGTCAGAGAAGAGCCGATATCTACGTTGCCAAAATTCACGTAGTTGTCGCCGCCCGGGAACTCGAGCGCCGTTCCTTCGTGGCCCTGTACCCACGCGACGTCGCCGGTAATCGTTCCATCCCAGGCGCCGGTATAGTCACCGACCGTGGTGCCCGCGCCTTCATCCAGGGACCAGTATGCCACCAACTCCGCGTTCGTCACGCTGACTGCCGAAGAGAGCAGCAAAACAAAGGACATAGAGCAGATTAGCAGTTTGCACATAATCGTCCTCCTTCTCAGTGAGACTTGACATTGGAAATGCAGTGTCTTGGTCACGCACGAATACACCTCTTGTCTCGTGGAAGCTTGCACGGACGCCGCCTCCCCCTCCATTCTTTTCGGTCGTTGTGAGACGCTTCTACAATAGCTGCCTCCAGAATCTCTCCCTTGCGTAAGCGGAAGATGTGGTCCGCCATTATGCCCATTCCCGGTCTCTCCTCCTTCCTGGTCGCCGGTTGCCCGATATCCGGCATGAAAGCATGGACGCCGCCGCGTCTTCGGAACAAGAATCGGCGATCCTATCAACATATTATGCCGCTATCGCCCCTGCAAGTCAAGCGCCCCGGACAAATGAAAGAGGGACTGCGACGCGACGGACGCAGCCCCTCTGAGTGTTACGATCCTTTGTTGGCATGAA
>CAYPZL010000373.1:0-1701 GCA_964415045.1 uncultured Pirellulales bacterium | reverse complement strand
ACTGACAATACCACCAAAAAAATCCTACTTCATGCACGCTTGCCGAAATGACACGTCATTCGAGATTGGGATTTGTTTAGAGTTTCGGGTTTCGTGCTTCGAGTTTTCCCCGGCGGTTTCACTTTTTCTTGATTCGTTTGGCGAGCTGGTCTTCGACGGGGGTTAGGGTGGCCCGGTGTTTTTCGACCTCCTGGATGATCTCGGCGATGATGTCGGGGTGGTCTTTGGCGATGTTCTTTTTCTCGGAGGGGTCGTGTCCGAGGTGGTAGAGCTCGGGCGGGTCGTGGCGGACCGCCTTGTCGCGGCCGTAAGCGGACTTGGTGATGAAATGGGCCTTGTAGGGTCCCTTGCGGGCGGCGTAGAGCTGCTGGCCGCGATAGTAGAACACGGTCTGGCGCGGGCTGGGGCCGGTGCCGAAGAGGACGGGTCGCAGGTCGAGGCCGTCGACGACGCGGTCGGTCGGGACCTGGCCGCCGGCCAGCTTGACGATCGTGGTGTAGAGGTCCATGGTCGCGCCCATCTCGTGGACGACGGCCGGCTCGATCTTCCCCGGCCACCACATCACACACGGCTCGCGCATGCCGCCCTCGTAGGTGCAGCCCTTGCCCTCGCGGAGCAGGCCGGCCGAGCCGCCGTGCTCGTCGAAGATCAGCCACGGGCCGTTGTCCGAGGTGAAGACGACGAACGTGTTCTCCGCCAGGCCCTCGCGTTTTAGGGTCGCGAGAATCTTGCCGACGCCGGCGTCGATTTCCTCGACGACGTCGCCATACAGGCCGCGGGCGCTGGTGTCGCGGAAGTCGTCCGAGCAGAACAGCGGCACGTGCGGCAGGTTGTGCGCGAGGTAGAGGAAGAAAGGCCGGTCCTTGTTCTTCTCGATGAAGCGCACGGCCTCTTCGGTGTAGCGCTTCGTGATCGTGTTCTGGTTGGCGGGGCGCTCGACGATCTCCTCGTCGCGCATGAGCGGGACGTTCCAGTATTCGGCTTTCGGGTCCAGGAAGGCGGCGCGTCCCCTGGGCCCGCCGACGCGGTCCATGTCGTTGCTGTAGGGGATGCCGAAATAGGAATCGAACCCGTTGTTGGTGGGCAGGTACTGCCGAAGGTGGCCCAGGTGCCACTTGCCGATACAGGCGGTGGCGTAGCCTTGCGGCTTGAGCGCTTCGGCGAGCGTGACTTCGGTCCGGGGCAGGCCGCCGGCGGAATCGGGAAACAGCACGCGGCGCTGGTCGCTGCACATGCCGCTGCGGATCGGCAGGCGTCCGGTCATCAGCGCCGCCCGGCTGGGCGTGCAGACCGAGGCGCCGACGTAGAAGTTGGTCCAGCGTTGTCCCTCGGCGGCCATGCGGTTCAAATTCGGCGTGCGAATCGTCGGATGCCCGTAGCAGGCGAGGTCGCCGTAGCCCAAATCGTCGGCGAAGACAATGATGAAATTGGGTTTCTTTGCGCCCGTTGTGCTCGTGCCCAGGCCGAGGCCTTTCGTGCATCCGGAGAGCGTCACGCTCGCCGCTCCCAGGCCCATCCATCGAATCATCTCGCGCCGTGTCATTGCCTGCTTCATGTCCATGCCCTCACTGTTGTTGGCTTCAGTAGATTGCGGTTCGTTCTCATGCTTCATTACTCGTCAAATGATGAGTATCGTCCAGAGGTTTTGTGTGGCAGCGTCAAGCGCAGCTTGGCGATGGCGCCTCTCGAATCCGAACGAAC
>CAYPZL010000372.1:0-1710 GCA_964415045.1 uncultured Pirellulales bacterium | reverse complement strand
TAGTATTTAAAGCTTTCTATTTGCTGTTTCTGAGGAATAGTAACACTATTAAGATTTTAACTTTAGCTCCTTTATAATTTTCATTTTCCTGCTTAATGCTAAACCTGCACCTGTTATTGAGGTGTATAGCTCGGGGTAAATCGGAAACGTGGAAAGGGAGACTTCTTGCCTGTAGGATGATCGAAAAGACATCTTGGAAGGAGGACGATCATGGGCAGGAAGTTGGGTTTGGACGTGACGCAGCAGGTCGAGGCGGTGCTATCTCTGTTGAGACGGGAGGAGCCGGCGGGCGTGATCGCGCGACGCTACGGCATATCGGAGAACACGCTGTACCGTCTGCGCGAACGGTTCCTGGAGAGCGGCAAGGCGGGACTGGCCAAGCGCAACGGTCGCGACAAGGCGTCTGCGGACCGCGAGACGAAGCTGGAACGGGCCGTGGCCGAGCGCGACCGGGTGATCGGGGAGTTGACGATCGCGAATCGCATTTTAAAAAAAGTGTCGGACGGCTCCCTGTGACCGAGACGCTACGGCGAGACATTGAAGGCGGCCTGGCGCGATGGACCGAGGCGCGACTGACCCAGGTCCTTCACGGTCTGGGCGTATCGACATCACGCTGGTATCACCAGCCGGTCCCCACAGAGCAGCGCCGCCGGCGCGGTCCGAAGCCGAGGCCCGTTCCGCGGCACATCGAGACATGGGTGAAGGCGATGGCCGAGTCGAACCCGTGGTACGGATACAAACGCATCGCCGTGATGTGCCGCCGGCAGGGCCGGGGCGTCACGAACCGCCAGGCGTACCGCGTCATGAAGGCGCACGACCTGCTGCAGAAGCGACGCCCGCGCGAGGCGGCGGTGTACCAGGCCGCGAAGCTCTACGAGCTGCTCCCGCGGGGGCCGAACGAGCTGTGGCAGATGGACGTGACGTACATCCACATCCCCGGTTTCGGATGGTGGTACGCCGTGACGGTGATCGATTACTACTCGCGCTACCTTCTGGCGCTGAAGCTGACGCCGAGCTACTGCGCCGCCGAGGCCGTAGCGGCCCTCACCGAAGCGCGATCCGAAGCCGAACGCATCCACGGCCCGCTGACCAAGCCGCCGTTTCTGGTCACCGACAACGGCTCGTCCTTCGTGGCCAAGCGCTTTGCGCGGCACGTGCAGGGACGGTTCAGCCACGTGCGGATCCAGTACCGGACGCCCACGCAACTGGGCCTACTGGAACGATTTCACCGGGCCTTGAAGGAAGAAGAAGTGTACTGGCGGCTCTACGACAATCCGGCGCACGCGCGGGAGTGCCTGGCCGAGTTCCACGGGCGGTACAACCACGACCGTCCGCACTGGGCGCTGATTCCCGAAGAGGGCGGCGATCCCATGACGCCCGAAGACGTGTATGTCGGCGGTCGCGCCATCCGGACGCCGAAGTGGCAGACGTGGGCGATCCAGGCCAAGGCCGAACTGGACCGGTTGCGGGAGGATGCGGCATGACGACCGATCGTATTCAACGCCCCTCCTGCAGATCGCCGCGCGCCGGCCGGCATGCGGCGGCGCAACTCCGACGTAGTGCGGCGGAGCCTCATTCTCGACGCGCCGCCGGTCCGGCCGACGCGCTCGCACCTCGTGAAACAAGGCTCATTCAGCGCTCAAACGGACAGGAAGACGTCTCCCCCAAAAAACGCTCAATCCGATTCCGCTTGAATACCGAGGCAAGACA
>CAYPZL010000371.1:0-1767 GCA_964415045.1 uncultured Pirellulales bacterium | reverse complement strand
GACAAACTGGTCGAATTCCTTGAATTAACACACCATTCTACGCGAGCACCCAAACAAAGAAGAAATGAACCGATGGAGAATAGTCCTTGACAACCGGCAGCCTTTCATGAATAGGATGGGCTTTAGCCCATGCTGTCAGTTTACCTCGTCTCGTTCTGTGTTCCGGGAACGGTCTGTTCTTTGCCGGCCAGGTCGAGTAGTCGTTCGGCGATTTCGGCGGCGGCGTGGGGACGGGCGACCAGCCGGCACGCCTCGGCCATCTCGCGGCGCTTGTCGTCATGGGCCATGAGGTCTTCCAACTCCTCCCAGAGCCAGCCGACGCGGTCGTCGGCGTCGGGCACGTCGTCCACGATCACCGCCGCCCCGACCTCGACCAGCTTGCCGGCGTTGAGGTACTGGTGCATGTCCTTGTGGTACGGGTACGGCATGCAAATGCTCGGCACGCCCGCAGCCGCGTACTCGGCCACGCTCACTGCCCCGCTGCGCCCGATCACCAGGTCGGCGGCGGCGAAAAGATCGGCCATGCCGTCGTAATAGGCCGTCACGCGGTGAGCCAGAGACGCCCCCTCGTACCGGCTCTGTACCTCCGTCACATTATCCAGGCCCGTCAGATGCACGATCTGCCACGTGTCGGCGAATTGCGTCAGCCGGTCCAGCAGGCGGCAGACCGCCTCGTTGATATGTGCCGAGCCGCTGGAGGCCCCCGTCACGAGCAGGACCTTCTTGCTCGCGTCCAGGCCCAGGTCGGCGATGGCCCGAGCCCGCTCCGGACGGGCGAAGCCCCCGCGCAGGGGACAGCCCACGACGCGGACGCGCTGCCGCCGCCGGCCGAAATACTGGCGGCTCTCTTCGAACTGCACGAAGATCTCGTCGGCCCAGCGGGCGCTGAGCTTGTTGGCCCGGCCGGGCACGATGTCCACGTTAATCAGCGCCACGGGCACGCCCAGCTTGTGCCCCGCCATACACGCCGGGGCCGCCACGAATCCTCCCACTCCGACCACGACCGGGTTGGCGCTGCGGGCCAGGACCTCGCTCGCCCGTTTGTAGCTGGCCCAGAACGTCGAGCAGAAGCGAACGAATTTGCGCGGGTGCAGATAAAGGCCCGTCGCCGGCAGCGCCTCCCTTTCGAAGTCCGTCGCGCCGAGAACGCGCTCGTCGATCGGACGCTCGCTGTGCAAGAAGTGGATGCCGACGTCGCCGCGCCGCTCCGCGACCTGCTCGGCGACCGCCAGGGCCGGATAGATGTGCCCGCCCGTACCCCCGCCGGCGAAGAAGAATGAAACATCGCTCACGTAAGCCTCCTTGCTCGTACCATATGTCACTATACCTGTCCGAGGTCCATTTCGAAACCACCACCGCCGCCATCTTAGCCGCCGGCAGCCGCATTTGCACGCGGTTTTGCCGGCGATCGTGCTTCGTCGCTTGTCATATGATGATTGTCATCCTGAACGAAGCGAATCCCGGCGCGCCGGGACGGCCGTCGTACGTCCCTTCTGGTGCGATGCTGACTTCTCTCTCGGCCCAGATGCTTCACTTCGTTCAGCATGACAACCCTCGCATGAGTTGAGACAGAGCACTGGGACCGCGTTTCGCAAATCGTTCGACTATGGATTGCTTCGCTTCGCTCGCAATAACAGGGGCAACTCGGATATGTCATTGCGAGAAGCGTAGCGACGAAGCAATCTCCCACGGCATAGTAGAAGCCGCATGGCCTGAAGCCCATCCTATTCATGAAAGGCTGCCGGTTGTCAAGGACTATTCTCCATC
>CAYPZL010000370.1:0-1784 GCA_964415045.1 uncultured Pirellulales bacterium | reverse complement strand
CGTGTGATTGGCATACTGGTCGTCGACGTCACACAGGGCAATGACGCGATTCCCCTCGGCGCAGCTTTTGATGAAAGGATGACCCACGCCCCCGACGCCGATCCCGCCGATGTTGAGACGGTCGCTGGGCGCCGTCCTCCCGGCACCGCCGAGCACGTGACGAGGGACGAGACCGGCCGCGGTTGACACGCCAATGGCTTTGACGAATGTTCGACGTTGCATCGTTTGGCCCTCTTGCATGGATTCCCGTTTTCCGGGACCAGTATAATGGAAGATGGCCGTCCGGGCAAGCGACCGGCGACAGCCCACAGGGCAAACGCATTCTCCTCGGGGAGCGTTTTTTGGGGAATTCTGGGCAGATTTTGCTTGCGCTATTTCTGGAGTCTTTTTAGCCTGCTTGAAATCGTCTGTGGCGGCCGCACAGGGACACGAAACGCACGTACCCGGAAAGGACTTCGGAATGAAAACCCAAGCCCGCAGGGATCCCCTGCGCTTTCTGTGCGAACTGCCCGATCCGCGACGCGATCAGGGCAAACGTCATCACCTGCCGGACATGATCGTCATCGCCCTCTGCGCCGTAATCTGCGGGGCCGACGGCTGGCAGGACATCGCCTTGTTCGGCCGCGCCAAGGAGGCGTGGTTCAAGACGTTTCTCCATCTGCCCCACGGCATCCCCAGCCACGACACGTTTGCCCGGGTCTTCGCCCGCCTGGACCCGGTGGCCTTCGGCCACTGCTTCCGCCAGTGGATGGCCCATCTGGCCGAGGTGTCCGACGGCCGGCTGATCGCCGTCGACGGCAAGACCCTGCGACGCAGCTTCGACACCGCCGCCGGCAAGAGCGCCCTGCACATGCTCAACGCCTGGTGCGTGACGAACCAAACAGTCCTGGGCCAGGTCGCCTGCGAGCCGACGGAAAACGAGATCGCGGCCCTGCCCAAGCTTCTGCGACTGCTCGACTTAGACGGTGCGGTCGTCACCGCCGATGCGATGCATTGTCAGAAAGACACCGCCCGGCACATCCGTCAGGGCGGCGGAGATTACCTGTTGCAGGTCAAGGCCAATCAGCCCGCCTTGCACGAGAGCCTCCAGTTGCTCTTCGAGCAAGGCCTGACCGACGACTGCCGCGGGGTGGCCTACGATTATGTCGAGGCCACCGAGGCCGGACATGGCCGGATCGAGACGCGACGCTGTTGGAGCACGGACCGGATTGCCGGGGTGGCCCCCAGTGAATGGCCCGGCCTGGCCAGTGTTGCCTGCATCGAACGGACCCGTCAGATCGGGGACCGGACGACCACGACGCGTCACTACTACATTTCGAGTCTATCGGGCCGGGACGCCGCCCGGCTGATGCATCTGTCGCGAGGGCACTGGGCTGTGGAGAACCAACTGCACTGGTGCATGGATGTGGTGTTTTCCGAGGACCAGCGCCGGATTCGCAGAGGCCACGCCGACGAGAACTATGTGCGGCTGTCGCATATCGCGCTGGGAGTGCTCAAGGCCGACACCACGCGCAAGGCCAGTATCCGGCAGAAACGAAAACTCGGCGGATGGGACCACGACTTCTTGCTCCACCTGATCACGCAGAAAACATGAGAATGCGTTTGCCCTGCCACTGTCGGCGGGGCCACCCTCTGCATGGCGTGCCGCTCTGGAATCGTATAACCGGCGCTTGGCGCCCGCGCAGAAAAGGGTAGAGTGAGCGGCGTGGGGTGGGGCCGGGTACGAGGCGCATGTCTCAGGAAAGGGCCTGTCGATGGCCGAATTCGCATCGCTCAAAGACGCG
>CAYPZL010000369.1:0-1796 GCA_964415045.1 uncultured Pirellulales bacterium | reverse complement strand
TATTTAAGCTCCGTCTTCAAGGAAATCAAACCAACGATTTCCTTGAAGAATATAAACCTAATCTCCATTTTGCAAAACTCTACATCCTAAGCCCGGAATCCAGCAGGCGGGAGGCCGGAGGCTGGAGGGATTCCTCCCGTCTCCCGTCTCCGGTCTCCGGCCTACAGCCTCTTTCGGATTTCCTGCTCCGTGCTTAGGATTGGCGCTACGGGCGAAAACCCCTACAACAGACGGATGGGCTTTAGCCTCCCGGCACGCCGGGACCAAGGCTCGGACGCGAAGGAACCGCATAGGCCAAAGCCCATCCTGCGTTCCTGCCAGGCTTGCGAGATGCGCTGGGCGCC
Source organism: uncultured Pirellulales bacterium (assembly GCA_964415045.1). Lineage (GTDB taxonomy): Bacteria > Planctomycetota > Phycisphaerae > Sedimentisphaerales > Anaerobacaceae > CAYPZL01. Next base: position 1,452 of record CAYPZL010000369.1, on the reverse strand, counting down.
TCATGCGTCTTGAAGTGCGGATGGTGAAGCGGTATACAGAAGCGAAACGACGAATGGTTTCTGTGCGAAGGCTCTGCCATGAAATACGAATATCTTCATCCGCGTGATGAGCTGGTTCTGACGATGCAGCGGATTTACCAGTACAAGATGACGACGACCTCAGGCGGCAATCTGTCGATCCTGGACGAGAACGGGGACATCTGGATCACACCGACGGGCGTGGACAAAGGGACGCTGACGCCGAACGACATCATGTGCGTCCGCGCCGACGGGACGGTGGAGGGGCTGCATCGGCCGTCGTCGGAGTACCCGTTTCACAAGGCGATTTACGAAGTGCGCCGCGACCTCAAGGCGATCGTCCACGCCCACCCGATGGCGCTGGTGGCTTTCAGCATCGCCCACCAGGTCCCCGATACGCGGCTCTTCCATCAGGCGTGGCGTTCGAACGGGACCGTGGCCTTCGCTCCCTATGGCGTACCGGGAAGCAAAGACCTTGGCGACAAGATCGCCCGCAAATATGCCGACGGCTTCGACAGCGTCATTTTAGAGAATCACGGCGTCTGCTGCGGGGGCAAGACCCTCCAGGAGGCCTTTCAGCGTTTCGAGACGCTGGAGATGTGCTGCAAGGTGCTGATCAAAGCCGGTACGCTCGGCGAGCCCCAGCACCTCACGGACCAGCAGCTTCAGTTGCAGAGCAAGAGCGATGTGGTGCTCGATTCGTTCGAGTACGATCCCAGCATGATGACCATTCGGGAAAAGGAGCTGCGCAACCAGCTCTGCAAGTTCATCGAGCGCGGGTATCGCCAACGGCTGCTGACGACGACCACGGGGACCTTCAGCGCCCGGATCGACGAGGACAAGTTTCTGATCACGCCGTACCCGCTGGATCGCCACTCGGTTTTGCCCGAGGATCTCGTGATGATCCGCAAGGGCAAGAAGGAGTTTGGCAAGCACCCCAGCCGTGCCGTTCTCGCGCACCAGGCCGTTTACGACGCGCAGCCGGGCGTCATGGCCGTCGTTAACGCCTGTCCCATCAATACCATGGCGTTCAGCGTGTGTCATCGGACCATCGACACGCGCACCATCCCGGAGAGCTACATTTTCGTGCGCGAGGTGGGGCTTTTGCCCTTTGAGACGTCCTTCAATGATCTCTCCCGCCTGGCCGCGACGCTTACGCTCGAAAGTCCGGCGGCGGTGCTGTGCAACAACGGCGTGATGGTTGTCGGCGACAGCGTGCTCTCGGCCTTTGACAAGCTCGAGGTCCTGGAGTGTTCTGCCGAGGCGGTGCTCGACGCTCAGCCCATCGGTGGGCACGTCGCCATGTCCGACGGAATCATCGACGAGCTCAAAGACGCCTTCGGCCTGAAATAGCCCGCCTGCGTGACGTGTGTAGTGTGTAGTACCACAGCGCGAGATAGGCTCAAGGGGGCCGGGGTTGGATGTCGATAACTT
>CAYPZL010000368.1:0-1824 GCA_964415045.1 uncultured Pirellulales bacterium | reverse complement strand
GCCTGCGGTCGTTTGCAAGCGTCTCGCCCGACACGGCGATCCTCACGGCGTTGAAGGTGGCCGACGAAGGACCACAGGCTGGAATAGTACTGCGATTATGGAGCCTCCAGGACGCCGGCCAGGTTACGGAAGCGGAGATGGACCTTTCCGGACTGGGAGGAATCTCCTCCGTGAGAAGGGTCGATCTCCTGGAGCGGGACGGAGAAGAGATCGCGCATGATGGTGGTAAGTTCTCCCTCGGTGTTCGCGGAAGAGGGCTTGCCGCTGCACGGGCGAACGTCTCGGCGAAATAGTGGCGGACAAGGAGAGGGGAAATGCCGTTGAAGGACAAGGTAGCGGTTATCACAGGAGCGGGCCGCGGGATCGGCCTCGCCATCTCGCGAAGGTTTGCCTGCGAAGGGGCCAAGGTAGTCCTTTTCGAGCGTGATGCTGAAGTCTTGCGGAAGGTGCAAGGTGAACTCCAAAAACAGGGATGGGAAGCGATTGCCGTGCCGGGAAACGTTTCCAAACGAAAGGACGTCGAGCGCATGGTCCGGGAGGCTGTGAACGCGTTCGGCCGCATCGACATTTTCGTGAGCAACGCCGGCATCTGCAAGGAGGGCCCCCTTCTGGGGATAACGGATGAAGATTGGGACGAGGTCCTGAACGTCAACCTTCGCGGCGCCTTTCTGTGCCTGCGCGAGGTAGGGGGCGTGATGAAACAGCAGGGCGGGGGGCGCATCGTTGTCATCTGCTCCATCGACGGCCTTTATTGCCTGCCACACCAAGCCCACTATCAGGCATCCAAGGCGGGGCTCATCCACCTGACCCGCTCCGCGGCGGTGGACCTGGCACCACACGGCATTGTTGTCAACGGGATCGCGCCGGGCTGGATATACACCGACATGACCAAGGGCGAGCTTGACCGGGAAGACAGGAGGCGGTACTGGGAAAGCCGCATTCCGGCTGGCCGGGTCGGAACGCCCGAAGACGTGGCCGAGGTCGCCCTTTTCCTCGCGCGAGAGGAGACCCGGTTCGTCCTCGGGGAGATCATCGTTGTGGACGGTGGCCAAACATGTCTCTCGTGACTTTTCCGGTCCACGAAGAGGAGGTGTGTCATGGAAACGAAGAAACTCTTCGATATAAGTGGCAAGGTCGCCATCGTCACGGGCGCCTCGCGGGGCTTGGGGCGTGCGATGGCCGGAGGGTTTCTGGATGCCGGGGCAACCGTGGTCGGGGCGAGCCGGTCACCGTGGGACATTCCTCGCTCGGACAAGGCCCTCTACGTCAAAACCGATGTCGGCGAACCAGGCGATATCGAAAGTCTGGTGAGCACGGTCATGGGCGAATTCGGCCGGATCGACATCCTCGTCAACAACGCAGGCATTGATGCCCCAATGCCTGCCGTGGAAACACTACTCGAAACCTGGGACCGGATCCTCAACGTCAACCTGAGGGGGATGTTCCTTCTCTGCCGCGAGGCCGGCAAGATAATGATCAGGCAGGGCGGTGGCAAGATCATCAACATTGCCTCTATCCTGGGCCTCATCGGCTGTCCCGAAGCCGTCAGTTATACCGCCAGCAAGGGTGCCGTTATCCAGATGACGCGGACCTTGGCCTGCGAGTGGGCCAAATTCAACATCAACGTCAACTGCATCGCACCGGGCTTCTTCATAACCGATATGGTGAGAGAGACGGTGAACAACCCCGGATTGATGCGACTTTCACATGAGAAGGTGCCCCGCGGGCGTGTCGGCAATCCGGAAGAGATTGTCGGCACGGCGCTTTTCCTGGCCAGTGCGGCTTCGGACTATGTCAATGGGGCGGTCATCGTTGTTGATGGGG
>CAYPZL010000367.1:0-1833 GCA_964415045.1 uncultured Pirellulales bacterium | reverse complement strand
TTTCCTTGAAGAATATAAGCCTAATCTCCATTTTGCAAAACTCTACTAATAATTGTCGTACGCCGGCGCGCTTACATCCACCTGATAATACCCGGTCGGTTGGAGCCATGAATTGATCGTGTAGCTTCCTTCGGCGTAGCTCTCACCCACGCCGCCCCACCAGAAGGCCCAGGACCGAACGGCCGTGCCCCGCTGCAAAGATTCGCCGGCGGCCCGCTCCGTCACGGACGGGCAAATGATGACTTGCATAACACCTTCAAAGGCGATTTGTGCCGGACGGCGCGCCAAACGAAGCCAGTTTGAACGGTCTTGGGCGAAAAAGAAGGGTCGGGCCGCAAAAACGAAGCCAATTTCCGCCGACCGCGAGACTGCCGAAGGCCGGGAGGGCCGCGGGATCGGATCCGCGGGCCGGGAGCCGGATATGCGGCCGCCCGGCGGGGTTGCGGTTTGCAATGGGGGGCAGCGGAGGTTATGATGAAGGTTTGGTCAGGGTCGCGGTAACAGCATTCGTGGGCCGGTGCGGCTTGCCATCCCCTGGAGAAACGGGACGGTCGCACTGCGCCGCCGGCATTGAGGTAAACGAACGTGACGGAAGCTCTGAAGAAAATGAATCGCAGCGTGGCGGCGATCGAGACGTGGCTGCCGCACAAGCATGTGCCCTGGGCGATTGCGGGTCCGTGCAGCGCCGAATCGGCCAAACAGATGCTCTCGACGGCGCGGGCGCTGGTGAAATCTCCGCATGTGGAGGTGTTCCGGGCGGGCATCTGGAAGCCGCGCACGCGACCGGGCACGTTCGAGGGGGTGGGCACCGCCGGACTCGAATGGCTCGCCGAAGTCAAGGCCGAGACGGGCCTGCTGACGACGACCGAGGTGGCCAACACCGAGCACGTCGAGCTGTGCCTCAAGCACGGCGTGGACATTCTCTGGGTCGGTGCGCGGACCACGGTGAGCCCGTTTTCGGTGCAGGAAATCGCCAACGCCCTGCGTGGCGTGGACATCCCCGTGATGGTGAAGAACCCGATCAACGCCGAGCTCGGGCTCTGGCTCGGCGCGATCGAGCGGTTCTACAACGTCGGCGTTCGCAAGCTGGCGGCCATCCATCGCGGGTTCTCGACCTATGTGGAGATGGAGTTTCGCAACCAGCCCAACTGGCCCATCCCGATCGAGCTAAAGCGCGTGCTGCCCCACCTGCCGTTGATCTGCGACCCCAGCCACATCGCCGGCAACCGGCAGTTGATCGAGCCGATCTCGCAAACGGCGCTGGACTTAGGCATCGACGGCCTGATGATCGAGTCGCACATCGACCCGGACAGCGCGCTGAGCGACGCCCGGCAGCAAATCACCCCGCAGGTGCTCTCTCGCATGCTGGAGCGGCTGCGGGCCCGCAACAGGGCCATCACCGACCGGGAGCTCAAGCGCAAGATCGCCCGCCTGCGGACGGAGATCAGCCTGGTCGACGCCAAGATCATCCAGGACCTGGCCGAGCGGATGAAGTGGGTCGAGCAGATCGGCCAGCTCAAGCAGGAGCACAGCGTCCCCGTCCTCCAGATCGACCGCTGGGAAAACCTGCTCGAAGACCACATCGCCAAGGGCGCGAAGCTGGGCCTGGACACGGACTTCATCAAGGCCGTCTTCGAGCTCGTCCACGCCCAGGCCGTCAAACGCCAGTTGTAGCGACGCTCGCCCCGCCGGCGAAGCGCGCGCCCGGACGGCGTGGGCGTTTCACGGATCCCAGGGCCGAACGTCCCCTTCCAGCCAAACCGTTACCACCCCCCTGCTTTGTACTACAATCCTTCAGGTTCTTGTTTTTTATGCGTGATTTTCATGCTGCGA
>CAYPZL010000366.1:0-1911 GCA_964415045.1 uncultured Pirellulales bacterium | reverse complement strand
ATTTTACGGGGCATCGTAAAATTGTCTTGACTATTTTACGACGCTAGCGATAATGGCCCACATGAGCATCAAGAAACGCCTCTACGACACCATGCTGGACGAGCACCTTGCCACAAACCGGCAAATGGCCTTCGTCAGCGGTCCGCGCCAGGTCGGCAAGACCACGAGCTGCCGGAATCACGCTGACCACTACGTCAACTGGGACAACATCGACGACCGCGAGCAGATATTGGCCGGTCCTGCGAGGCTCGTGGAGCGCCTCAACCTGAACCGCCTGTCGAAGAGTGCTCCGGTGGCGTTGTTCGACGAGCTTCACAAGCATCCGCGTTGGAAGCAATTCTTGAAAGGGTTCTTCGACACCTACGCCGACCAGGTCCGCGTCATCGTTACGGGCTCGAGCCGCATGGATGTGTACCGTCGCGGCGGCGATAGTCTCATGGGCCGCTATTTCCTCTACCGGATGCATCCGTTTTCCGTCGCCGAGACGCTCCACCAGGACATTCCCGACCCCAAGCGCATCGTACGTCCGCCCAAGAAGATCAGGAAACAGGACTTCGACGCACTCTGGAACCACGGCGGGTATCCGGAACCCTTCCTCAAACGTGATCCGCGTTTCAGTCGCCGCTGGCGATCGCTGCGTACCGAACAGCTCATGCGGGAAGACATCCGCGACCTGACGCAAATCCAGCATGTCGACCAGTTGGAGATGCTGGTGAAACTACTCGGCCACCGATCCGCACAGCAACTCGTCTACAGCAGCCTGGCAAGGGATGTGCGCGTATCCATCGATACCGTCCGTCGCTGGGTCGATGCGTTGAGCCGCTTGCACCTGGGGTTCCTGCTCAAGCCGTGGTTCAAGAACGTCTCGCGGTCCCTGCGCAAGGAACCCAAATGGTTCCTGCGGGACTGGGCCGGCATAGAGGAGGCGGGCGCTAAGGCTGAAACCTTCGTCGGATGTCACCTGCTCAAGGCCGTCGAAGGATGGAGTGACTTGGGATTCGGAAGGTTTCAGCTGGCGTACCTGCGGGACAGACGGCAACGGGAGGTGGACTTCGTCGTCGTCCGGGATGACAAGCCATGGTTTCTTGTCGAGGTCAAGCAGCAAGACGAAACCATCAGCAGCGTGCTCAAGTACTATCAAGAACAGACCAAGGCCCCCTTTGCATTCCAGGTGGTCATCGACGCCGATTACGTCGACGCGGACTGCTTTGCCAGGCCGCGCGGGCCGATGGTGGTTCCCGCCAAGACGTTCCTGTCTCAATTGCTGTGAGAAACCGTCAACCTTCCGCTTTTTCGTAGGTCGTCATCCGGCGGCCGCAGTGGCGGCACTCGCGCCGGCGGAGGATTCGCCCGCCCCAGGCCCGGCGCGTGTAGAGGACGCGGAAGTGGCCGCACCCGCAGCGGGGACATTCCAGCCCGCGCCGATCGGCCTGCCCTTGTTTGGCAATGCTCTCGCTCATACTATCGCCTTCTCCCTGCCTGCCGGTAGGCACGGCGCTGGAGTTCCGAGAGCCTCACTCGCTTACGCTTCGCGTCAGCCCTCACGTCCGTACCAGGAAGGATCGCGCCCTGGATGGACGCCGCCACGGCGCAGCCGACGAGGCAGTCCAGCCAGTGGTTGTCCATCCGTTCCGGCCGGAGCTTCCACTCGTCCACGACGCGGCCCCGGCCTTCGGTCTTGACGCGGTACTCGGCCGTCAGGTGCTCGGCCAGCAGCCGATGCGCCTCCGGGTCCCGGCCGAAGAGGGACAAGCAGCCCTTGTCGCCCATCGGCACGGCCAGCCGGGCGTGAACGAAACTCTTCCAGTAGTTCGCGTCGAAGACCACGTGGCGCACGGCCCGGCGGCCCTGGACGTTCGGGATGCGCCAGTTCAGGCCCACCCGGTCGCCGCGCTTGCGCTTGTACTCGGA
>CAYPZL010000365.1:0-1912 GCA_964415045.1 uncultured Pirellulales bacterium | reverse complement strand
CTCGACAAACGGTTCCATGAACCGCTCCAGCCGCGGCATCACCCGGTCAAAGACCTCCGGGGCGACCGTGCATTCCTCCACCAACTGCTCCCTACGTGCCTCATACCTCGCTTCCATGTACGTGCTCCTTCCGTGAAGCCTCGGTCAACCGTGAACCACGGAAGGTACTGATACAGAAACACTTACGCCGTGTCAACCCAAATCAGACAGTCGAAGTAATGAAAGGCACTGTGAACATCGTGGTCGCGGCCGCCGGGCTTTCCGTTCAGGGGCTCGTCTCGAAGGAAGCCTCGGGCGGCATTCCGCCGCAAGAGAAGGCGCTCTCCCCGGCCAAGTTCGGGACGCTCTCGACCCGGACCAGCGACACCGCGGGCACGCTCACCCTGAGCGCCGGCCACGGCATCACGACCGGCCAGACGATCGACATCTTCTGGACCGATGCGAACGGCGTCTTGAAGTGTGCCTACGGCGCCACGGTCGGCACCGTCGCCGGGAACGAAGTGCCGTTCACCGGCGCCGCCGGCGAAGTGCTGCCGGCCCAGGACACGGCCATCACCACCCAGGTCCCGACCGAGCTCGACTGCGACTTCGACGGCGACAAGGCCGTGCTCTTGGCGGCGATGATGAAGACCTGCGGCGGCCACGTCTGCTTTGTCGACTCGGCCGACGCCGTGCTCAAGGCGCAGACGCTCGAAGCCAACGAGCCGTTCGTGTGGTGGAAGAACGGCCCGTTTGCCGCTCCCGTTACCGGCAACCCGGTGGACGCGGTCCTGATCTCCAACGCGGGCACCGCCGCGGCCACGTTCCAGCTCACCGGCCTGGTCGACAGCGACACGTGATCGAAGTCGGACGGGATAACAGGATGAAGGGGATTTGATCCGGTCCATCCTGTAATCCAGTCCATTCCATGAGGACAACGCCATGCCGCAATTCAAAGACGCCAAAGGGGAAGCCTGGTCCGTGGTCGTCAACGGTGGGACGATCAAGCGGGCCCTGGACCTCTTGAAAGTCGACCTGGGCGATCCCCTGTCCGGCAAGCCGCCCCTTCTGACCCGGTTCGACATGGACATCGCCTTCAAGGTCGACTTGCTCTACGTGGCCTGTCTTCCCGAGGCGGAGAAGCGGGGCGTCGCCGACCTGGAGTTCGCCGAGCGGCTCGAAGGCGACGCTCTGTACGCCGCTTCCGAGGCCTTTTTGGAGGCCCTCTCGGATTTTTTCCAGAAGCTCCGGCGCACGCACCTGGTCCGCGCGATCGCCAAGCAGCGCGAGATCGTGGCCCGGGCCGTCCAGATGACGGAGCAAACGATCGACAGCCCGCAGTTCGACGAAGCGGTCGAGGAGGAATTCACCGAACTTGGCGAATCCTGTGTCAGCTTGCTGCGATCGCGGGAGTCCGACCCGAAGAGTACACCCTCCGAGAGCTGACCTGGATGGCCGAGGCCCGCGATCGGGCCGCGTGGAATCGCACGATGGCGTTCCTGGCCGGCCTCTACAACGTCAACCGGGACCCGAAGAAGACCAGACCAATCGACCCGATGCAGTTCTTCCCGTGGGCGCAACCGCAACAAGAGCAGGCGCCCCCGCCGACGGAGGCCGACCGGGAGATGTTGCGTCGGGTGTTCCCCGGGAAGAAGTGAGGGGGTGACAAGGTGACTGGGTAACGGGGTGATGGGGGAGCGTCACCTTGCCACAGCGATACGTGATCGAAGTCGGACGGGATAACAAGGGGATTTGATCCGTCGGACGGGATAACAGGATGAAGGGGATTTGATCCGGTCCATCCTGTAATCCAGTCCATTCCATCCAGTCACCCCCTCACCCTGTCACGAGAATAGCCCATGCCTGCTGTAGGGACCTCAATCCGAGCCGGCGCCGCGTACGTCGAGTTGTACGCCAAGAACAACCGCCTGGT
>CAYPZL010000364.1:0-1922 GCA_964415045.1 uncultured Pirellulales bacterium | reverse complement strand
GCCGGGCACGACCTACTACTGGCGCGTGGATGAAGTCGAGGCCGACGGCACCACGGAGTATCAAGGCGATGTCTGGTCTTTCACCACGGCGCCGCTGATCGCCTACAGCCCCACTCCGCGTGACGGCGACAAGTGGATCGATCCCGAGACCGGCTTGAGCTGGGTGGCCGGACAGGGGGCGACTTCGCACGCACTCTACTTCGGCACCGACGCCGAGGCCGTCGCCAACCGCGACGCCAGTGTCTTCGTGGCCGACCTGACTTTGCCGAGCCACGATCCGGGCGCGCTCGAGGCGGGAACCACCTACTACTGGGCGGTGGATGAAAGCGACGGCACCAACACCTACGCCGGCGACGTCTGGAGTTTCACGGTCGCCGACGGCAAAGGCGGTATCAAGGGCGAGTACTTCGCCAGCATGACTCCCGGAGGCGAGGCCGGTCTGACGCGCATCGATCCGGCAGTGGATTTCAGTTGGGGCAACGACGGCCCTGGCGATCCGATTCCGACGGACAATTTCTCGGCTCGCTGGACGGCGGATCTGGAGATCGCCGTGGCCGACACCTACACGTTCATCACGCGTACCGATGACGGCGCCCGCCTGTGGCTCGACGGCGACTTGATCGTCAATCGCTGGGTCGATCAGGGCGCGACGGATGCGTTCAGCCGGCCGTTGGACCTGGAGCCGGGTTTCTATGCCCTGCAGATGGAATACTACGAGAACGGCGGCGGCGCCACGGCGCAGTTGGCCTGGCAAACGCCGAGCGTGGCTCGTCAGATCATTCCGGCCGGTCCGCTTCAGCCTCCGGCCCGGGCGAAATTCCCCTATCCGGCCGCCGGTGACGTCAACACCCCGCAGGATCTGACGCTGCAATGGACCGCCGGCGATGAGGCCGCGCAGCATCAGATTTACTTCGGCGAGGACAAGGACGCGGTGGCCAACGCCACACCCGCCGATGCCGGGATCTACCGTGGCCAGCAGGCCCTCGAGGCGACCAGCTACGCCGTCAGCGGTCTGGAGTGGAACAAGACCTACTACTGGCGCGTGGACGAGGTCAACCCAGGCAATCCCGACAGCCCCTGGAAGGGCGGCGTTTGGAAATTCACCACGGCCGACTACATCGTTGTCGATGATTTCGAGGCCTACACCAACGACGTCGGCCGTCGGGCGTTTGAAGTCTGGATCGACGGTGTTGGATTCACCCTGCCGGAACCGGGCAACCCGGGCAACGGCACCGGCGCCGCCGTCGGGCATGACATCTGGAATCCCGGCCCGCACTTCAACGGCCAGATCATGGAGACCCTTCTGGTCAAGGAGGGCGGCCAGTCGCTGCCGTTGTACTATGACAACGCGGCCTCGCCGTATCGTTCCGAGGCCGAGCGGACCTGGGCTGTGCCTCAGGACTGGACGGTCAACGGTGTCGAGACCCTGGTGCTCTACATGCGGGGCATTCCCACGAATGCGGCCGAGCCGGTGTATATCGTGGTGCAAGACAGCCTGGGACAGACGGCGGTAGTGACACAGGCGAACCCGGACGCCGCGCTCGCGACGCAGTGGATCGAGTGGGAGATCGCGCTGAGCGACCTGGTTGATGCCGGCGTGAACCCCGCGGCCGTCAAGAAGATGACCATCGGTCTGGGCAACCAAGCCGCCCCGACGCCCGGCGGCGCCGGTGTGCTCTACGTTGACGAGATTCGCGTGGTCAAGCCCGCGCAGTAACGGGTTGCGATTCGGCTTCGCGAGCCAATGGAGCCACGAGGTCGGATCGACGGATTGTATTGGACAAATTTGGGGTCTGTGCCCGAGTCTACGGGTACAGACCCCGTCTATTTTGATGTCCGGCACCTTGTACCCGGAGCCGCCCGAGCGCGGGGCCTTCTTTACTGAACTTTTGCAAAATGGAGATTAGGCTTACTTTAGGGAG
>CAYPZL010000363.1:0-1923 GCA_964415045.1 uncultured Pirellulales bacterium | reverse complement strand
CGGGTCTCCTGTTCATCGACGACATCCTCCTGACCCGACCCTGATCCGGGGCGGTTCTTGCGGATCTCAATGACAGTAACGCAGAAACGGGGCTGTAGGCGTTGCTTACAGCCCCTTCTTCTTGGTACGGCTTGCCTGCTAGAGTCGGCGCGGAAGAGTGTTGCAAGCGAGGGCAGCGTCCGAAAATCGGATTGAATGCGCTCGTGCAATCTGGTATATCTGATTGTATGTATGGGCTGGGCAGGTCGATACTGCAAGGCCATACTGCTCGGTGGTTGGCTTGCAGATTCGGGCCGCGTAGCAGGTCGGAGGCTGATGGTGTGACGTCCGGTCGCGGACACGGGGTGGACGGGGGAATTGGGTGCACATCGTTGTTGCATTCGGGATCCGGTCTGTCTACGTCTTGCGACGTCAGGCGGACTCTCTCGGTGCGTCGTAAGCGAGCGAGGAATCTGTACTACTAACCTCAAACATCGTTAAGTTTTTGACAAAGATTCGACGTAAATCAATGTAACCTCCTGTCGTTGCAGTAGTTACGATAAGGCTTAGAAACGGAGTTTTTGGTTGCGGCCGAGCGCAGCGAGGCCGCGCTGGGTCAAGGCGCGTCGGGGCAAGGGGGGCAGCCGGGAGGCATATGTGACATTTTGTGGAGAGGGGCGGTGCTTGGGATCATAAGGCTTCGGCTTGTAGGTGTGTATTCCATTGCAAGCTTTCACGCTTCTTTCAGCCGTCCCTGTCGGGCGAGAGGAGAGCAGGAAGGAGGTCATGTGATACCGTAGCGAACGGATCCGCGTAGATGCGGATCAGGTGAATTGAAGAGGAAGATGAAAGATCATAGTTGGTTGCTCTGGTGTATGGCCAAGACACGGCATTTTTGATGTCACGTTTTATCATGAAGGGTGAAGACCATGTACAAGACACTCATTCTCTCAATCGTCGTTACGCTGGCTCTGATTGGAGGCTTGGCGCGGGCGGATCTGGTGGGACACTGGAAACTGGATGAAGGTTCCGGTGACGTCGCCCATGACTCCAGCGGAAACGGGAACGACGGCAACCTCGTTGGCAACCCGCAATGGGTCGCCGGCAAGATCGGCGGTGCGTTGGAGTTCGACGGCACCGGCTCGATCGTCGATATCCCCTACGTGCCGGAGATGACGCCCGCCGACGGCGCTACGATCTCGGCGTGGGTCTTTCCAACGGACAGTACCCGAAGCTGCATCGTGGGGCAGTTTGAAGGCTACGGGATGGCGCTCATGGACGGTTTGCAGTTGAAATCCGTCTACTGGGGTGGTGACTGGGTGTTGGGCGATGTCACGATCCCGGAACAGGAGTGGTCCCATCTTGCCATGACCTGGGATGTGGCCAACAGCCAGAGAACGGTGTTCTTGAACGGCGAGATCGTCGGTGAGCAGGGCGATGCGGTCATACCGGCGGTTCAGAACAACTTTGGAATCGGGCTCTGGGTGGGATGGCCGGCTGCCTGGGGCGACGACGCCTTCATGGGAACAATTGACGATGCCCGGTTGTATGACCATGTTCTGACGGAAGATGAGGTCGCTGCCGTGATGGCGGGAGAAGCCTATCCCTTCGCCCTGGCATTGGCGCCCCGGGACGGCTCCATGATCGGGCAGACCCAGTATACCTTGAAGTGGAAGGCGGGAGACTTCGCCGCTTCGCACGTGGTCTACTTTGGCGAGAGTTTCGACGAGGTGGATCAGGGGCTGGTAGAGCCGATTGACACGACGCAGACGTCTCTTTCCACCGCCTCGATCCCGGCCTACGCCGCCGGATTGACGCCCGGGCAGACCTATTACTGGCGGGTGGATGAGGTCAACGACGACGAACCGGAAAGCCCGTGGAAGGGCGATGTCTGGAGCTTCCGGGTCCAGCCGGTAACGGCCTGGAATCCCTCTCCCGCCGACG
>CAYPZL010000362.1:0-1924 GCA_964415045.1 uncultured Pirellulales bacterium | reverse complement strand
CGGTCATGGCGAACTCGTCGACGCGCCAGTAATAGGTGGTCTCGGGCTGCAACGGTCCGAACAACTGTGGCTCGGCCGGGTTGATCGTTGTGTTGGCGGTCATCCAGCCGACCATCATATTGTCCACTTCCTCGTAGCTTTCGCCGAAGAAGACGGTGTGGAACAGGATGCCCATGCCGGGATCCCAGGCCAGGTCCGGTTCGAGCAGGACGAACGGGACGCCGTCGGCCGGAGAAGGATTGTAGGCCTTCACCGGCTGAACCCAGAAGCTCCAGACGTTGCCTTTCCACGGGCTGGCCGCGTTGGCGTCGTTGACCTCGTCCACGCGCCAGTAGTAGGTCTGGCCGGGAACGAGGGGCTCGGGATAGGGATCGCCGGGCAGGCCCACCCGCACCATTTCGGTCGAGAGGGTACCGAGAAATACGTTCGGATCGTCCGGCGTGGCCGCCTCGACGGCCTCGAGGCTGTCGCCGAAATAGACGTCGTGAACCGCGGCAAAATCCCCCGGTTTCCACTGGAGGGTGGCTGCGGTCTGTGTGATCATCTCCCCGTTTTTCGGGGCCGGGCTCCGTGCCAGCGGATTGGAGACGGCCACGTTCGGGATGAACCAGTTGTTGATCCACTCACTGATCACCTCCCCACGCGGATCGCCGTCCTGGCCGCTTGTCTGGTAGAAAATGCCCAGACGACCGCCCGTCTCCGTATTACGAACGATAACGGGATCTGCTCTGGTTCCCGCAGAGTTTTGCGCGAGTATCAGTTCGGCCTCCCAGGCGCCTTCCAGTTCATTCAGGTGGAAGGGACGGTCCGTGGCGAAGTCCTGCAACGTGGGAGTGAATTGCTGGCCTTCAGGCGTGACGACAACGGCAGTATCGTCGTCCCACATCGTGATGCCGGGAATGTCCATCATCGTCCGGATGCCGCCTTCGCCGTTTGTGCCGGCGCCGTTTACAACGTAGAACATGTAATCGCCGGTGTTGACGATGCAGTTGCCGTCATCCAGGAACAGTTCGGCCAGGGAGTCGTCCGCCTGGGCGTTGCCCGGTTCATAAATGGTGTCCGGGAACTGCCCGCAAAGGATCAAGAGATCTGTTGAGCCGTTCCCCGTGTGGGCTACTACCCAGTCTGCAAGGGCGTCCTGGTCGGTCGCTGTGAACACTTCGATAGGCACAGCCGTTACGTTGTCAACGATTTCCTGCATTTCCTGGTCAGCCGCGGCTTGCGAAAACCAGCCTGCCTGTGTGGAAATCGCTATGTCGGAAGCTATAGCCGTCGCGCTGAACGCAAGCGCGACGATGAATACCAACGCTGCCTTCTTCATTTTTTTCCTCCTGATTCTAACTGAGGACCGATAGGAAATTTCACTCCGGCCACACGCCGGAGCAACCCACGGTAATTCTTGCGTTTCGTTTCTGATTCGCTCGATCCGCATCGGCGCGGATCCATTTGCGGTGGTGTGCTATGACCTCCTTTCCGCAGAAAACCAGCCCACGTCGTTTGAAAGTAGAAAGAACGGTCCCGGAATGCAGCGAGGATATGCACCCAACTCCCCCGTTTCACCCCCGTGTCCGGAATAAGGCATCACGCCAGCACCTCCGATTCTGACCTGCTACAGGGCTCCGAATCAGCGTACCAACCAGCGGGTAGCTCGGCCTTGTTGTATCGACAAACCCAGCCGACGTATTAACTCATTTATATCAGATTGCAAGGGCCGGTGCAATCCGATTTTCGGACGTTGCGGCCGCAATCCTCGTCGTCGTTTGCCGTGCTCCTTCGCAGCGGTCTGAGGCGAAAGAAAGGGCTGTAAGCGACGCCTACAGCCCTCTCTCTTGCGTTACTGTCAATGGGTCCTCAGGGGGACCCTATTCCACCGCCCCGGATCAGGGTCGGGTCAGGAGGATGTCGTCGATGAACAGGAGACCCG
>CAYPZL010000361.1:0-1981 GCA_964415045.1 uncultured Pirellulales bacterium | reverse complement strand
TGGATGTAGGATTTTTCCAAAGAGCCGGCAATCCTTGCCTATCGGCCAATGGCGAGGCGGCGAAGCAACGCTCCACAGAAAACAAGCCCTGAAATAAGATACAACAGGGGATACTGATAAATACAGGCGGTTCGCCACAGAGTATAGCAGCCTGTTGAAAAACACCAGCCTTCCCTGAGTTATGGATTGCCCGGTCGAGGGTTGCATGATAAAGTCATGTCGTGGTCGTTTGATGACATGTACTGCCGTGCCAGGGAGGGCTGTTCATGGCCATGAGCCAACGCTCCAGTTCGTCGCAGGGGCAATTCTGGATTCCGACCGACCGCATCGTCACCTCGCCCGGTCATCCGTTCTACGAGCGGCTCAACGCCTTGCTGGAGGCCCACGGTTTCGACGCCTTCGTCGAGGACCTGTGCCGGCCCTTCTACGCCGAGAAGGTGGGCCGACCCAGCATCCCCCCGGGCGTCTACTTTCGCATGCTCCTGATCGGCTACTTCGAAGGCCTCGACTCGGAACGGGCCATCGCCTGGCGGTGTGCCGACTCGTTGGCCCTGCGGAGCTTCCTGGGCTACGGCCTGGACCGACGCACGCCCGACCATTCCAGCTTGTCGGTGATCCGCCAACGGCTGGGCCTGGAGACGCACGAGCGGGTCTTCTGCTGGGTGTTGAAGGTCCTGTGCGACAACGGCCTGCTCCGGGGCGAGACCCTGGGCGTCGACGCCACGACGCTGGAAGCCAACGCCGCGTTGCGGAGCCTCGTTCGCCGGGAAACGGGCCAGTCGTACCAGGCGTTCCTGACGGAGCTGGCCAAGGCCTCGGGCATCGAGACGCCGACACGGGAGGACCGGGCCCGATTGGATCGGCAACGCCCCAAGAAGGGATCCAACGACGACTGGCAGCATCCGCACGATCCGGACGCCAAGGTCGCGAAGATGAAGGACGGCCGCACGCACATGGCGCACAAGGCCGAGCATGCGGTGGACCTGCACACCGGGGCGATCGTGGCGGTGACCCTGCAGCCGGCGAACACGGGCGACACCGCGACGCTGCCGCAAACCGTGTCGCAGACGCAGGCGAACCTGGAGGAGGTCCGGGAGGCGATTGAAGCCGAGTACGACGATGACGTCTTCTGTGAGGGACTCGAGGTTCGGGAGGTGGTGGCGGACAAGGGGTATCACAGCAATCGGACGCTGCGGGATCTGCAGGAGCAGGGCATTCGGGGGTACGTGGCCGAGCCGCGTCGTCGGGGCCGCCGACACTGGCGGGACAAGAAGCCCGAGCAGCGGGCGGTGTATGGGAACCGACGGCGGATTCGCGGGGACTATGGTAAGGGGCTTCTGCGGAAACGGGGGGAACTGTTGGAGCGGAGTTTCGCGCACTGCTACAGGACGGGCGGGCTGCGTCGGGTGCACCTGCGGGGACACGAGCGGATCCTGCCGCGGCTGCTGATGCATGTGGCCGGGTTCAACCTGGCGTTGGTGATGCGCGGGCTGTTCGGCCGAGGCACGCCGCGGGGCCTGTGGGACCTCGTTCGCGGCCTGCTGCGCTTTGTGCTGTCGGCCCTGAGTCGCCGGATGCCTTCGCAGGTCCTGATCTGGCGGCATATATGCAATACTGTACATGATCTACCCGGGGCACCCTTTCTTCCCTACGCGGCCTGAGTTTGCCCCGTGAACGGCTTTTTTCAACGGCCTGCTACGTGGATGATGCCGGTCGATATGCCGACTTCCACAGCCTGCGTCATACGACCGGTAGCCTGCTGGCCGCCAATGGCGTCCATCCCAAGCTCGCCCAGCAGATCATGCGGCATTCGGACATCAACCTGACCATGAGCCGGTACACCCACACGGTCCATGGGCAATTGGCCCAGGCCGTCGAGTCACTGCCGGACCTGGCCAGGGCGTGCAACTGCGAGAGACAACTGAAGACGGGAACCGACGAAAGGCCGATTCCGCGCTCCGCCATTTGTTCCGCCAAAAAC
>CAYPZL010000360.1:0-2024 GCA_964415045.1 uncultured Pirellulales bacterium | reverse complement strand
CGGGTACACACATCAGTCTGCATAAAAGCCGAACATCATATTATACGAGCACCCTTTGCCATAAGCATCGTGTAGACCCCAATGTTCGCCCCGACATCCCAGATGACCGCTCCCACCTGCGCGACCTGGCGGATTGCGCGGTTGACGCATGGCTCATAACGGTCAAGATCCACGTGGTACAGGAAATTCGGATGCAACACGGGATGCAGGACTAACTTGAGCGTCTGGTCGTACGTAACCACAAGGTCCACACTGCCCTTCAGTAACCACTTGGTAACCTTGCGCAGTGGACCAATGGAAAGCAGCCTTTTCCGTAGCCACAACGGAGCCCGTGCGCTGATGTGTCCTATTATGCTACGCACGAAGATTGTTGACTTTGTGGATTGTGCAGCTCGCCCAGTGCCCTCAACATCGCTCTTGCCCGGTCGTCCCATGTGTTTTCTTGCGACAGGCGCCATCGCTCCTCGGCCAGCCCATCGTTGAAGTCCACCTGGCGCAGTTGCGTCAGCACCGCAACGAACTCTTCCGGTGTATCCGCAAAGTGCAGCACCTGCGCGAAATCGTTGAACTGTGGGCAGGCGCGTGTCGCAACGATCGGGCGCGTCGCGGCCAGGTGGTCGAAGAGGCGTGTGGGAGAAGCATACTTGTTGAAGTCGTCATAAGCGTAAGGGATCACAGCAACGTCCAAGGCGCGAGCGTATTCGGCGAGGCGCTCATACGGACGTGGACCGGTAAAGAGAACCCGTTCTTTCATACTTCTTAGTCGTTTGATGGTTGCCTTTCGTCTGGCGTTGTCCCACTGCACCGGTCCGACAAACAGCCATGACAGCCATGGCAGCCTTTCGGCCGCGTACGCGACTAGCTCCATGTCGGTTCGTTGCGACATGCTGCCAACGACTCCAGCGATTGGCCGCTCCAGGCGGCGGACGTCGTCGGGCAAGGGAGCCGGCGCATGAAGCGGCGCTGGTAGCAGCGAGGCTTGGCGCGTGGCCATGGGAAGCAGATGGCATCGGGCTCGATAGAACCCGTAGACCTGCTGGAATCGTCTCGCCAATTCCTTCGAGGCGCAGAACGTGTGATTCACCTTGGAAAGGACGTACCGCTCGCGTCTTTCAACAAAAGCATTGCCCCATCCGAAAAAACGAAAGTCTGCATCCGCGTTGTACACTTTCAGCACATCTTCAAAATCGGCTGCCAGTGGCGCGAAATGGGGTAGCGTGAACACCACGGTACGCAGCGGTTCTCCAGCCAACGCTTCGGCCTGGGCGCGAACGCCGCGCAGCCGCGGTCTCGCAATCCAGAAGAACTTTCGGCCATACCCGCGTGGCAGGTCAAGCTGAATGACCGGATATGGCGTCTCGCGCACAATCCGCCTGCGTCGCAGGCAGAATCCTGCTTCACTGAGCCGAACGTCAACCCCGACTACTGGCTGCCATTGCGACATCGCGATGAACAGCTGGTCGACATATGGCGCCATGCAATTGTAGACAAGGATCATTTTCCTAGCGCGGCGACAATCACGGTCGTTCGGCCTCTACGAATAACGTGGTGCATTCCAGGGCCGGGTACCGGTCAAGGTGGCTGTCGATATCTACGAATTCGGGATATTGACTGTTCTTGTACGAGCTTCGAACAATCCGAGTGAATCCGGCGGTCTCGAGTGCACGGGCCAGTGTCTCGAAATCATACAAGAAGCGATGGCCGTGCAAGATGAATGCATCCGCCACGTACTCCGATACGAGAAGCGTTCCGAACGGCGTGGGACTACTGCTATAGAACACAGCGGTGTGCGCTTCCATCGCTTCGCGCTGCTCGGCACCCCCTTCCGTCATGCTCAACACAAACGCCAGATCAGGTGTGGTCAGTCGAATCCTGCCGCCCGGTCGCAGGCATCGAGCGCATTGGTGCAATAGAGACAGACCATCCAGCAATGAAATGTGCTCGATCATTTCCTCTGCGTACACGGAAGTTGTTTTGCGCCAGGACGACGTTGAGCTTTGGCTATGTGCTAGAGTTTAGGGCAA
>CAYPZL010000359.1:0-2066 GCA_964415045.1 uncultured Pirellulales bacterium | reverse complement strand
TTGTCCTCAACCATACCAGAGAACGCGACCGGAGGCAGCCTTTCATGGGATTACCTGCTACTCTTCACACGCTCCCACCCTTCTTGGCCCTTCCCATCCTTCTACCGCCCTGCCCAGCGACGCTCTGGATGCGCCGGTCAAGAGTTCATGAAGAAGACCCGCGTTTCTTCCCAGGCGGCCTCAGCGTCGCCGCACACGACGAGTCAAACATCACTTCTCATCTCCATTCTTCCACCCCGCCCGCTTCCTACAAGGAAAAAGTGAAAACGAGTCTCAGGTGGTGTCTGCGCAGATTTTAGGGCATCATCGTTTTGGACTCCGGACTGCTACGGGTGCCAGGATATTCTCCCAGACACCGTCGGAGGAACCGGGCGCGGTTATGACGTGGCTTTCTTGCGGCTGCGGCGACGGCGACGCTGCTTTTGCTTGCGGATTTTCTCGGCCTTGAGGGCCGCCGGACTCTGGCCGCCCAACTGCTCGGCTTCGAGAAGCTCGCACAGGCGCTTCCGCGCATAGTAGCGGTTCAAAAGCTGGGACCGCTCGCGCTGCATCTTCACTTCCATTCCCGTCGGGACGTGCTTGAGATACACGCAACTGGCCGTCTTGTTGACCTTCTGCCCTCCCGGACCCGAGGAGCGTACGTATTTCTCCTGCAAGTCCTCCTCGCGCAGACCCAGCGCCGCCATGCGGGCCTCGAGCTCGGCCTGTTTCTTCGGTGTCACTCCAAAATCCATCGTACCCCGTGTCTTTCTCTCACTTGCGCCTCGGCACGGAAAGGCGAACGATCGCAATCCGTGCATCGTCATCCTTCGGCCGAATGTCGGTGGCGATCCGTCCCTGCGCGTCACTGACAACCGTCTGGGCGGGATGAACGAAGACGATCGGCACGCGGGTTTCCCTGGCGCGGGCGGAGAGAAACTCGCAGTTGCAGTCGCCCATCATGCCGTAAGCGGGATTGATGATGAAATCGGCGCCGTTTTTCACCAGCCGTGCCGCCACTTCCGGCACGCGCCGGTCGAAACAGATCATCAGCCCCATTCTGCGTACGCCGACGTCAAAGACGGGATAGGCGCTGCCGCGACGATAGCCGGGCGGGTTGTCGCCCTTCTCGTCGCCGTTGCGGTAGCCCTGGGCGAAGTGCGTCTTACGGTATTTGCCCGCGAGGGCGCCGTCGGGGCGAATGAGAACCGCCGTGTTGTACGTGTTCGGATCGTCGGCTTCCAGGAATCCCAGAACGAGCCAGACGCTCAATTCCTTGCACAGCCTCTGAAAATATCGCACGTACGGCCCGTTGACCGGTTCGGCCAGGTCGTTGAACCTCGCGGTCAGCTCGCGCCGCGTCTCGCCGGAGGCACGAATGACCTCGTTGACCACGTAGCCTTCCAGCGCGCCTTCCGGCGTAACGACCAGCTCGGCGCCCCGTCGCTTCGCCTCGCGGACGGCCTTCTCCAGCCCCCGCTTGTTGGCCTCCTTGTCCCACTTGACCGGTTGATACATCAGGCTGGCGACGCGCAGCGTCGTCTCCGTGTTCGAGACGTCGCCGAGAGCAGAACACGAACACGCAGCCAACCCTATCAGA
Source organism: uncultured Pirellulales bacterium (assembly GCA_964415045.1). GTDB lineage: Bacteria > Planctomycetota > Phycisphaerae > Sedimentisphaerales > Anaerobacaceae > CAYPZL01. Next base: position 487 of record CAYPZL010000359.1, on the reverse strand, counting down.
AACAGGATGTCACGCAATGTTGTCATGGCGTTCGTTTTGCAGCGCGTTCTACCGATAGCCCGGCGGCACCATTTTAGCCGAGACACGCGGTCAGAAGCTCATAGAATCTGTCTTTTGCCTCCGTCAGCGCGAGCATGGCCCCCCAGGAAAAACCCACCAGACGCACCGGCCCTCGAAGCACCTCATGCAGATCGGCCACGTGACGGGCCACGGTCAGCGGGACCACGCCGCTGGTTCGCTGCAAAGGCTCCAGCACCTGAAAGCGGTCGGACAAACACCAGGCCACCGGCGCCGTCTCACCTTGCACACCCGGTCTGCCGTGAAGGAGGACAAGATACGAACCACGCTCCCCATAGTGACGTACGGAAATGGGAGCAAGCGGTTGCGTCGCCTTTGACAATCGTATTCCTCCGGGCATCTGAAAAAAGGCTAATAACTGAACTTTTGCAAAATGGAGATTAGGCTTACTTTAGGGAGGAAAAATCTC
>CAYPZL010000358.1:0-2068 GCA_964415045.1 uncultured Pirellulales bacterium | reverse complement strand
CAGGCCTGGAAGTGGAGTTTTTGGTTGCGGCCGAGCGCAGCGAGGCCGCGCTGGGAACTTGTCAAAGAGCTTGGGAAATCACGGCGGCGGACGAGGAGAGATCGATTGAGCCTTCGGACCGCGCCTCGCGGTGCCCGTGCTTCTGCGAACGGACTTCATTCTATTCAGGATCACTTGCGTTCTCCGCCTGGTCGAGGAAGCGGCTGGCTACTGTCGCCAGAGCCGCCGCGCGTCGAGCCGATCGCGTGTTCGCACCCAGGTGAGAGCCAGCGGTCGCCAGGGCCTGCTCGATCGCTTGCTGTTGGGTCTTGTCTACGAAAAAGACCATCGGTATCGCGAAATCGTTGCTTTGCCGGCTCTCAGTTGCTGACATCCGCCGGGAGGCCAGGAGCCGTTCGAGCTGGCCGCGGGTTTGGGGCAAGAGCTTGGCCAGGTCGCGGGCGGATCGCCACCGATGCAACCGTCGGAGCAACTCCAGCTTCCTGGCCAGCGTATCGCGGCCCCCGAGCCGGTTGAGCGTGATCAGGAGAATGTCGGTCTGCTCGTCGTCGACGTCCCAGATCACAACATCGGCGGTGACATGGCGGAGTTTCCTGAGGGCTTGACAGCGGTGTTGGCCGTTGATGATCTGAAAAAGCCCGCGTTTGCCCGGATGCGGCCGGACCACCAGCGGCTCGTAGTGACCCGTTCGTTCGATGTTGTGAGCCAGCTTGGCAAGGGCGCCGCGACTCATGCGGTTGGGATTGTCCGGGTGCGGAACGAGTTTCTCCAGAGTGATCTGTCTGATCTTCGCGCTCATGGCATGGTGACCTCCAAGTCGGGGTTGAACCAGATGTAGTAAGCAGGGCGATGTGTGAGCTTGCCCAGGATGTAGCGCGTTCGTTCGAGGCCGCAAGGCATGGTGCGACGGCTCCCGTGGCTCTTGAGGAAACGCTGGACCCGAGTTTCGATGAATTTCGCCGCCGGCGGCCGTGATGCGTCGAGCTTCTTCTGCACCGCGCGCGGATCGACAAGCTCGTCCTCTTCAATGCCGACCGCACTCAGCGCCTCGATCAGCTCCACGTGGTGTCGGGCCACGCGTGGCTCGAACGCCTTCATGCCCGCTTTTTCGAGAAACGGATTCACCAGAGGCATCACACCCAGCGCTTCGATGATGGGGACGTTCAACAGCGGCATGGTTTCGCGAACGAGCCGGGCGGCCAGGCCGATCCCGCGAAAGCGCGGTTCGATGACGACCCGGGCGATGCTGCGGACGTTCCGGTTGATCAGGGACAGTTCCGTCTGACGGTCGAGGCCGGCGAAGATGCCTCCCGTGGCGACATTTCGCAGTTCCACCCGTGGAGTGGGCATCGTGTAGACGATGACACCCACCGGTCTCTTGCCTCGCACACTGACGGCCCGTGCCGGCCTGAGCGCGTAGACCGCTTTGACGACGGCGGGCCGGCCCGCGCGGTAATGGTAGGCCGCCAGCTCACGGTAATCCTCCAGGTTGCCCGGGGCAATCGCCAGTTTCTCGTGGACCGAGCAGGTGTGCATGTTCACCTCCTGTCTTTCAAGATGACTTCGGCCGGACCGGAAAAATCCTTGATGACGAGGACATCCGGGGCAAGATCGATCAGAATGTCTTCGTGACAAGAGGCCAGGACGAACGTGGTTTCGGTACGCTTGGCGAACTTGTGGATGTTGAAGGCCACCGCAGCGGCCGTGATGCGATCCAGATCGGAACAGAACTCGTCCGCGAAAACAAACGACTTTTGCGCCGCCAGGGCCTGCGCGAGGCGGAAGCGGTACTTTTGCCCGTCGCTGAGATGGCAGGGCCGGTTCAGCATGGAGAAGACCTCGCTCAAACCGACCGTGCTCAGTGTCCGCAAGGATGTAACGACGTCGCTGTCGAAACAATCAATAACGGATTTGTCGCCCGGCAGCGCAAGCTCGGCCAGATCGATGGATTCGGCGACGCCAACGGCTTCCCGCAGGGCCCGGAGGAGAACGCTTTTTCCCGACCCGGAGGGACCTGTACTACTAACCTCAAACATCGTTAAGTTTTTGACAAAGTTTTCAAGCGGCA
>CAYPZL010000357.1:0-2112 GCA_964415045.1 uncultured Pirellulales bacterium | reverse complement strand
AACTCCAAAACCCTCGTCTGGGGAGGCTCCAATTTCATAGTCTATCTGGGCTGCGACTTTAAAACACTCCCCGTTCGGAGGCCAGATCATTCACGGCGTTCAGGATGAGAAGACTGCCCACGAATTCAACACAATTCGTATCACGCGGTTGGCCGAAGGGCGCTGTGAAGACGGGGCGCTTCGCGAGAGGGATGTCACTGCGATACGGCTTCTTCCTGAGGCAGCTTATACCGCCCAATCACCGCCCCGGCCCCACCGCCGCACCTGTGCAACAGACTACGTCAACGGCCGCCGGGGGCGACAAACAAACCCAACTGCAGGACAGACGCACAGAGAGAGCACGCTAACTTCATTCCAGGAAGACGGTTGTGAAGAACACCACGAACCTTCAATAACCCGGACAGGCCGGGATTCCTCTTGCTTGTGACGCGGGTCGGTGTATCCTCTGCTGCGATAGCAAGTTGGAGTTTCCTTTTATATGGACATCAAAATCGAGAGTCTTATCGAAGGGGCAAGACGCGCCGAGGGGGTGGTGGTGATCGTGGACGTCTTCCGGGCGTTCACGACGGCGGCGGTGGCGCTGTCGCGCGGGGCCGAGAAGATCGTCATGGTGGCCGGCATCGAGGAGGCCCTGGCGTTGCGCGACGCGGGCGTGGGCAATGTGTGCGTGGGCGAGGTCGACGGGGTCCGGCCCGAAGGATTCGATTTCGGCAACTCCCCTTACGAAATGACCCGGGCCGACCTCACGGACAAAGTCGTGATCCAGTCCACGCGGGCCGGCACGACGGGGGTGGCGGCGGCGGCGAACGCCGCTGCGATCTACGCCTGCTCGTTCGTCGTGGCCCGGGCCACGGCCGAGGCGATCGGCCGGAACGCCCCGCCGCTGGTGACGATCGTGGCGATGGGCTGGAACGCCGAGGTGCGTACGGACGAGGACGAGTTGTGCGCGCTGTATCTGCGGAATCTGCTCCAGGGCCGCCGGCCCGACGCCGACGCGCTTCGCACGCTGGTGCTGGCCGGCGGCGAGGTCGGCAAGTTCCAGGACCCGGCACAACCACATTTCCACCCGCAGGATTGCGAACTGGCCCTCGAGATCGACAAGTATGATTTCGCCATCGGCGTGCAGAAAGAAAACGAGATGTTGATAGCGAGACGATACGCATGACCGAGTGGACGATTCAGAAGTTGCTCCAATGGATTGCGAACTACCTGACCGAGCGAAACGTGGACGCGCCGCGCCTCAGCGCCGAGTTGCTGCTGTCAAGCGTCCTGCAATACAAGCGCATCGACCTGTACGCGCGCTACAACACCGTGGTGGGCAAGGAACAGCTCGACGAGCTGCACGGCCTGGTAAAGCGCGCGGGCCAACACGAGCCCGTCGCGTATCTCGTCGGCAAAACCGAGTTCTACTCGCTGGAGCTGGAGATCACGCCCGACTGCCTGATCCCGAGACCCGAAACCGAACTGCTCGTCCAGAGGGCCATCGAATACCTCCGCACGCGCGACGGCGTGCAGCACGTCCTCGACCTCTGCACCGGCTCGGGCTGCATCGCGGTCGCCATCGCCAGGCACCACCGGCAGGCCCGCGTGATCGCCACGGATATTTCCAGCGCCGGCCTCGACGTCGCGGCGCGCAACGTTGCCAGGCATGATTTGGACGAACGAGTCAAGCTGCTCTGCGGCGATCTCTTCGAGCCGCTGGTGCCCCAGCTCGACGTCACGCCGTTCGACCTGATCGTGTGCAACCCGCCGTATGTCAGCGCCGCCGAATACGAGGCCCTCGACAAGAACGTGAAAGACTACGAACCGCGCCTGGCGCTCTGGGCCGGCGACGACGGCCTCGACGTCTATCGACGCATCGTCCAGCGCGTCGATGAATTCCTGAAAAGCGGCGCGCCGCTCATGCTCGAAATCGGCTACGCCCAGGGCCCCGCCGTGCGAGACCTGCTCGACACGACCGGCCTCTTCGCCGAGATCAAAATCGAAAAAGACCAAAACAACAACGACCGCATCGCCACCGCGCGAAAGAGGAAGGAGGCATAGTGCGGGTTAAGAAGAGAACTTTTGCAAAATGGAGATTAGGCTTATATTCTTCAAGGAAATCGTTGGTTT
>CAYPZL010000356.1:0-2193 GCA_964415045.1 uncultured Pirellulales bacterium | reverse complement strand
GAGGTTGTTCCGTTAGAACCACCGTTTTAGTGTCCAGATTAAGGGGCGCAGTACAATCGGAATACTAACCACACCACAGTTCTCGGAGAAGAAGCCAATGTTTCTTTGCTACTCGTCTATCGCTTCAGACTTCATGATTAGAGGATAGTTATCGACGGCTCTGCGTCAAGGATGTTCAGCAGACCCTTGTCGGACGTGGAATGTGTGCTCAAGAACAATGCGTCCAGGAGGAACAGTAATGCGATGAATGGACTAATACCCTTTCGGATTCCGCTATCGTGTTCATTTGTTAAGTTTCTTCTCGTATCGGTCATCAGCATCGCCTTTGCGGCGGCGATGGCAGCGTCGCCGTTGCCACTCTGGCTGCGCGCCTGGCTGTGGATCCCCGCAGTCGTAGGGCCGTTGGCGCTGATGTTTGCGCGGATACAAGGGCGGACGCTGTTGGAGGCCATGATTGCGGCCTGGGCGTTCGTGCGACGCCGTCGCATATATGTCTGGCGGGTGAGACGCGGGCGGGAGGAGGCGAGGAGCGTTCCTGTATTTTTCGCAGGACCGACGAGGCGGCGATTGTTCATCGAGAGTGCAGGGGCCGTCGGTTTGGCGGCCAGCGTCGTGGTGACCGTGCTTGCACTGGGGTTAGTCGGCGCGGCGGCTGGGAGCACACGATGGCCTGCGAAGCATTCTCCGACAGCCGCCGCAGTCGACGCCTCTGTGCAAGATCAAGCAACGCCAAGAGCGAGCGTTGCGGTGATCGCATTCACTCCGAGTCGACAGAACAGGGAAGCTGCACCTGGGGGCAAGGTGGTTGCGGCGAGCGAGCCAATCTCGAATGGGGTGTTTGTCTCGCCGAGCGCGGTTCGGTTCACTCCGACGCCCTCACAGGACGGCGTCGAGGTCTATGAGCAACAGGTGATGGTCTTTCCCGGCATTCTGTCAATGCGGAGCCTAAGTTTTGATTCAGTCTCGTGCTCCGTGGAGATTTTCGCGCCGGGAGCGAGGTGGACGGCGTCCTTTCGGATGCCTGGGGATCGGCCGGCTAGGATGTTGGCAGCCCCCCTGTTGCAACCTCAGATAGTAGGCAGGGCGCTGGTAGTGCGCTCGGCGTGTCGGCTCGAGGTCGAGTCGAAGCCGTTGCAGTTCGAGCAAATTGTCCGTTCGCGGTTGTGGTTGGTTCCGGTGTGCGATCCACCTGGCCGCTTAAAGGTGATTTTGCGCGGAAACGGAGACGCTACAGGCGGGATGACGTTGCTTGACGCTGACGGAAAGCCTGTGGCTGCTGTCGCAATTCCCCCCGCAGGCGCATGGGTGCCGCGACAGCCGGCGAAGGGTTGCTGGCTATATCGAATCGAGGCTCCAGAGTCGGTATGGCTAGAAACGTTGGTGATCAAGGAATGAAGGATGATCGGAGGTTTGCGTCGTGGGTGATCGTGTAGCCATTCTGGTGGACGGGAACAATATCGCGCATTCGAGCCGGCGATATGGAATGATCGTCGATTACGGCGCGTTGTTGTCATGGGCGGCCAGAGGGGGGCCAAGACATCCGGATGGGAGTCTTGTGCGTGGATTGTCCTACGCACGCGAAGTGGTAGCGGCGCGTGTTTATCTTGGCCTCAGCGGTTCCAATGGATCCGGCAATGGAAAGCGGAAGAACTTCATGAGCTTGATGCAGGATCTTGGATTCGAGGTGATCGTCTCGGCTGAAGAAGGCAATCCCAGTAAGACGGCTGTGGACCGCGACATCACGATCGATGCGCTTCTCTTGGCGTACAACGGGCAAGTGGATCGCATTCTACTGCTGAGCGGCGACGGGGGATTCACGCGGTTGGTGAAGGTGCTCAACGGCGTTGGGGTCCAGGTGGAGGTCTGCGCATTCCCTAACGCATCAAAGGTCTTGCGTCAGGCTGCCCGGCGGTTTTGGGATCTCACGAAGATCGTTGGGGCGACGATGACGAAGATCCGAACGGATTGCACATAGACCTAAAGCCTGCCCGCACTGCGCACTCTCCTTTTTGGCAAGAACAGGGAAGGAGGGGTCAGGGCAGGCTCACGGTCTATACGCGATCCGACGATAGAAAGGACAACTCATGACGCACGATGAATTCTTGGGCCCTAGATTCAAGTCGTAAGTGCAACTTTTACAGGGTCGGAAAAGGGGGTAAGCTGCGGTAGAATAAACCTCCCCACCGATCAAAG
>CAYPZL010000355.1:0-2196 GCA_964415045.1 uncultured Pirellulales bacterium | reverse complement strand
ACCTACGGTCCTTATCGACCATAGGCCCGAGAGCCGGTCGTTCCATATTTTCTACCGGCTGCGAAGCCTCGTGCTCCGCCAGAAGCCCAAGGACCTCGTCTGTCAAGGGGAGCCTTCGACGGTCCGTGTCCTTGATATGCCACTCCCATGCGTCCTTACGGTCCTTTTTAGGTGCTACATCGACGCTCTTGTTGGCGAAGTCGATATCCCGCCAAGTGGTATTGAGCAATTCCCCACGACGCATGCCCGTGCAAAGACACGTGTGAACCAGCAGTTCCCATTTCACCGGAGAACCTTTTTCCTGGTACTGCCGGGCCGCTCTCAGCAAAAGGTTGCACTCTTGCTCCGTATACACGCGCACTTTCCGTCTGGGACACTTCGGCTGCTTGAGCCGGCGTAAGGGATGGCGTTCCAATTGCCCTCGATCTTCGCCAAGCTGGAACACCCGCTTCAAGTGTCGGATTTCCTTCGCGACAGTTGCAGGAGAAAGACGCCGATCAAGACGGAAGCGAACGAAACGCTCGCCGTGCTCGTACCGAACGTCCTGCACGTCAATGTCACCTATGCACCGGATGAAGTTTCTCATCACGCGTTCCGTTTCCCGCAAAGTGCCGGGCCGAACCTGCCCTTCTGTCCGTCTTAGACTATCAGCGAAGAAATCGCTGAGTCTCATCGACATCGGGCCGACCATACCGCTTCGCAATTCGAGTTCCTTTTCGCGTCGCTGGCGTTCAGCCTTGCGCTTGTCCGCATGGCCAAGCGACACTTGACGCCTCCTGCCCTGCTCATCGACGTAGTCGAGCATGTACCGGAAGGATTTCTTATCACGCGAGGGCCGCATCCTAAGCCTTACCAGCTCTTGCATATTCACCTCCTTTCCGATGCTGGCATCGGCTTGGGTTGGTCCAAGCGTGATTATAACAGAATCGGAACCTAATGACCATGGGTAACGCGTCCTTCGAGCCACTGCTTCACAGTCTCGGTCAGATATACGGTCTTGCCACAAAGGTGGACCCTGGGTAAGCCATGCATACGTTTGAGGTTTTCAATCACGTTTCGACTGTTCTTGGCGTTGCTGATCTCCGGTATCCGCAGGAACCGAATCAGTTCATCCTCTGTCATGACGGCGGGACATGGTACAAAGCCGCCGTTGCCATCGGGCAGAACGGACGCAGACGCCAAGATTTGTTCGCGCGTATCTCCCTTGATTCGATTATTCATCGGACAGGACTCCGGGGAGGATGTAGTCTTCCGGGTATCGCTTAGGCTTGGCCGAAGGGAAAAGTGGTTGACGAGGACCGTCGAACTCGATGCGTCTGTAGCGCCGCCACCTCATTTCTTGGCCTGTAAGTCTCTCAATGATCCGTCGCACGTCCATAGGTGACCGCGCCAACAGACTGCGACGCCGACGCGCGGGTTCCCCTGGGTCCCACAGTCTGTCGATTATCGAGGCGTTGGCTTCGGCCTGTCCAAGCCAAACCCGTTTCGTCATGAGTTCACCTGTTTCTCTATCGAGAACAACTTTCATTTCGAAGACGTTGACGGAATCTCCACACGTCGCTATTCGCTCACGGTATGTCTTGCTACTCCTGGCCCGCGTGCGTTTCGGTTTTGTTGCCGGTCTTGAAGGTGTCCGCCAGAAACCTCTGCTCTTTCCGTACCGACAGATGCGGCTCTTCTTTCCCATGTCGAGCACCCAGTCAGGAAAGCCATGCTCAGGAGCTTTGGTGAGATACTTGGTGGCATAGCGCGCCGCATGGACAGGGCTGGCAAACTTGGGTGCCGCGAATTGCACTGTCCCGAAGGCGGGTCGCTTACCCTTCACAGGACCAGCATGCTTCGGCCTATTGCTGGACCACAGTTCCAAGAGAACTTCCCATGGAATATAGGTCGAATCGAACAGGATGTGCCAGTGTGCTTGCTCGGTATCCTTCTGCCATTCCACAACGTAGAAATACTGTCGGCTGGCGAGGTATCCCCGGCGGTCAAGAGCTTGTGCCAGAACGCTTATGCAGCGTTTGTCCTTCACGTACCGGTAGGCCGTTGCGGGGTCCGGGAAAAGTTCCGGGTCGATTGTCAATGTCACCATGATGAGGCCCCGGAAGGTTTCGAGAATGGGAATCAGCCGCGCGCGAAGGTTATAAGTACTCAAGTTGACTGATTTTTGTATTGGTTTTCATGCGGCCACCAGGAGTC
>CAYPZL010000354.1:0-2207 GCA_964415045.1 uncultured Pirellulales bacterium | reverse complement strand
GCCCCTTTTAGGGGCCTTCCTCATACCACCGGCTATGCCGGTGGTCTTGATTTCCGGTATTGAAGGTGTCAAGGCGAAAATCTGTTCGGAGAGACTTGGTCTTGGGGGCGATCGAGGTCGCGGCGTGATGTTTTGTCGGGCCCGACAGAACATCACGGGCTGACGAGGAGAAACTGCCTCGTCGATTCGCACAACATCGTCAAGTCCACCGATATCGCATGCCAGATCACGGTCGGAAGGGCTATGCGGTTTCTCCGCGGGTGAGGGCTTCGAGTAGTTCGGCGGCTTGGGTGGGGGCGTCGGATTGGGCGAAGTCGGCTTGTATGCGCCTGGCGTTTTGGCGGTAGTTCGGCTCGGAGAGGACTTTCTGGACGGCCTTGCGGACTGCCTGGGGCGAGGGGCGGTGCTTTCTCAGGTTGATGCCGGCCCCCGACCATTCGACACGGGCGGCGACCTCTCTCTTGTCCTCGGTCTCACCGGCGACGACGAGCGGGACGCCGTAGGCCAGCGCCAGTTGGGTACCGCCGTAGCCGCCATTGGTGACCATGACATCGACGTGGGGCAGCAGGCGGTCGAAGGGAACGAAGGGCTCGGCGCGCACGTTGGCCGGAAGCTCTGCCAACTGGCTTTCCTTGACCGGAACGGCCACGACGAGCACCGGCTCGTCCCTGAGTGCTTCGATGGTCGGAACGATCAGGTCCTCGAGGACATTTGCAATCGTGCCCTGGTTGACCAAGACGACGGCTTGTGCGGCATTGAGATCCGCCCACCAATGAGGCGGTGCAAAAGCGGTGGCCGGTTCGGGCAGGATCGGCCCGATCTTGTGGATATGCCCGGGCAGGTCGCTGCGAGGGTACTCGAAGACCCCGGTGGAGAGTTGCATGATCAATGAGATCTTCCGCGGCATGGCGGCCATAAACGGCCCGTCCAGCGGGTCAAGGCCCAGTCTGGCTCGCACCCTGTTCGCGTGGATTGTGACATCGCGCAGCAGCATTCGGTTGACAAGCAAATTCAGCAGCTCGTTTCGCATCTTCGCCAAGACGCCCGTTCCGGGCAGGAGGCCCAGGCCATAGGGCGCCGTGTCCCGACTGGGCATGCTGCCGGGAAGAAGCGAGATGCAGGCGCTGGGCAACCCTCCCATTTCCGCGCGAAAGTACAGACCCAGGGCCACGCTGTCGCCCAGGAGCACGTCGGCAGGAAAGTGCGCCAGAACCTCGTCAATGACTTCGATCTCGACGAAGCAGCCGTCCAGGAAGATGTGCTTGAGCCACCACTTGATCTGAGCGAGACCCTTCAATTCCTTCAACTCGGGGTGGAAATCGTATACCTCCATCCCATTCGGGTCTCTCTCTTGGGGCAGGGGGTGGAACCGTGCGCCGGTGGCCTCCACTTTCTCTTTGAAACAGCGTCCCGTGATCCAGACGATCTCATGGCCGCGCTCGACGAGCTTCCGGGCAATCGGCGCCGAGGGGCTCACGTGGCCCGGGTAGGGCTGCGTCATCATGAGGAATCGCGCCATAAGCGGTCGTCCTCCATTTCACAATGATTCCTGCATTGCCTGCTGGCGACGTTGCGGAGTTTATACAGGCCGCGGCGTTATCTTATGAGTCTGGGTCGCTTAGTTTTTGAGGTCGAGGACGGGGGTGTTGTCGAAGGCGTCGATGTCCTCGATCTCGATTACGTTGTCGTGCACGGCGACGATCTTGCATCGGCTGATCGCGATCAGGTTCGGGCGTACGGGCGAATGGGTGGCGAAGACGCCCCGGATAGGGTTGTCCGGGTTTCCCTGCGGGTGCACCTGGAGGATCGCGCGCCTCTCGGGCGTGTCGTTGCGATCGAACCAGTAGATGACGGTAACGTGCGAGAACTGGCCCAATCCCTTCAGTCCGGGCTCGTATTTCTCGTCCAGCACGATGAGGGTGCGGCCGCCTTCCTTCACGACCTTGCCGATGGGGTACACCGTGTACGACGGTTCGAGGCCGTCGTCGCGCACCTCTTTGTGTTGCAGGCCCCCGCCGCAACCCGCCAGGGCCAGACAACCGAGCACAATCCATAGTCTCTTCATTTCGTCCCCGATCCTAATACAAGATTCATACGGTTTAGGAAAAATTCTTGCGCGATACGACTCCGTCATCCGGAGCCGCAGGCGAATCCCGGCGCGCCGGGATGGCCTGAGACTGCGGAGCTTCTACGTGCCCGGCCCAGAT
>CAYPZL010000353.1:0-2222 GCA_964415045.1 uncultured Pirellulales bacterium | reverse complement strand
CTGACAATACCACCAAAAAAGATCCTACTTCATGCACGCTTGCCGAAATGACACGTTCATCTCCATCCGCGTGAGCGTGGCGACGTGCAGGCCATCGCCGTGGCGACCATGGCATTCCTTGGCGTCGGCTCGGTACATGCTTCCGTATGTAGCCGGACGTATACGCTCGATGAGTGTATCTCGTCGTACGCCAATCCGGAAGGACCCAAACCACAAAAAGAAGCAAGCAGATGCTTCGGCCAGACTATGGTGCGCTCCTGATCGCGCCGGTGATCAAAGGGAAGGAGGGATGCTTATTGGGAGGATTGGGTGCAAGGAGAGAGCTGGGCCACCCTGTGGTGGCACGACAGGTGATAGAGAAGAGAGTGTTGTAGTTGGAGGAGAAAAGATGAAACAGGCAATGATTGTTCTGATCGGTCTGGCGTTGGCCCTTATCCCGGGCACAGTGGCGCTGGCCGACGTGACGATCAGCGTACCAGGAACATCGTGCGTCCATTTCGCGGGGTACGACTCGGCGTTCCTGTCCGGGCTCGTAGATGGGGATCCAATACTCCAGGGATACCTCGTGGGCGGCCCCCTCACCCCCGATTACTACGGTGACCTGGCTGACCCCGCCGTTGTGCCCGTGTCGGTGGACATCACCGGCTTCGGCGGCGTGATTGGGTCGATCACGGCCAGCGGGACCTGGGGCCATGGCCCGGGCATCTTGTCCGGCCCGGACGGCTACGCCGGGTACGATCTGACCGACCCGCAGTATGAAGTCTTCGGGATCAGTATCGTCCAAGACGTCCAGTTGAACGCATTGGTGGGAGTCTTCCTCGGAGACACGGCGCCGGATCCGGCCGCCACGCCGGCGAGGCTGACGCTCGGTACGGATGACATGACCACGCCGCTGCTGGCCCAAACCTTCGCCATCGGGTCCAGCCTGACGAACATTACCATCCCGACCGGAGCCACCAGGCTCTTTCTGGGCCTCAGGAACGGCTTCGAATGGACCAACAACGTCGGCAAAGTGGACGTCACTCTGACACCGATCCCCGCACCAGGTGCCATCCTGCTCGGCAGCCTCGGCGCCGGCTTGGTCAGATGGATGCGCAGACGCAAGACTCTGTAAACAAGTCTCGGCAGACATTTGTCGTTTTGGGGCTGCGGCCAATGGGACCGCAGCCCTTTTCTTTCGCCGACGTGGGAAGTGCCAGCGACACGGATGCGAAGCGCCCGTCGAATTCTCTTGACAGCCTCGTTCGGGGAAGCGTGCACATCGCGGCAGGGCCGGCCCCGGTGCCGCCTGGTGCTCCGTCGCGTGTCATATGAAGATTGTCATCCTGAGCGAAGCGAATCCCGGCGCGCCGGGACAGCCATCGTACGCCCCTTGTGGTGCGATGCTGACTTCTCTCTCTCGGCCCAGATGCTTCACTTCGTTGAGCATGACAACCCTCGAATGAGTTGAGACAGAGCACTGGCGCTGTTCGGCTGATAACAACACGGGTTTTTCCGCAAAAATACGTATTTCCCCTAATTGATCGAGCCGGCCCGGGCGGATAACATCGTGGTAATCTGGTGGTGGTGGAAGGCAACGGCAGGTTCGACGGAGCGAGCGCGGGTCTTCTCAGGGATGTTGGTGAGGCAGGGAGGTGTGGTGAGAGAGAAGCTGGCCACCGTCGTTTTGGCGGCCCTTCTGGGGTCGGCCGTTCAGGCCCAGACGGTCAAGGTCCATCATTGGCCCCATGAGCTTTTTCCGCAACCGCTCCAAGCCAATGAGATTCCCGTGAGCCTCGACCTGGGCCTTCTGTCTCAGTGCTTCATTCGCATTCCCGGTCCCATCAAGCTCAAGCAGGTGAACTTCCGAACCTATACCGGCTGTCTTGATCTGGAGGTGGCGTGCAATTCCAGCCTGACGATGCATTGCGCCGTCACTCCTACGGGCGCCGTCGGAGGCGAGTATTCCGCCTATTTCGCCAATCCCGATATCGATCCCCCGGGCGGTATCGCCAGGTTGTGCGTCAGGCTCACCGAGATGGAATCGCCGGGCCCGGCGGGCCAGAAGGACGTCACCGTGGCATTTGTGAAGCTGCGGGTTACGCCGCGATGATCACGGCCAGGCCGTGCGATAGCCGCGCCAGCATGTGCGCTTGATGCCCGTCAGGGCTGTGGGCATCGCTCCCAGCCCTGTACTACTAACCTCAAACATCGTTAAGTTTTTGACGAAGTTGTCAAGCGGC
>CAYPZL010000352.1:0-2252 GCA_964415045.1 uncultured Pirellulales bacterium | reverse complement strand
CTGCCGGGGACGGATGTCAAGCCGGTGGTCAAGCGGCAGAGGCTGAAGTTGTCGGCGCTTCAGGGGAGACGAAGGTAGATGAAACGTGCGGACGAGCAGACGGACGTAGCGGTGGAACGGCGCGGGGTGGATTGCTCATGTGCCGGAACATGGCGACTTTTCGGCGCGTCTCACGTCCTACGAGTTGTTGGTACTGGGTTGGTTCGCGGTCCTCGGGACCGCGGCGCGTGTGTCGGAGCGACGTGGCCAAGAACTTGGATCATTCGAGTTGGAATTGTGAATCGAGAAGGTCGATTCCTTCCGCTTTCACTTTCTCTTGAGATGAGCACTTCGACGAGTACATCGAAGGGCTTTTCCTATTGTGGGACAAACACACACTTCGACTCTCGAATCACGTGCTCCTAATCCACCTTGGCGAGATCGAGGAAGACGATGCTCGAAGGATTGCCAACCGGGGTGTACTGGCCGGTAAATTGGAGGCCGCCGGTCTTGCGATTCACTTGGAAGACGGCGATGTTGTCGCCGCGCTGATTGCAGCAATAGAGGAACTGGCCAGTCGGGTCGAAGTTGAAGCTGCGTGGATAATTCCCTCTCGTCCATTCTTCCCCTGTGAACGTCAGGTCGCCGTTTGGGCCAACGGAAAAGATCCCGATGCTGTCGTGCAGCCGGTTGCCCGCATAGACGAATTGCCCATCGACCGAAACTAAGATCTCGGAGCAGAAATTACTGCCAGCAAACCCGGGCGGCAGAGTAGAAACCGTTTGGCGTGCGGCCAACCGCCCCGCTCGGGCATCGTAGTCAAACAGAACGATTGTCGAGCCTTCTTCCTGGATGGAGTAGAACCAGCGACCATTGGGATGAAAATGGAAATGCCGTGGCCCATCTCCGGCTGGTAGCGAGACCGCGGGCGACTCATTCGGAGTCAGCACGCCTCTCTGCTCGTCGAACTTCCAGACGAAGATTTGATCCAAGCCCAAGTCAGCATGCAGCACGAAGCGCCCTGAGGGGTCGGCCTGAATCATGTGCGCGTGAGTCCGATCATGCCCGCTGAAGGCGAAGCTGCCCGGTGGAGCACTGGTCGCCCTGGTGGGGCCAATCGTGCCGGCATCGATCTTGATGTCCGTGGCGTTGCCCAACCGACCGTCGGGCAGAATCGGCAGCACCGCTACTGAGCCGCCAAAATAGTTGGCCACCAACAGGAACCGCCCTGACGGATGGATGCTCACATAGGTCGGACCGGCGCCGCCGGAGCGGACAGAGTTGAGCAACGTCAAATGCCCGTCTGCCCGATCGATGGAGAAGGCACTGACCGTGCCTTCTTTGTCCTTCCCCACGCGAGCCGTCTCATTGGCAGAATACAGCCGGGTTCCGGTCGCATTCAAAGCCAGGCAACTGGGGCTCGTTCCCATCTCGTGAATGCGGGCAGGCGTCAGCGCCCCAGTGGCGCGATTCACCTGAAAAAGGTGGATGCCACGACCATTGCCGGGCGGCAGATCCACCTGCGTTGGCAACACATCGCGAAGCGGAGAACTGAAGGTGCCCACATAGGCGATGAGTGGCCTACTGGCTTCATTCGATTGCGCGTGGAGCAAGCCGGCGATGAGCGGAGTCGTCCCCGCCAGTGTGACAGAAGCTCTTAGAAACCAACGCCGGGAGCGGTCGAGTCGAGTCATGGCAAGAGACAGTCTGTAAGGTCAATGGGACGCTTGGATCCAGCGGAATGATTGTTCGAGAGGTGGTTTTTCGCAGCTTGCACAGAGGGTTGGCCTCCCATGCACTACACTATCACCGATCGGTCCGAATTGCGAGTCGTGGAGCGAGAAGTCGTTCTTGCCGACGTCGGTGGCCGCGCCGATCGGGACGTGACCGAGGAAAACCCTTCCTTCATGTGAACCTTCCCGCTACAACGCAATTGACGTAACCATCCCGGGCGACGCCGGCGGCTGATCACCGTCGGCGAGACCAGACCAACGAAGGCAGTACGGTGCCGTACCACCGTGCTGCCTTTTTCGTTGGTCTCGCCCGCAACGCGGGTGGACCAGTGTCCAGCCGGGTCCCATAAGCCCGGCCCGCCGGGTGCAACCCCCGGACCCGCCACTCGGGAATGATGAAGGCGGAAGGATGAGGTGATATGGTCGACGACTTGGATCAGAAGATTCGCGAGAACGCCGAGGGGCCGGCCGAAGCCCAGGGCGATAGCGCACGGGTGAAACAGCACAGCCTCGCCGATCAGATCGCTGCCGACCGCTACC
>CAYPZL010000351.1:0-2262 GCA_964415045.1 uncultured Pirellulales bacterium | reverse complement strand
GTGGGTGGCCCCGGAATTCGACGACTCCGCATGGTTTCGCTCGCCCGGGCCGTTTGGTGGGAGGACGCAAGGTTGGGGAAAATATCGAGGCGTTCGGGCGCTGCTGTGCCTGAGGGGAAAGTTTTCGGTCTCGAACCCGGCCGCGGTGAACGAGCTGAGCCTGTGGGTGGAATACCGAGGGGGGATCCGAGTCTTTCTCAACGGCAAGGAGGTGGCTCGCAAGGATTTGCCCAGTGGCCAGGTCAAACCGACGACCCCCGGCGCGCTCTATCCTCGGGAGGCCTATGTCGACACGAAAGGTCATCTGGTCAACCGAAAGTCGCCCGCGCCTGTCAGGCAGGCCGCGGAAAGGATACGGAACCGGACATTGGGCCCCGTCCTCTTGCCGACCAAGTTGCTGCGGACCGGCGTCAATGTTCTGGCCATTGAAATTCACCGCAGCGACTTTCGCCCCGAGGCGCTCCGCCGCAAATGGGATCGAATAGAGACCGGATCCAGTTGGGCACATATCGAGTTGCGCGCGGTCCGCTTGATGGGGAGCGGGAAGGGTCTCGTTCCGAATGTGTCCCGGCCCAAGGGCTTCCAGGTCTTCAACCAGGATATCCATCGGGTTTTCTGTGCGGATGAATACGGCGACCCGAACGAACCGCTACGGCCGATCCATCTGGTCGGCGCCCGTAACGGATTCTATTCCGGCGAAGTGGTGGTCAGCCGTACCGGCTCCATCCGAGGCTTGAAGGGCGTGGTTTCCGACCTCAGGCAGCCCGCCGGCAAGGGGCTGATCCCGGCCGCCGACGTCCGGGTGCGCTATGCCGCACTCAGCCGCTTGGCCGTTCCGGCTGTGCAGTCCGACCTCCACGTGCGTCTGCGGGTAAGGAAACCCGCGTTCATGGCACTGCTTGACGAGCCGCCGTCGTCCGTGCCCGTGGACTCCTCCTCGGGCGCGGCGGTCCAGCCCGTATGGGTCACCGTGCACGTGCCACGGGACGCTCCGGCCGGGAACTACCGGGGCTTCCTTACCCTCACCGCCGAGGGCCTGCCCGCGACGAAGGTTCCCATCGAGTTGGAGGTGATCGATTGGACGCTGCCGGATGCCAAGGACTTCCATACCTTCATCGGCATCTATCAGTCGCCGGAGTCGCTGGCTCTTCAGTACAACGTCCCGATGTGGTCGGAGGCGCACTGGCGGCTGCTGGAGAAGTCGTTTCAGCTTTTGGGCTATTTGGGCAACAAGTTGCTTATCGTCCCGCTGGTAAACCGGACGCAATTCGGCAATGACGAGTGCATGGTGCCATGGATAAGAAAGGCCGACGGCAGTTATGACTACGACTTCACGGTGCATGACCGCTATCTCGACTTGGCGGCGAAATACTGCAATCTGAAGATCATCTCCTACCAGGTCTGGACCCCCTACGGCGGAGGGTATCACAAGCCCCAATGCCTGCCGACCAAGCCTACGTTCGTGACGGTCGTTGACCCCGCGAAGGGCGAGCGCGCGCCGCTGAAACTGCCCGCCTTCGGTACCGATGAGGCCAAGAGGCTCTGGAAACCCCTTATCGACGCCGTGCGAGCCAGGCTCAGGAAGAGGGGCTTGGAAAAAGCCTTCGTCTTCGGCCTCCACAGCGATAGCTTCACGACCCACGAGGTTACCGATCAATTCAGCGCCATCTTCCCCCAGGCGGGGTGGCATCGAGCGGCCCATGGCCGCGGTCGGGTGCGAACCAAGTTCGCCCGCTACGACTATCGCGAGTACATGTACGTGCCCAACGTGATACCCTCGAGGCGCCAGCGCCTCGGATGGCCCGGCGGTCCCCCGGTCGCCATGAGCCAGCGACTGTACGATCCCTGGCAGCCGCCCAGGATGATGCGAACCATGGCGGAGCGGGCACTGCTCATCGGCGACAGCGGAGCGGGCCGCATGTGCTTGGACTACTGGCCGGTCAAGGGAAGCACCAGAGAGGGCAGTCTCTTCAACCGCTGGCTGGAGTCATCTTCCGAGCAGCGCCGCCCGTTCCTGCGCTATCTTGCGCTGCCCGGCAAACAGGGCGCGGTTTCCACTATCAGGATTGAGGCGATGCGCGAAGGGCTCCAGGAGACCGAGGCGCGCGTGTTCATCGAGGAAGCGCTGATGCACAAGAGAATCAGCGGCGAGCTGGCCGACAGGTGTCGCAGGCTTCTCGACCGGCGCGACGCATTCTGCCGCATTGTTCACAGCAGTGCAGGCTACGGCATTACCGCTCCCCTGCGGGTTACTTACGGCAA
>CAYPZL010000350.1:0-2287 GCA_964415045.1 uncultured Pirellulales bacterium | reverse complement strand
AGCGACTCCTGGTGGCCGCATGAAAACCAACACAAAAAAGTCAGTCAACTTGAGATACTTTCTCGGCAAGTTGGCGGCAAGGGCCGGATCTGCGATAGCAGCGATCGCTTGCAGCGCCGTTGGCGCAGCTCCCGCTATTCGCGTGGGTCGGGAGTTCCGTTGCAGGTGGTGCGCCCGTGGCGGTCCTTGGTGATCTCGGCGATCAGGCAGGTGGCGTAGCAGCCCGAATCGAGGTCGAAACGAAGCTCGATGTAGGGACCCAGGTCGTCTTCGCCGGTGGCGAGATCGACGTTGCGCGGCTGGAATCGCAGCGGCCGTCGCCCGCCCCGCGAGCCGAGTCGCTTCATCTGACGCAGCGCATCGTCACTAAGCTTTTCGGCTTCGAGAAGGGGGTTCTCGATCTCGCCCGCCGGTCCCGTCAGCCGCGCCGTGCGGGGTCCATACAGCGGGCCGGTCGGGCTGATCTCGAACGCCTCACAGCGGGGCTGCTCGACCTCAGGCTCTTCGACGGTAAAACACGCGCCGTTGTCGTGCTTGTACGCCATGTCTCCCGGCAGGACCACGTCGATCCGCGGCATACGGGCCGCCAGCACCCGGTTGAACAGTTCGGACTGGTAGGCCGCGATGAAGAAGCCCTGCAGGTGTTTGTCTATCGAGAGGTACGCCTGCCTCTTGTCGCCGCCGCTGTGGACCAGGGCCTTGAGAGCACGCCGGTGCTCGTGGAACCGGCGGGGCCACACGCCCACGGCTTCCTGATAGCTGCCCTGCTCGAACAGGGTTCGGGCCTGCAGGGTGCTGGGACTGTCGGCGCCTTCGCGGGGCCGCCCGAGAAACATGTGGACGAATCCCTCGACGTCGTCGTCGATTAGGGCCTTGCCCAGCAGGTGGTTGCTCTGACGGTCGCCGAATCGCTGCGGACCGAAGTAGTTGGGCACGCCTTTGCGTACGAGGACCGCGAGCACCTCCTCGGCGATGCGGGCCGCCTCCGGCAGCGGCAGTGTCATTCTGCGCAGGCGAATGACGAAGCGGTTGCCGGCCAGGTGGCCCGGCTTGAGCTTGTTCGTGTGTCGGGAGGTGCGCAGGATGCGCACGTTCGACAGCGACAGGTTCGCCAGCCGCGCCGGATCGGCGTGCTCCACCGAGATCCACTGCCGGGTGACGGCGCGGGCGTCCTTCAGCCCCGCCGAGCCGACGTACCGAAGGGAGATCTTCAGGGCCCGCGCGATGTGCCCGAGGGCCTCGCGCGTGCTGATGCCTCTCTTCTCGATGAACGCGTAGGCGTGGCTGCCGGAGCCACTCGGCTCATAGAGGGGCAGCTCCTCGACGATGAAATCCTCGTTACGCGATTTGATGACGCCGCCGACGCCGGCGAAATCCGTAGTGAGAAACGGTAGCGTTTCGTCCATAGGCCATTCGATCCTTTGTGCTCGGAAGTCGTGAGCCGTCCGGCTGCTGTCTGTGAATCCCAGCGGACCGACGTTAGGTATGGCGTCGTGCCACCCCGTACATAGTAGTACATGGTCGCCGGGGCGGCGTCAAGGCCGCAGTCCCTGGCGACAGGCAAAGGCGGATTCCCCTGTATTCTACTCCGGCCGTTCGTCCACAACCGAAAACCGCCCACGGATTCTTTGACGAGACTCAAAAAGATGTGTACTCCAGAAGGAAAACAATCGAATAATTGCCCTGGACGAGGCCCGTGCACGGACGTTCGATCGACGTGCACCACAGGGGAAAAACCGAGACCGCCCTGACCAATCGCTCGGACAGGCCCGTAACGTGGATCGCGCAATTCGAGCGCAAAAAGGGCCGACTCCTTGCCGACGGCAAACCCGTGCCCGCCAACGCCGCCGCAGATTTCCTCGGCCGCACGTTCCTCTCCACCCGCCTCACCGTCGAACCAGGAACGAAAAGAACCGTCCAATACACATCGTCGCCATGACTTCCACCCATGGCCTTGCGGACCGGCACGCGGAGTTCAGAGATCACTTCATTGCTTGGCTTGCTCTGCGGCGTTTCGCATTTCGTCGATTTCGGCTTCAAGATCCTGGAGATGGGCCTTCGCGGCCTGAACTTTGGCGAGATCGCCGGTCTCGGCGTAAAACGTGGCCATCCGGATCGGCGGAACCGCGAAAAAGCGAGGTCAATCCCAGGACCAGAAGCACACCCCCTGCCGTGATCGCCGCTGTCTTCTTCATCGCGCCGGCTCCTTTCAATTCGCGAAGCGTGAATAAGTAAAGTAGAGTTTTGCAAAATGGAGATTAGGCTTATATTCTTCAAGGAAATCGTT
>CAYPZL010000349.1:0-2310 GCA_964415045.1 uncultured Pirellulales bacterium | reverse complement strand
ATCCCCGTCCTCTCCTACGGCGAGGTGGGCGAACTGGCCTACTTCGGGGCCAAAGTGCTGCACCCGCGCACCATCCGCCCCGTGATCGAGCGCGGCATTCCGTTGTGGGTCAAAAACACCTTCAACCCCGACTACCCCGGCACCCGTATCGCTCAAGAGCCGGAGAGTGTCCCTGGCACCGTCAAAGCGGTCACCGCCATCAAGGGACTGAGTATGGTGACGGTCGAGGGGCGGGGAATGATGGGCGTGCCCGGCATCGCAGCCCGCACCTTCGCCGCCGTCGCCAGCCAGGGGGCCAGCGTGTTGATGATCTCTCAGGCCTCGTCGGAGCAGTCCATCTGTTTCCTCATTCCCACGCAGGCCGTGCCGCCAGTCATCGGTGCCATTGAGGAGGAGATGGCCCTCGAACTGGCGCGGCGGGACATTGACCGGGTCTGGTCGCTGGACGACGTGGTGATCGTGACCGCCGTGGGCGCGGGGATGCGTGGCACGCCGGGCGTCGCTGCTCGCATTTTCGGCGCACTGAGCCGGGATAACATCAACGTCATTGCCATCGCCCAGGGCTCGTCCGAGTGCAGCATCTCCCTCGTCGTCGCAGCCGATGACGCTGCCGAGGCGGTGCGGCAGATTCACAAGGAAGTCATTCTAAGTGGCGAATAGGGGGTTCAAGAGATGAAGAAAATAAGAGCGGGCCTCATCGGTGCCACCGGCATGGTCGGGCAAAACTACCTGCGGCTTCTGAAAGAGCACCCCTGGTTTCAGGTAACTTACGTCGCCGCATCCCCTAGGTCTGCGGGTAAGAAATACTCAGAGGCAGTGGCCGGACGGTGGATAATGGACGAAGAAATCCCAGAAGAGGTCGTGGACCTGATCGTCGGCGACGCAAACGACGTGGAAGAAGCGAAAGCCAAATGCGATTTCGTGTTCTCCGCCGTCGAGATGGAAAAGCAGGCCGTGCGAGAACTTGAAGAAAGGTACGCCGCCAACGACATCCCGGTCGTCTCCAACAACTCGGCTCACCGTCACACCGAGGACGTCCCGATGCTCATCCCGGAAATCAACGCTCACCACACCGACATCATTCCTTACCAGCAAAAGAACCGTGGCTGGAACAAAGGTTTCATCGTCGTCAAACCCAACTGCAGCCTGCAAAGTTACCTCACGCCTGTCTACGCCCTGATCAAGGCGGGGTATCCTGTCGAGAGCCTGGTCATCACCACCCTTCAGGCGGTATCCGGTGCGGGCTATCCTGGCCCGGCGTCAATCAATATGATAGACAACATCATCCCTTTCATACCGGGCGAGGAAGGGAAAACCGAGCGCGAGCCGCTGAAAATACTGGGCTCCATCGAGAACGGCAAGTTCGTCTATTATGACTCACTGAGAATTTCGGCCCATTGCAACCGCGTCCCCATCATAGATGGTCACACAGCCTGTGTCAGTCTGAAGTTCAGGTCGGCCCCACCTTCCATGGATGAGATTATCGCCATCTGGAACGAATTCAGAGCCGAGCCGCAGGAACTGAATCTTCCTTCCGCTCCCCAACCGCCTATCGTCTACCGGGACGAAGAGGATCGCCCCCAGCCGCGCAAGGATCGGAATGTGGGGAGGGGAATGGCCGTGACCGTCGGACGTCTGCGTGAATGCCCGGTGATGGACATCCGGTTCGTCGCCTTGTCGCACAACACGATCCGGGGAGCAGCCGGCGGCGCGATCCTGAGCGCCGAATTGCTCAAGGCCAAGGGCTATCTGGCGAGATGACTTTGTTCAACGAGTGTCTACCGGAGGCTACGTCGAATGAAAATCTATGGTCGCACATCCGTTCACGAATTTCTCGGCGACTTCGTCGTCTACCGCAACTTGGTGCCACTCGACCAGAGGCTACCGCCGCTGGCGGAGGTTCGCCGGCGCGTGGGGCTGCCGGAGGGCGTCATCCCGCGCAAGACCGCCCCGGAGTACGCCCGCGTCATCGTCCACCTGCTGCGGCAGGCGCGGGCGCTGGGTGCACCCGGCACGTCTATCGAGCGTTTGGTCTACGTGGGCGACACGCGGATGAGCGACGGCAGCGCTTTCGCCAACATCTGCCGCGCCGGGGGCTGGGCGGGTCTGGCCTTCATCGGGGCCGAGCGGGACGAGCCCGCGCACGTGGAGGTAGTCGCTGTGGAGCAAGATGGCATCTTGCCCTGCGAGGCGACCCTCTACCTGGCCAATCGCTGGGCGGCGCTGGCCGACTTCGACCACTTCTGCCACGAGCAGGGGTTTCCGCTGGACGAGCGGACGGCGGTGATCGTTGACCTGGACAAGACGGCG
>CAYPZL010000348.1:0-2349 GCA_964415045.1 uncultured Pirellulales bacterium | reverse complement strand
AACGATTTCCTTGAAGAATATAAGCCTAATCTCCATTTTGCAAAACTCTACTTAGAGAGCAATACTCGGGCTCGGTGGGCGACTGCGCCGGAAGCAGCGCGATGGAGAACGGGCACCACAACAAGATTTCGGTACGAGAAAGGAGAACCCCATGAGTATGAGAAATGTATCCCTGACGATTGTGGTCTTGCTGGCTGTTTGTGCGATCCCCGCGCCGGCCCAGGACAAACTCGGCGATCTGCTGTACCAGGGGGGCTATGAGTGGATTCTCGGCAAATGGGCCGCCACCACCGACGAGGGCAACCAGATCGAGCTGGAGTACAAGTGGGGGCTCGACAAGCATGTTATCCTGGTGGACTTCAAGATGGGCGACTTCAAGCTCCACGGCATGATCATGTATGCTGCGTCCAAGGAGGAAATCACGCAGGTCAGCGCCGACAACAAGGGCGGCATCTGGAAGGGCACCTGGCGCGACGATTACGGCGAGGCGGTCAATCGGATGGAGGGCACGCAGGCCGACGGGGAGACCATGAAGGCCGAGCTGGTCCATTCGAAGGTGGATGCCGACACGATGAAGGTCGTGATGTACGGCGTCGACGACGATGGCTACCGCGCTTCGGAGGCGTGGGGAACCCTGAACTACAAGCGCCAGAAGAAATAGGCGGTGGAGTGGATCCCTGACCCACGTGTTTGTGCAGGCGACGATTCTACGCGTGGGTTGAGCAACCAGCCTGCGATTCGAAAGACATGCCGGTGGTTGCTCGCCGTACAAGAGAAAGAAAGACCGATGTTCCGCAGATCAGCGATTTTGGTTGTTGTCAGTTTCTTTGCCGCTGTGAGCGTTCCGGCCGGGGCCCAGGAAAGCCTGGGCGACCTGGTGACCGAAGCCGGGTACGCCGGCATGCTCGGGAAATGGACCGCCGTGGACGATCAGGGCCGGGAGAACCATCTTGAATTCAAATGGGCCCTCGATAAGCATGCCATCCTCGTCGACGTCCAGATCGGCCAGTTCAAGTATCACGGCATGATCATGATGGTGGCTTCCCGCCAGGAGATCGTCCAGGTCGGCGCCGACAACATGGGCGGTACCTGGAAGGGGACCTGGACCGAAGACTACGAGGGCATCGTGAATCGAAGCGAACGCTTGAACGCCGACGGCACGAAAGAGAAGGTCGAACACGTCTATATCAAGGTGGACGCGAACACCTTCAAGGTCAAGGAGTATGCCGTCGAATCGGACGGGTGGCGTGCCTCTTCGCCGCGCGGCGAGCTGACATTCAAAAGCCGCAAGTCCAAGTAGATCATCGGGACGCCCGGGCAAGAAAGCAAACGGGCCGGCACGCGTACGCGCCGGCCCGTATCGTATTGACGCAGGGGTCAAAACCGGAAGCGCGCCCCGGCCATGTAGATCGGGCCGCCCAGGTCGAAGCCGGAGTCTTCCTTTTCGAAGTCGTACTGGAACTCGAACAGCAGCTCGGCATTCGAGCCGATAGGCACCGTCACCCCGGCCAAGACGAAGGGGAACAAGCCGTCGCCCAGGGTCTCGGTGTCTTCGTCTTCGTAAACGTCCGTGTACCAGATCTCGGAGCCGATGGGATCGTCGTACGTCTCGGAGTACGTGTCCTCCCAGCTGTCGAGGAACCAGAAGTAGCCGATGCCCGCTCCGAGGTACGGCTGGATGCCGTCGCTGTCGCCAAAGGGGTAGTAGCGGGCGGCCAAGCGGATATCGAGGACGCTGAGATCGTCTTCGTACGACTCTTCGACCCAGACGTCGTCGACGGTCCAGTACGCGTCTGCGTCGGAGATGCTGCCCAGCGAGGAGCCGCCGAAGGTGAACGCGACGTCCATATGGTCGCCGGCGAATCTCGCGCTGCACAGCTCCAGCTCGTAGCGGGCCCGCGTGGTCTTGTCGCCGTCGACGGGGTGATCGAGCGTTTGCGCTCCCACTTTCAGGCCGATTCCCGGCCCCGAAGCGCCTGGAGCGCACGCGGCCAGGACCAACGACAAAACGACCGCGAGGCACACCGCTTTTCGGCAGCGTCCCAGCGGTACGGTTTCGTCGTCCGGCGTGTTGGCAATTTGGTTTCGGCTTCGCGTTCGCCCCGATCTGAAGACAGACTTTGTGCGCATCATTTTGCTGTTCTCCGTCATAGAAATCCAGGCCGTCGATTCGTTCGTCTGATTCCCTTCACTCGTATAAAGGCATCTCAAGACGGCCTGGTAACGGAACTTCTCGGACGCAGGATGAAACGCGAGTAGAATTACAGACTGGACTTTTGCAAAACTCCTCTTACAGAGTAGAGTTTTGCAAAATGGAGATTAGGCTTATATTCTTCAAGGAAATCGTTG
>CAYPZL010000347.1:0-2350 GCA_964415045.1 uncultured Pirellulales bacterium | reverse complement strand
ACCGCAACGCCCCGATCCCGGGCGGTACGGGCCTGATCACCGTCGACGAGATTCGCCTCACGAAGCCGCAGTCGGACAACGGACAGGAATAAAGTCTCTCGTTCACAGATAACATGTGGCCCTACGCGCCACACGCTCCGCGGGACCCGCGCGGGATGTCACGTCCAGCGCGGGTCCCCGGAACCTATCCGCCCTCTTCGCTCGACGACGGACCGACAGCCTACCGTTCCTTCCTGCGCTTCGGCCTCCGCGGTTGTCGCCGGCCCTGTGGTTCGGGCGGCGCGTCCCCCGTCCATCGCTTTCCCTGTCCGCTTGCCGGCTCGGCCATCTGATCGAGCCACTCATCATACAATCTCGAGAGCTGCCGAACCTTCTCCGGGTGCTCGTCATTGAGGGCTTTGGTTTCCGACGGGTCGGCCTCTAAATCGAACAGTTCCACGTTCTTCTTCTGCGCGACAAGCTTCCACTTTCCGCAGCGTACCGCCCATTCGCCGGACCGGCCTCCCTCGCTCCAGAAGAGCTTCTCGTGCAGAGTCCCGGTCTTTCCTTCCAGGACGGGCAGCAGGCTCTTGCCGTCGAACGGCTTGCCCGTCGGCGCCGCCACGCCGGCCGCATCGAGGGCGGTGGGCAGGATGTCGAGCGAGATGACCGGTGTCCCGAGGCTCCGGCCGCCCTTGAACCGCGCGGGCCAGGAGACAATGAAAGGCGTTCGTATTCCTCCCTCATAATTCCATTGCTTGAAGCCCCGCAGAGGCGTATTGACCGCGTGCATCGCCTTGGACCCGCCGTTGTCGGTCAGGAAAAAGAGCAACGTGTTCTCCCAGAGGCCTTCGGCCTTGAGCGTTTCTACGACGCGGCCCACTCCGGCGTCCAGGTGTTTCAGCATGGCCATCAGGATGTCACGCGTTTCATCGCCCGTATCGAATCGCTCCACGTCCTCCTGCGGCGCCTGGGGCGGTGCGTGCACCGCGTTGTAGGCCAGATAGCAGAAGAACGGATGATCCTTGTGCCGCTGGATGAAGGAGACGGCCTCCTCGGTCAGGCGATTCGTCAGATAGCCCTCATCCCGGATCGGCTCGAAGCCCCGGTAGAGCGGCGAGTCCGCGTTGTCTAAGTCGAAGTAGTCATGCGCGCCGCGACCGAGGAACCCGTAGAACTCGTCGAAGCCGCGCGCGCAGGGGCTGTATTCGCGCGTCAGCCCGAGGTGCCATTTGCCGAACGCCCCGCACACGTAGCCGGCGCCCTTGAGAAACTGCGGGAAGATCTTCTCGGCCAGCGGCAGGCCGCTGCCGCCCTCCCCGGCCGTGTAGATGCCCGCCCGCTGCTGGTACCGTCCCGTCATAAGCCCGGCGCGGGTCGGCGAGCAGACGTTGCCGCTGATGTAGCCCTGGGTGAAGAACACGCCCTCGCGCGCGAGGGCATCCATGTGCGGCGTGGAAACCTCCTTCGGGTGATGCCGGTTGAAACTGATGTCCGCATAGCCCTGGTCGTCGGTGAGAATGACGACGATGTTGGGTCTCTTGGACCGGCGTCTCTGGCTTGCGTCCAACCGGGGCAAAGCTACCGCCGCCGCCCCGCACCCGATCATCCCCAGAAACCCTCTTCGAGTCATGTACCTCATTCCTTCACCTCCTGAATGCTTCGCAGTAATCCCGGCGATCTGCGCCAACGAGAATCCCAAGCGCCTCGTCCCGACCGGCCGCACATCGTCAGCATACCTCAATCCCGCAGCATTTGCGACCGCCTGTCTCGGGCGCGGTGTACCACCTTCCATCGACGCCGTTCGATCCCACGTCACACGCACCCTATTCATGCCATTTGCCCCAAAACCACTTCGCTGCCCGCATTTGGCTTTGTTTTCGCGCGGCCCAGGCCTCCCAATATCGCCCTAACACCCTTTCACAAAAGAACTTAGCCCCAACCGCACCTGCCGCCAATTGGGTTCGTTTGGCGCGCCCGGGCCCCCCTCGTACGGCGTCCTGCCGTGGAGGCGGGAAAAACCCGAAGAATCGGCCATAAACGCTTCTTACATCTATGTTTACATTCATTGCCGGGATCTCCCTGCCACAGCGGTGCTTTCCGGCTATGGAGCTGGGATTCGGCATACCCGCCTGGGCGGACACGAGTTGGCGAAGGACAGTTCACCATGGCTTGGTCATGGTACGATCTCGTTCTCTTTGTTCTTCATTCATCATACCACATCCCCCGCTGCCGTCAAGAAAAAAGAGCCGACGGGACATGGCCCCACACATTACGGCGCAACGCCTTACCATAACTATACTTACAGGCAACGCGGAGGGTGCTCGCTTAGTATGCTGTGACTCCGTGCCTCATTAGATAATTCCAGAAC
>CAYPZL010000346.1:0-2388 GCA_964415045.1 uncultured Pirellulales bacterium | reverse complement strand
GCAGGAAAGACTTGCCGTGCAGCCCCAGGGCGTGCATCAACCGGTCCATCACAAAGGCGGCGCGGGCCATATAGCCCGAGTCCTCCAGCAGGGCCAGGAAGAAGTAGAGGAACATCAGCACCGGCACGAACACCAGCACCCCGCCCACCCCGGCGATGACGCCGTCCACCAGCAGCGATTCGACCCACGTGCCGCCCAGGCCCAACAGGCCAAGCACGGCGACCATCCAGTTGGTGAACGGCCCGCCGATAACCCCGTCCACCCAGTCCACGTAGGGGGCCGAGACCTCGGCCGTCATCTTGAAGACAACCCACATAGCGGCCAAAAAGATGGGGATGCCCAGTATCCGGTGGGTGACGACCTTATCAATTTTGTCCGAAAGGGACAGCCGCTCTTCGGTAGGGCGTTGGACCACCTCTTTGACCAAGCCGCTGATGAACCCATAGCGCCGGTCGGCGATAATGATGTCCACATCGTCGCCGTATACATCCCGCAGATGGGCTGCGCTGCGGCGAGCCTGGGCCAGAAGGTCGTCACCGCCCTCCACGGCCCTCACCTTAGCGACGATGTTTGGGTCGTCCTCCAACAACTTCAGCGCCAGCCAGCGCGAGGGGTAGCGCTCGTTCAACGGCGCAATCTTTTCAATGAGCACTTGCAGGCGGGCGATCTCTTCCTCGATTTCGCGCCCATAATCCACCAAAAGCCCGCGTCGGCTATAGGCCAGTTCATGGGTTGTCATCTCGAACCTCCCCGTCTTTTTTCTGCTACACGGATGGCCGTGTCTAACAGTTCGCCGATGCCCTCCCCCTTGTTGGCGACGGTGCGCACCACCGGGGTCCCGTTCAGCCCTCTGGACAGCTTTTCCGTGTCGATGCGCAGCCCCCGCGAATCGGCCACGTCGCTCATGTTGAGGGCGATGACCAACGGCGCTTCCAACTCGAGGATCTGGACCGCCAGGTAGAGGTTGCGCTCCAGATTGGCGGCGTCCACCACGTCAATGACCACGTCGGGCTTTTCCTCGATGATATAGTCACGGGCAATGACCTCCTCCAGCGAGTAGGCGGTCAGACTGTACGTTCCGGGCAGGTCTACCACCCTGATCTCGCGCCCGTCGTGGGTACAGATCCCCTCTTTCTTCTCCACCGTCTTGCCCGGCCAGTTCCCCACGTGCTGACGGGCGCCGGTCAGGGCATTGAAGATGGTACTCTTGCCGGCGTTGGGGTTGCCGGCCAGTGCGATGGTCAGTGAATCTCGATCCATTTCTACGCCTCCTGCAATGATGATACAAGTTCGACCTGGATCTTGTGAGCCATACCGCGCCCCAGGGCCAGCCGGGCGTCGTTCTTGACGGCGACGATGAGGGGGCCGTGAGCATTGGCCTGCACGACCTGCAGAACAGTGCCGGGCGTCAATCCCAGGTCGGCCAGCCGCTTGCGGATGGTATGCCCCCCACGG
Organism: uncultured Pirellulales bacterium; assembly: GCA_964415045.1. Taxonomy (GTDB): domain Bacteria; phylum Planctomycetota; class Phycisphaerae; order Sedimentisphaerales; family Anaerobacaceae; genus CAYPZL01. Next base: position 933 of record CAYPZL010000346.1, on the reverse strand, counting down.
ATGGCGACCATTCTTACCTTTTCACCGGATGCTGCCATGGTCAAAGGCATCATTCCACCTCCTCCTCATTCACCTCGACGGTGATCTCGCGCGCCTCGCTCTTGCGCAAACTGAGGCTGTAGCCCTTGACTTCGAACTCGATAGGGTCGCCCAGAGGGGCCACGCGCACCACTTTGACCTCGCTGCCGGGCACCAACCCCATATCCATCATCCGCTGCCGGACCGGCCCCTTGCCGCCCACACGGACGACGATGCCCCGCTGTCCGGCGGACAATTTGTCCAGCGTGACTTGATTCGTTCTCATTTCTCGCTCCTTTTCCGAGATTGGTTGTATTGGCGCTGTGCCTCCGGCGTCAATCTGCACTTTCTCCGCCAGCGCCCGCGCCAATGAGATTGTCTTATCGCCAAGTTGCACCAGTAAACTCTCATCCGTGGCAGCTATAACCGTCAGCATTGCTCCCGGACGGATACCGTGCTTCGTCAAAAAGGCAAGGGCGGTCTCCTCCACGTCGCAGCGCACCACATGTCCCCGCTGTCCGGCCGAAAGGGCCGCCAGCGAAACGACGGGGCGCGTGGCGACGTTTCCGTCAGTAGTGGGGATCGGCTCCCCGCGCGGGTTGACCTGGGGGCGATCCAGGAACAGGTCGAGCCGGTCGGCGAGCAGGTCCGGGGTGGCGTGCTCCAATTCGCAGGCGATCTCGTGGGCCTGGTCGTACTCGAAACCCAGTTTCTCCACCAAGAATACCTCCCACAGCCGATGGCGGCGCAGGATGCGCGCTGCCAATCGCTCCCCTTCCGGCGTAAGCGATACGCCTTTGTATGGCCGGTAAAGCGCCAGCCCCCGGTCTTGCAGTTTGCGACACATCTGGTTGGTGGAGACAGGGGAGATGCCAAGCGCCCCGGCCAAGCGGGAGAGGGGCACCGGCTCACCAT
>CAYPZL010000345.1:0-2430 GCA_964415045.1 uncultured Pirellulales bacterium | reverse complement strand
GCTCTCGGGAGGAAAAATCGACAAGGAGATTTTTCCTCCCTAAAGTAAGCCTAATACGACAGCGCGACTTATCGTTTTGGACAACCTTCAATCCGCGATTTTCGGCCATAAACGCGGCTTTGTTGCCTCTAATCAGGCTATGTCGCGCTGTCGTACTAATCTCCATTTTGCAAAAGTTCAGTTAGTAGTACAAACGGGCAATTGAATCAGGGCGGGAAGTAGTATGACGACATCCCTGAATAATACAGTCAATGTCATTGGGGCAATTGTGTTGGTGATCCTCAGCAGTACGGGCTGCAACCGTCGCCTGGAATATGAGCGGCGGCAGGCCGCGATGGAGAAAGTCAAAGAGTTGGGCGGTACGGTTGAAATTGACAAAGAAAAGCCCGAGCGGGCGACGCTGACAGTATCTCTCATGGATTGTAATGTTGGTGATGCCGAATTGCGTTTCTTGAAGGACTTGCACGGTCTTGATACACTGGACTTACGCGGGACGAAAATAAACGGAGAAGGGCTGATCTGCTTGAAAGATATGGCGACTGTAAGGAGGCTGTGGCTGCATCATTGCCCGATTACCGATGCGGGGGCCAGGCAGATTAGCAAATTGAGTAGCCTGACAGAGCTCGACTTGGGCCACAGCTTGATCAGCGATACCGGACTGAAATACATCGGCGCGATGAAAGGGCTGGAGGATCTGTGTCTCAGCGATACGGAGATAACCGATGCCGGCTTGAAAAATCTCAACCAGTTGCAGGAACTCTTGCGCCTGTATATAAACGACACGAATATCACCGGTGCCGGCCTTGAACACCTTACGATGTTAACGAAACTGATACAAGTGGATGCCCGTAACACCCAATGTACGCAGGCAGAGCTGGCACAACTGGAGGAGGTGCTGGCACAGAATCGAAGAAACCGTTGAAGCTTAATACGTCATTGTCCGTGTTAAGGCTATCTTTCCAAGTGAGGAGTAAGCACAATGGCAACAGAGAAACGGACAACCCGCCGGAGCTTTCTGAAAACGGCCTCGGCGCTCGTGGTGCCGGCGATCGTCCCGGCCTCGGCGCTGGGACGGGACAACCGGCCGGCCCCCAGCGAGCGCGTGATCGTCGGCTGCATCGGCCTGGGCGGCCAGGGCGACCGGGACATGATGGGATTGCTCGGTGACGAGCGCGTTCAGGTCGTGGCGCTGTGCGACTGCGACCGGGGCAGCACCCACTACGAACGCGGCTGGCACCGCGGGCTCGCGCCGGCCCGGGCCAAGGTCGAGCAGCGGTACGCCGCCGACAAACGCGCGGGGACCCACAAGGGCCTCTTTACCACGGGCGATTTTCGCGAGCTGCTCGCACGGGCGGATATCGACGCGGTGACCTGCTCGACCCCCGACCACTGGCACGCCGCTATCGTGGTGGCCGCGGCGCGGGCGGGCAAGGACATCTACTGCCAGAAGCCGATGAGCCTGACCATCGCCGATGGGCGGGCCATGGTCGGGGCGGTCCAGCGCTACAACCGGGTCTTTCAGTGCGGCAGCCAGCGCCGTTCGGACAGCCGGTGCCGCCACGCCTGCGAGCTGGTCCGCAACGGTCGCATCGGTCGCCTCCACACCGTTCACGTGGGCCTTCCCGGCGGCCACAGCAACCCGCGAGAAGGCCGGTCCCCCGCCGTCATGCCGGTGCCCGAAGAGCTGGACTATCAAACGTGGCTGGGCCCGGCCCCATACGCCCCCTACACGCTGGATCGCTGTCACTGGACCTTCCGCTGGAACCTGGACTACTCCGGCGGCCAGCTCACCGACTGGGGCGCCCACTTCATCGACATGGCCCACTGGGGCATGGGTACGGAGTTGACCGGCCCGGTCGAAATCGAAGGCCGGGGCACATACCCCCCGTCGGCCGACCTCTGGAACACGGCCACGGATTTCCACATCGAGACTCGTTATGCCGACGGCGTCCGCATGATTATCTCCAGCAAGGGCGGCGGCGTGCGATTCGTCGGAACCGAAGGCCAGGTCACGCTCGGCGGGTCCGAGCCGAAATCCATCTGGCAGTCGAGCATCGAACCCGACGAGATTCACCTCTACGAAAGCAACAACCACTACCGGAACTTCGTCGATTGCGTGATCAGCCGGCGGCGAACCGCCGCGCCCGTGGAGGTGGCCCATCGCTCCATCACGCCGGCCCATCTCGGCCAGATCGCCATGATGCTGGGCCGCAAGCTGACCTGGGACCCGGACAAAGAGGAGTTCGTCGCAGACGAGCGCGCCAACGCCCTGCGCCGCCGAGCCTACCGAGCCCCCTGGCGCATCTGATCCGAACCCAAAACGTGGGAGAAAAGGGAAAACGGCTCAGACCTGGGATTTCGAAATACATGACGTTATTAACTGAACTTTTGCAAAATGGAGATTAGGCTTACTTTAGGGAGGAAAAATCT
>CAYPZL010000344.1:0-2545 GCA_964415045.1 uncultured Pirellulales bacterium | reverse complement strand
AAACCCAAACCGCCATCAAAAACTCAGATTTTTCACCCGCGCCGAAAGGACACGCCGCACCGCGACCGCGAACGACTACTTCGCCGCCGCCGACAACGGCGCCGGCTACTGCGAGCCCGGCATGCTGCAGGAGCCGCGCGGCCTCTCGGGCCTGCCCAGCGGACTCGACGCCTGGGCGAGGCACTGCGGTTCGTTCTACCGCCGCTGGGGCCTGAGCATCACGGGCTTTATCATCGACGCCCACGCCCCGGCCCTCAACGAGGCCGGCCTGGACTGCTACGCGTCGTTTAGCCCCAACGGCATCGTGCCGACCAAGGGCCCGGACCACTTGCTCCATAAGAACATGCCGATCCTCAAGTTCGACCACGACGTCAACGAGGGCAACCCCGCCGACGCCGCCAGGCACGTCCTCGATCGCATCGCCCGCCGCCGCCGGGGCGGGCATCCGCCGTTCCACTGGTTCCGCAACATCCTCAAGAGACCCACGTGGTACGTGCAGACCTATGAAAGTATCAAGGAGCAAAATCCCAAGGTCGAGCTGCTCGACGGCCCAACCTTCTTCGAGCTCTACCGCATCCACCTCCAAAACCACCCATAACCGGCCGACTCGCACCGCGAAAACCGAATTTTTGGCCACAGAGACCTCAGAGAACACCGAGGAAATGGAACCGCAGATGAACGCCGATGAACGCGGATAAGACCTTTTCCGACACAGATCTACACGACATTGCCCCGGATTCGACATTGTCATTCCCGAGCCACGGGTCACGGCCCACGGACGACGGCCTTCAAGCCGCAGAGTACGCAGAGGAAGAGACAATCAATCTTCCTCCGTCAATTCCTCTCACACAGATTTGGATACCCGCGCGTCTCGAATATTGTACCGCAGACCTCTAATTCCCCCCTGTGATCGACTCAGACCCGGGGATCGGGTTGGTGGCTGGTTTTGCCTCCGTTGGCGGCGAATGGACATACCGAGCTACCGTCTCCCGATCGATCCCCAACTCTCGAGCGATCCGCCGCTGTGACCAGCCCAACTCGTTCAGCGTTAATACGGCGTTCACGACAGCCATTTTGAGTCGGTTTGACATGCCAAACCTCCCGAAACCGGAATCCATGCGATTTCGAGAAATCTTCACAACAAACCATCGGCTCCTCAAAGTGGCTGGTTTTGAACCCGATCCGAGTGGCCGGGTTTACCCGATCCTTGACACTCTTTCGACGAACCGGCTCTTTTCCTCTTTGACAGAATCAGTCAAACCAAGGAGATCGTTGAGCTTTTTGCGTATGCCCATGTCTGAATCTCCACGCTATGACAGAGAGCCTCGAAGATGTCCGTAGAACCTCACGCTGACATCCCCACATCACGATTTCTCATCGTCGGTTTGGCCGGGCAGCCTGAAAGGGGCATCACTCGGAAGGTCAAAGGCACGGGCTTGCGTCGGCCAGACAATGCCGACCAACTCTCGTATCCTATCCACGAGTGGCTTGACGTTTTCCCCGACGATTCGAGCGACCACACTCAATTCGATGACTGTACCGTAAAACACGTCCAGGTCCGACACCTTCTTGTGCAATTCCGACTGGAGCTTTTCGAGCCGTTTGAGAACGCGTCGTTTGTGGGTGTCCTCCAGTTCTTCCGATGCAGCGATAAGGTCTCGCAGTTCGTTCACGAGCTTCTGTATGCGGTTGAGGTCTCCTTCCGAGAATTCATAATAAAATCCCGCTGCGCCAAGCATGAGACCGTACTTCTGACGGGCTTGTGAATACGTATCTCTATTTACTCTTTGCCTGATCTCATTCTCCGCGATACCTATGAAACGCTGAAACGCTCGCGCATCTTCGACCTGCTCTCCGGTAATCTGAGGAAGGAATACTGGCGAACCGTCCGAGTCGGCACACACAGATGATGCGCCCGTTCTGGTGAGGTAGGCCGACAGAAGAGCATGCGTCTGGCTCACCAGATCGAATGGCACTTCGTCATCAAACGAAAGTGACAGTTGTTGGCAGTTCTCGTAGAACGCTTCGAATATTTGCAGGAGGGCACTATCAGGATCATCCGGGAGACTGGCAACAAACTGCTCATCGTAATACATGGCTCGCTCCTGTATTCAGGTACTGCTGGTACCGCTGAGACTCTCAGCCTGAAAGGGAGTATATAAGGTCTGGCTTGACGTGTCAATAGCCGATATCTCCTCCGAGACCACCCAGTTCCAGCCTGTTTAAGCCCCCTGGGTGCCGTGCAACCGGGTTCTCTCTCTGGCGTCAGGGTGCGGGATGGGTGGGCCAGGAAGAATTCTATCAAATTGAGGTATTTTTTTCTATCAACCCTAAACTTCTCTGTCTTTATGACTGGATTCCCGCCTTCGCGGGAATGACAGAACTCAATCGGCGTGAATGCCGTGTGAAATCCGTGTTCATCGGCGTTTATCTGCGGCCCTTTTAATTGAGCATTTATGATTTGCGATTGGGTATTTGTTTTCTTCGTGAGCTTCGTACTACAATCCTTCAGGTTCTTGTTTTTTGTGCGTGATTTTCATGCTGC
>CAYPZL010000343.1:0-2561 GCA_964415045.1 uncultured Pirellulales bacterium | reverse complement strand
GCTACATTCTATCCCTCTTTGGTTGCGGCCGAGCGCAGCGAGGCCGCGCTGGGCTCTTCGTGGTTGGGAATTCGTGCTCCGTGGCTCGGCGGCGTGCAGGGCACGCCCTACGGTTTTCGCGGTGTTCTCTGAGATTTCTGTGGCGGACCATTTAGAATCAGCATGGGCTGAAGCCCATCCTATCAACTCATCAACTCATTTACGCATCTACTCATCTACGGCCGCTCGAACAACGGCTTTTTCCCTCGACGGGTGCGGCGGCGTGTGTAAATGCAATTGGAGAAAGGAGTTAAAGATTGTCCTCCGTGGCCTCTGTGTCTCTGTGGTGAGTAACGGGTTCGGGGGGCGTGCCGTGGGTTTGTTGCGGGTGAGGGGAGGGTTGGGATTGACGGGGGGCGGGCGGTGCCGTAGCATGTCGGCGAACGCAATGGGCTATGTAAAGGGATTGTGATGGGTACAGTGCTACAGACGAACATTGCCGGCATGGAGCCGAGCCGGGGCAAAGTCCGCGACATTTACGACCTGGGCGAGGCGCTGCTGATCGTGGCGACCGACCGCATCAGCGCCTTCGACGTGGTCATGGCCAACGGGATCCCGAGCAAGGGCGTGGTCCTGACGCAGATCTCGAAGTTCTGGTTCGATTTCCTCAAGGGCGAGGTCGAACACCACCTGATCAGCGACGACGTGGCCGATTTCCCCGCGCCGTTTCGCGACCACCCCGAGCAGTTTGCCGGCCGGAGCATGCTGGTCAAGAAGGTCGAGGTCCTGCCCATCGAGTGCGTGGTGCGGGGCTATCTTGCCGGCTCGGGCTGGAAGGAATATCAGGCCGACGGGACGGTCTGCGGCGTCAAGCTTCCGGCCGGCCTGAAGCAGTGCGACAAGCTGCCCGAGCTGATCTTCACACCGGCGACCAAGGCCGAGCTCGGCGAGCACGACGAGAACATCAGCTTCGAGAGGGCCGCCGAGATCATCGGGCGGGAGAAGGCGACTTACGTGCGCGACCGCAGCGTCGAGATCTTCGCCAAAGCCGGCGCGTACGCCGAGAGCAAGGGACTGATCCTGGCCGATACGAAGTTCGAGTGGGGCCTGGTGGACGGCAAGATCATCCTGATCGACGAGGTGCTCACGCCCGATTCCTCGCGCTTCTGGCCCGCCGACAAGTACGAGGCCGGCCGCGACCAGGAGAGCTTCGACAAGCAGTTCGTCCGCAACTACCTCGAGGAGATCCACTTCGACAAGTCCGGCCCGGGCGTCACGCTCCCCGAGGACATCGTCGCCAAGACCAGCGAGAAGTACATCGAAGCCTACGAACGGCTCACCGGCAAACCCTTTGCCTGGAAATAGAAAGATGGCGGATAGGTCAAAAGACTGGCTCGCCCAGGCGCAGCGCGACCTGGACCACGCGGTCCACGCCAGCGCGGACGGGCACCATGAGTGGGCGTGCTTCAGCGCCCAGCAGGGCGCGGAGAAGGCGGTGAAATCGCTGTATCTCCGACTGCACGGGGAGAGCTGGGGACATTCCGTCTTGAAGCTCTTGCAGGGGCTCTCGGATAAGCTGGAGATCGCGGAGTCGCTCCTGGATTCGGCCCGGGTCCTGGACAAGCATTACATCCCTACCCGGTATCCCAATGGCTTCGACCAGGGGTATCCGGGCGATTACTACACGGAGAAGGAGGCCGTCGAGGCCATCAACCATGCGAGACGGATCATCGAATTCTGTGAAGGTGTTCTTCGCTGATAAGGACAGGGTCCTGGGCGAGGTTCGCGCCTGGGCGGCGCGGTTGCAGGCGAGTGATCCCGGCGTGGAGAAGGTGGGGCTCTTCGGGTCGTATGCGACCGACACGTACGGGCCGCGCAGCGATGCGGATCTGCTGATCGTTTTGCGTGACAGCGACAGGCCGATGCGGGACCGCATCCCGGATTTCCTGCCGGACGGCATCTCCGTGCCGTGCGACGTGTTCCCCTACACCGCCGCCGAGATCGAGCGTTTGCAACGCGACGACTCCCCGTGGATCGGCCGCGTCCTGCGAGAAGTCGTGTGGCTGTGATCCGCCGGCGCGGTTGCCCGCCTGCTTGCAGATCGGTTGGACATACCAATCAGCATTTTCTTGAATGGGTGTCTGCGCCCGTCAGAATATTGTGCCCGCCGGCGGGATTTTTGTAATCCGGGGTCGCTCGCTTCGTCTTTACTGTGGAATTGCACTGTGGGGTTCGGTTTGGACGGACGTTGCGACAAAGACCTGGTGATGGCCTCGTGCCGGGGGGACCGGCCGGCGTATGCCGACCTGGTCCGGCGGCACTACAACCACGTCTTCCTCGTCTGCCTGGGCATCATGCTCCACATTCTGCAGGAGAAGCTGAGCAAGCCCCAGACCATTCTCGGCGTGCTCGATGACTACGGTGATTTCTTCGCCTCCGACAACGAGCGGGCCCGGGCCCTGTACATCCAGGGTCACAGTGTCCTGTTTCTGATGGAAGTGAATTTCCCGCTGCCGTCGGCGGTCGATTGGGTGCTCGCTTAGCATGCTGTGACTCCGTGCCTCATTAGATAATTCCAGAAC
>CAYPZL010000342.1:0-2645 GCA_964415045.1 uncultured Pirellulales bacterium | reverse complement strand
TCCTGTTCCCCACGCCCCAGACCAATCGAAAAAGTCAGTCAACTTGAGTATATTCGTAAACAGGAGTCTCGATTACACCGGTGGGCTCTTTCCCCCCTTTGATCAAAGCCTGGATGCGCTCCACGGTCTCAGGGGCAAAAAGTTGCTCCCCTGTCTCTCGACACACCCGCGCCGGCACATGCCGCACGATGTAGAATCTCCCCTCCAATTCCAGCGTGTATGTGACTTCCGTCTTAATCATCGTCTCTTTCATGGGTCCTTCCCTCATGAGCGCTGCCTCCGGGTCCGAAAGTCAACCCACCTATCGGGGTCCGGTTCGTAGACTGTGACTATCTTGATCCACTCTCGGTCCGGATAACTGCACTGTATATGCAACGGCCGGGCGGCCTTCGTAAAGCCCAAAATCAAGCAGCTTGGGCCGTACTTGTCATCAGGGTAATCCTCCACAACCGCACTTCTGCCCCACAAGGCCTGTTCCACCTCTGGAACACTGATACTCCGAATGATCATCTGGTCAACCGCGTGCTTGGAGAACTCGTATTTGCCCTGCCGTATCTTGCTCCGAATATCTTCGAGCATGCTCATAAAACAATTCTACTTCAAAGGCATTTCTCGGTCAATCTGCTCATTGCCAAAGTGCAAAAGACGGAATGTCGCCCTCGTGCTCGCACAGCCACGCTATCACCGCACAGAGCAGTTTCAGACACGCCTCTGGAACGACGCGCGTATCCCATTCCCACATAGGGCAGACGAGTCGGGACCCCAAAAACGTGGCCCGTAGTGCACCGGTTGCGGACCCGCAAGAGCCGAGTCGCTTCGGTCGTCCCGGAAGGGGCAACATTGTGCTTGTGGGTACCGAAATCGCGGCGTAAGATGGAAGCGGCAATGATTGCGGGTTCGGGCATTTCGTTTGATTGAGGAGTACTGTCATGACTGCAAAGATTAACCGTCGTCGGTTTTTGGGTTCCACGCTGGCATCGGGCGCTTTCACGATCGTGCCGCGGCACGTTCTGGGCGGAAGCGGGTACGTCGCTCCCAGCAGCAAGATCGTCCTGGCTCATATCGGCATGGGCACGCAGGGCTTCAACGAGCTGGGCGGCCTGCTCGAAGACCCGCAGATTCAGATCGTCGCGGTGTGCGACCCGAACAGAGACAGCAACGACTACGTGGAGTGGGGCAAGAACAGCGTGCGAAACCGCATACGGACGTACCTCGGCGATTCCTCCTGGCGGGAGAACGACAGCGGTTGTCCCGGGGGACGGGAGGTGGGCCGAAAGGTCGTGGACACCTACTACGCCAACCACGGGCGCGCCAAGGGCTTCAAAGGCTGCGCCGCGTATGCCGATTTTCGCGAGCTGTTGGAAAAGGAGAAAGACCTGGATGCGGTCAAGATCATGACGCCCGACCACCTGCACGCCACGATTTCGATTGCGGCCATGAAGAAGGGCAAGCACGTTCTGATGCACAAACCCATTGCCAACCGCCTGTACGAGGGCCGCCTGGTCCTCAAGACCGCGCGCCGGACGAAAGCGGCCACGCACCTGCTGGCCTACGGCAGCGGCACCGGCAACGGCCGGATTGCAGAACGGATCAAGGAGGGAGTCATCGGGCGGTTGCAGGAGATTCACAACTGGACGAACCGGCCCGTGTGGCCGCAGTACACCGAGATCCCGACGGATCGACCGCCCATCCCCGACGGTTTTGACTGGGACCTCTGGCTCGGGCCCGCCCGGCGCCGCCCCTACCATCCGCACTACACCCACACGGTCTTTCGGGGCTGGTACGATTTTGGCGGCGGCTCCATGGCGGACATGGGCATCTACAGCCTCTGGCCCGTGTTCACGGCGTTGAACCTCGACGCGCCCGCCAGCGCCCAGGCCTGGGCAACCCATACCTGCGCCATCGCCGACAACGTCAGCCGGCCCGTGAAGAATGATTTTGCCTATCCGACGGCCTGCGCGCTGCGTTTTCACTTTGCGGCCAAAGGGAACACCCCGGCGCTGGATCTGTTCTGGTATGACGGCGGCATGAAGCCGCGCTTGCCCCGGGAGATCGAAGCCCACGACGTCACGATGGGCAGGGAGGGCATCCTGTTCGTCGGCGACGAAGGCGCGATCATGGCCGGCTTCCACGGACAGGACCCGCGACTCTTCGCCAAAGGGCAGAACAAGCCGCTGTCCCTGGACGAAACGTCGCCGAGCGCCGCACGGAGCCGGCGCCACGGCTCGTGGCTGAGCGCCTGCCGGGGCGGCGAACCCTCACCCGGCAACTTCCTCAACGCCGCGGCCATTACCGATACGGTCAATCTCGGCACGGTCGCCCTCCGCGCCGGCAGAAAGGTGCAATTCGACAGCAAAAACATGAAAATCACCAACGCCCCCGAAGCCAACAAATACCTCTACCGCGACTACCGCGAGGGCTGGGAGCTCTAAACTCCGCCACAAAGGTGCTGACCTGACACTTCCCGACAACAACGCCACCCGGTGTTCGGCCGCTTCCGGCCGGAGAGGTTTCCGGTCAACCCGCCGACCGCCTCTGGTGGCGGAGGACGTATGCATACCGGCTTCACACAGATTCCGCGACGCGCGAAACGTAATCCCATGAAAGGCTGCCTCCGGTCGCGTTCTCTGGTATGATTGAGGACA
>CAYPZL010000341.1:0-2647 GCA_964415045.1 uncultured Pirellulales bacterium | reverse complement strand
CGGACAAACTGGTCGAATTCCTTGAATTAACACACCATTCTACGCGAGCACCCCCCGCAGGAACCGGGGCAGCGCCGAGGTCGACGAGGGTGGGCAGAAAGTCGCTGAAATCAATCAAGTCCTCGCATACGGCGGCCTCGGGGGTCACACCCTTCCAGTACGCGATCAAAGGCACGTGGGTCCCGGCGTCGATGGTTCGGCCCTTGCCGCCCCGAATCTGTCGATTTCGCCACAGCGAGGTGACTTTCTTGTCCGTCCCGTTGTCCCCGGTAAACAGGACCAGGGTGTTCTCGGCCAAGCCGGTTTCGTGCAGCTTGTCCAGGATTCGGCCGACGATCTTGTCGGCATAGGCCACCATGTCCGGAAAGTACTTCGTGTTGCGCTTGGCGCCCTTGCCGCCGGCCCGGCTGTCAGGCGTGGGGACATGAGGTCCGTGGGTCAGGGCCATCGGGTAGTAGACGAAGAAGGGACGCGCCCTGTTGGCTTCGATGAAGTCACAAACAAACCGGCAGAAGACGTCTGGGCCGTAAGCGTCCGCCAAACCCGCAAGAAGTCTGCCGTTCTGTCTGATCGTGGGGGCCCAGTATCGCGAGCCGTTGGTCTGCTCGTCCATCTGCCACAGACAGTACTCGTCGAAGCCGGCGGCGACCGCGGACGTCCCCGGGTATTCTTTGCCTCTGCCCGACAACTGCCACTTGCCCGCTATGCAGGTCCTGTATCCCGCCGCCTTGAGCACGTGCGCGAACGTCGTTTCCCTGGCGCTGAGTGTCTCAAATGCCACGTAATTGCGCGAATTGTATTTTCCCGTCATGATCTTGACGCGCGACGGCGTGCAAACCGGCTGCGAATGACAGTTGGTGAACCGCAGGCCTTTTGCCGTCATCTCGTCGAGTCTCGGCGTATCATACGACTGCCCGCCGTTGCAGCGGAGACACTCGTACCCGAAGTCGTCGGCCATAATCAGCACGATATTGGGCTTCGCTCGACCAGCGGCGAAGATGCTTCGAACGGATGCGCCGGGGGCCAGGGCCGCGGCCAGGCCCAGCCCGACTTTCTTGAGGAATTCACGTCTACTCTTCATCATAGAATCTGTAGTCATCATGGTTGTGCAAGTGTTTGGCAATCGACGCCGGCTGCGTGTATTCGGCCAGGAACCGCTTGCCCCTGGTGCTGCGGAAGAACGGGTGGCTCGTTTTCAGGGGCGGGTACTTCTGCAGGATCGGCTCGAAGATCTTCCGCACCTTCGCGGCCTCGGCCGCATCCGAAATGCGCCGGTAGCCTCGCCCGTCGCGGCTGTCACCGCAATCGTACAACCGCCCGCCCGGGAAACCGAGAGTGGGATTGACCGCCTCGAGCAAGTACCGCTTCGTTCGCACGAGCACGCTGCACCCTATGTTGCTGTAAATCCAGCGGCGATGCGTGTTCGTCCGACCCGTGAGGAACGGCTTTAGACTGCTGCCGTCAAGCTCGTAACCTCTCGGCATCGCAGCCCCGGCAAAATCCGCCAGCGTCGGCAGAACGTCCGCCAGGTCGGTCAACTCATCGGTCGCTCCGCGTTTCTTCACCGGACCACCGAAGGCAACAAAGGGCACCCGGCACCCGCGCTCGACGGCGCGCGTCTTGGCCGTTACGGCGGTTCCGTTGTCGGAGGTGAACATGAGCACTGTTCGATCTCCGAGTCCAAGCTCTTTGACCTTGTCCCAGAGCCTTCCGATGAGTACGTCGATGTATTCGTTCAGGGCCCGGAACCTCGCCTGCCCCTCGGCCCGCGACGGCGGCCTGCCCATCTCGCCGGCCTTGCCGCGCAGAGGCGTCGTCGTGACGCCCTCACGCGTGCCGTGGGGGGAAACCATGGGGAAGTAGGCCAGGAAGGGCTGATCCTTCTTGCGTTCCATGAAATCACAAAGAAAGTCCGTGAAAAGTGCCGGACCGAAATCCGTCGGCTTGGTCTCAACCAGCTCATGGTTCCGGATAATCCCTGGGTGCCAGTACCGTGAGGTCGTCGAGTTGTCGGCCGTGTTCTCCCAGGCCCCGGTGAACTTCGGCCTGCCGGGCAGACGCTGAATCTCTTGCGCGCTTTCCCACAGGCAGTACTCATCAAAGCCGACCTCCGGGCTCTCGGGCCGATTGGCGCTGCAATGCCACTTGCCGGCAATGGCGGTGGCGTAGCCGGCCTGTTTCAGAAGCTTTGCGAAGCTGTGATGATAGGTGAACAGTAGATCGCTGCCGTCCTCCTGGGGAAGGTGTACGCTGTTGTGGAAGTACCCCGTGCGACGGCCGTAGCGACCGGTCATGATCATCGCGCGGGTCGGCGCACACATCGCCGCGGCCCAGCAGGTACGAAACATCACGCCGTCCCGGGCCATGCGATCCAGGTTCGGTGTATGCACGTCCTTGTTCCCGTAGCACCCGTAGAGATCGGGGCTGACGTCGTCGGCCATGACCAGGATGATGTTGACGCGCTTGTCGTCCCGTGCACGCGGGCCGTCGGCAAAACTGTCTCGCAAAGGCAGAACGGCGGACATCAATCCCGCGCCGGTCGCCTTGAGAAAATCACGTCTGCAAAAGCACGCGCGCATCAGGTACCTCCATACCCAGCGCGGCCTCGCTTCGCTCGGCCGCAACCAAAAGAGTGAAGGTATCCTCG
>CAYPZL010000340.1:0-2673 GCA_964415045.1 uncultured Pirellulales bacterium | reverse complement strand
CGCCTCCACACCGACGACCCCCACCCCGGAAACGACCCGGCCAACTGGAAGGCCGCGACACCGTCACCGGGAACCGGTCCGTAGCCGCGAGCAATGATCCACGTGTCCCCTCTCATCGAACGCGGCCACCCAATCACGGAGGGAGATTGCGGAAAACCAACGAGAGCGGTTCACGTCCCGGACACGGCAGAAACCGTACCGGCCGGCGTTTCGTACTTATGTAGTGAACGCTCGCAGACGAAAAAAGAAAGATGGAACGCAAAATGACCGATTGTTCGCCATTGTCGCACCTTGCCTTGATCCTTCTCATGGCCTTCTTGGGTTCCATGCGCGCGTTGGAGCCCACTGCTGCGGCCGTTGTCATCAACGAGCTTCACATCGACCCCGATGTCAAGACCGAGCGGGTCGAGTTCGTGGAACTCTACAATCCGCAGCCGGAAGACGTGGACCTGACGGGCTGGTATTTCGAGACCGGAATTTTCTTCACGTTTCCGCCCGGCTCGATTCTGCCCGGCGGCGGATACGTCATCGTGGCCCAGGACCCGGACCAGATCGAGGCCAAATGGGGCAGCGGGCGTTTCAGTCTGCCGGACGAGCTTATCTTCGGCCCCTACGGCGGTAAGCTGAGCAACGAAGGCGAGCGCGTCGTTCTGTGCAGCCCCGACGGGCAGGTGGCCGACGAGGTCGCTTATCAGCTTGGCTTCCCCTGGCCGACGGTCGGCGATTCGGTCCCGAAGAATCTGCCGGGAACGGGGCACTCGATGCAATTAGTGCACCCCCAGTTTGACAACGATCTGGGCGGCAGTTGGCGTCCGGCGTTCCCGACTCCGCTGGCACAAAACAGCGATGTGTTCCTTGAGAACATTCCGCCGCACATCCGGCAGGTGGCCCACACGCCGAAGCAGCCCGTCAGCGGCCAGGTGGTGACCATCACGGCCAAGGTCACCGACCCGGACCGCGTCGCCAGCGTCATGTTGATGTACCAGCTCGTGAATCCGGGCAGCTACATCGCGCTGGACGATGCCGAATACGCGGCGAACTGGACCATGGTCGAGATGCACGACGACGGGCTCGACGGCGACGCAAGCGCCGGCGACGACGTGTTCACCTTCGAGATTCCGGCGGCGCTCCAGACGCATCGGCGCCTCGTGCGTTACAAGATTCTCGTCGCCGACGAGGCGGGAAACAGCATGATCGTCCCCTATCCGGATGATCCGCAACCCAACTTCGCCTATTTCGTCTACGATGGCGTGCCGGCATGGCGCGGCGCGGTCCAGCCCGGCGTGACGGAAGTCATCGAGTTCCCCGCCGAGCTGATGAGGTCGCTGCCGGTCTATCATCTGATCAGCAAGAAATCCGACGTCGAAGAATGCACCTGGCTCTCGAAGTACAGCGGCAGTGAGTACCGATGGAGAGGGACGCTCGTCTACGACGGCAAGGTCTACGACCACATTCGCTACCGGGCCCGCGGCGGCGTTTGGCGCTACTCCATGGGCAAGAACATGTGGAAGATCGATTTCAATCGAGGCCACTCTTTCCAGGCGCGAGACGACTACGGCAATCCCTACGACACGATGTGGGACAAGCTGAACTTCTCGGCGTGCATCCAGCAGGGCAGCTTCGGGCAGCGCGGCGAGCAGGGCATGTTCGAGGCGCTGTCGTTCAGGCTGTTCAACATGGCCGGCGTGCCCGCGTCCAGGACGAACTACGTGCATTTCCGCATCATCGACGAGTTCCACGAGGACGGGCCGCTCAACGCCGCCCATACGCCCCTGACCAGCGGCGGCACCCAGTACGACGGGGACTTCTGGGGCCTCTACATGACCATCGAGCAGATGGACGGGCGGTTCCTCAACGAGCACGCGCTGCCGGACGGCAATCTTTACAAGATGGACAACTCCAATCACGAGACCAACAACCAGGGGCCCACGCAGCCGTCCGACCAGTCCGATCTAGATCAGTTTCTCGGCCTCTACGGCGGCGGCAACGAAGCGTGGTGGCAGGCGAACGTGAATCTCGAAAGCTACCACGGCTACTATGCCGTCTACCAGGCAATCCACCACGGCGACATCACTGGAAAAAACTGGTTCCTCTACCATCATCCCGGGACCGACCGGTGGTGGCAACTGCCCTGGGACCTGGACCTGACGTGGACGACGTATTACGGCAGCAACGATCCCAGCGATCCGTTCCGCCGGGCCGGCGTTCTCCAGCGCAGCGGCATCGCCATCGAGAACCGCAATCGAGTGCGGGAGATCGTCGATCTGCTCTTCAATCCGGAGCAAACGAACCAGTTGATCGATGAGTATGCGGCGATCATCAACGATCCGGCCGGCGGGCTCTCCATGGTCGATGCCGACCGCGCCATGTGGGATTATCACTGGGTAGTGCAAAGTGGCGCCTATCCGCGGTATTTGAACCACCCGGCCAGCCATAAGGCGGGCCAGGGACGGTTCTATGAGGAGGCCGCCGAGAGAGGCTACGACCGCAGCTTCGAAGGTATGGTCGAGGTGATGAAGGACTACGTCGTCGAGCGCATGAGCCACATGAACAGCAAGGCGGCGGATTCGGCCATTCCGACCACGCCGGTCATCGCGTTTACCGGCCCCCAGGACCATCCGATCAACGCCCTGACCTTCCACACGAGCGATTTCAGCGATCCGCAGGGGGCGC
>CAYPZL010000339.1:0-2798 GCA_964415045.1 uncultured Pirellulales bacterium | reverse complement strand
TCCCGGCGAGCAAAGCCAAATCACCGAGTACGAGTGGGACCACCGCAACCGCTTGGTCCGCGTCGTCGAGCGCGAAAGCGAGACCGGCCCGGCCACCAAGGTTGTCGAGCACACCTATGACTACCTCAACCGTTGGGTCACCCGCTCGGTCGACCCCGACGGCGACGGCCCGCTGGGCTTCGCCGACACCTACTTCGTGTATGATGGCGTACCCTCCCCTCTCCCGCTGGCGGGAGAGGGGTCGGGGGTGAGGGGAGCCAGCGGCGTCTCTCTCGACCGTGGCGCGGTCACGCTCGACCAGATCGGTCAGATCGTCCTCCAATTCGACGACGACGCCCAAGGCGATCCGCAGCTCACCCACCGCTACCTTTGGGGGGCGGCTGTTGATCAAATCCTGGCCGACGAACAGGTGACCGACCCCGAGCTTGAAGGCGAAGTCCTCTGGGCTCTCACCGACCACCTGGGCACCGTCCGCGACCTGGCCCAATACGACCCCGGCACCGGCACCACCACGGTAGCCAACCACCGCGTGTTCGACTCCTTCGGACGCCTCCTCTCCGAAACCGCCGCGGCGATCGACCACCTCTTCGCCTTCACCGGCCGGGCGCTGGACACATCGACGGGCCTTCAGAATAATCTCAACCGGTGGTACGATACGAAGGTAGGGGAGTGGCTAAGCGAAGATCCCATTGGGTTTGGCGGAGGCGACGCCAACAAATACCGGTACGTGGGGAACGGGCCCACGGGCTGGAGCGACCCGTCCGGATTGGCTCGCGTGACAAGATGGTGGAATGGTATCAAGGTGATATTTGACGAAGACACTCTGGAGCTTGTTTTGAAGAACGGAAAGAGGATCAGGGTTAGAAACGCGAAATTCCGAAAGCGTTGGATATCGCTTGACGACCTCGCAAAAGAAAGCGGGGTCAAGAAGAACACTCTTAGTCAATTGCGCAAAGACTATGGCGACAATCTCGCTGTCTGGTTCGACGAATTCGGGCAGCCGGATTATTCGAGATTCAGGAGGGGACATGTGAACATCCATGATCCGGGAGCGTCGAACTTCGCGGATCTCGCTTGGGAGGAATTGAATCGCGTTGACCCGCGGGCCTACCGGGAGTGTTTTCCGCAGCGCGACAAGTACCACTGGCACCACTTGGCCGATGGTTCGCTCGAATTGATTGACAAGAACCTCCACACGGCGTACCAACACACGGGCCTGAATTCCGTTCTCCGGAAATTGGATGCCGCTGCACTCATGCTGATCCCAGGGCTTGCCTATGCCAGGGAGGGCAGATGGAGTGACGCGGGTAGGGACGTGTTTATTGAGGTTACTCCGCTTTGGATCTCAAGGCTAGGTGCAGATCTCCTAGGCGCCTTCTTCGAGGAGTGCCAGAGAGAGTTGGGGCAGCTTCCAGACGAGGATCCTTGAGCGGCAAGAGCGGGCTCGCAGGATCAGATGCGACACGCGATCAAGTAAAGGGATGCGCATGTTGACCAGGTCGAGACGGTGGGGCGCGGGCCCCTCCGGATGCGTCCTGGTGATCGCGGCCGGCTGGGGTCCTTCGGGGCCGAACACCGATCCGGCAAAGGGCACGGCAATCATTGCATTGGAGGTTCCGATCATGACAACGAAACTAAATCTTGAACGCTCCGGTCCTCCATTAACGGCCCAAGAAATCAGCGCATTCGAACAGGAGATCGGCGGGCGGCTTCCCGAGGACTATAAGCAGTTTCTCCTCGCCCGTAACGGGGGGCTTACCGAACCTTGGGTCGGCTTTCTTTGGAAGGGCGAGATGCAAAGGGTGGGCGAATTTCGTCCGTTGTTGCGCCCAGGCGATCGGGGCGTGCGGCCGGCGCTTCAGAGTCTGCGTGAGCTGAATACCGATGGATTCCTGCCGGTCGCCAGTACCTTGAACGAGCAAGAGATCTGTGTGGCCTTTCGGGGGAATGTCGGCGCCGTATTCCTCACCGAATACACGTACAAAACGGTATTCCGGGGCGACCTAGTTCCCATTGCTGTAACCATGACGCCGCTGGCCCGTTCGTTCACCGAGTTCCTCGATATGCTCGTCGAGATCCCCGACCCGTACTGCCGCATCGAGGACTTGGGCAAGCAAGGCACGCCCGACGATTTGGCACAGTATTTGGAGGAGGGGAATTCCATCGACGCCGTTGGCAAGAACGGCTTCACGATCATCTGCGAGGCGATCAAGTTCAATAACGTGCCGATGGTCCGGGCGTGCATCGAACATGGTGCAAGTCTTTCCGGCACGATTCATCGCGCGGTGGGAAACAGGCGGCCGCACCTGATCCAGATGCTCGTCGACGCCGGTGCGGACATCAATGAACGCGACGAATTCGGTGACACTCCCTTGTACTGCGTGGGCGGCACGGCCCTCCCCGACGAGGAAGGGGCGCGAAACCGGGAAGTGGAAGCCCTGCTCATCAAGTTGGGAGCCGTGAAGGAGAGTAGCCGGGAGAGACGGATATATTGGGGACCAGCAGGCGGACACGGATAGCGATGGCGAGGTCGATCCGGGCGAGCGGAGCCAGATCACCGAATACCACTGGGACCATCGCAATCGGCTGATCGAGGTGATCCAGCGGGATACCGACATCGGTCCGGCCGTCAAGATCGTCGAGTACACCTACGACTACCTCAACCGCTGGGTCACCCGCTCGGTCGATTCTGACGGCGATGGCCCGCTCGGCTTCCAAAACACCTACTTCGTCTACGACGGCAGGGATTCCGGGGACACGAACCGATATTGACATTCTGGGGAATCTTCAGTAGCCTG
>CAYPZL010000338.1:0-2851 GCA_964415045.1 uncultured Pirellulales bacterium | reverse complement strand
TTGGAGGATTCAGAATACTGGTGTGGCCCGTAGTTGGACTGCTCTACACGTTGTTGGCACTTCCGCTTCCAGCTCTGACTGTCGATGACGTAAGTGCGCGGTCATCGGAGTAGATGCTTTTCCACGATGTTGTCTATCGGTACACTCATTGGGTACCAGGTAAGGAGAGAAACGATGTCAAACCACCATCACTGCCGACCGATCGCAGGAGCCCGAATTCACAGTCACGCGTGCAGTTGCTGCTCGATGTCCAGGCGATCGTTCCTGGGGGCTGCTGCGGCTTGCACGGCCGCCCTGACAACAGGATGTGCGAGCCTCCAGAGCCTGCACACCAGGCCCAAGCCAAATGAGGAGATCGACCTCGCATCATTTCGACCTCAGCCGAAGGTCCGGGTGATAAGCGTGGTCGCACGACAGAAGCCACCCTACTGGCTCGGCTGGCCGGGCACGGCCTACGATGTGGAGGGCGAGCGAACAAGATATACGCGGGCCATTGCTGACGCAGGTCGGCGTATCGGGGTCGAGATCGCCCAGGAGGTTCAGCCACTCGAGGAGAATGCAACCGTCGCGGCGTTCGTCAAGAAGGTGCAGGATGAGAAGCCTGATGCCGTGCTGGTCACACTTCAACACTTCGCCTGTTGG
This sequence comes from uncultured Pirellulales bacterium, assembly GCA_964415045.1. Taxonomy (GTDB): domain Bacteria; phylum Planctomycetota; class Phycisphaerae; order Sedimentisphaerales; family Anaerobacaceae; genus CAYPZL01. The sequence continues at coordinate 2,209 of CAYPZL010000338.1, read as the reverse complement.
GGCATGGCGGGCGAGATTGCCAAGGCGGGGGTGCCGACAATCGTCTTTGCGCCGGTCGGCACTGCCTTCACCGGGCACGTCAAGACTCTGGCCTTCCAACCTGGAGTCCACGTCATCTCCTCCCTGGAGACGCCGGCCATTGAGCAGGCCCTGCGAATGGTCCGCGCCAAGCGCCAACTGGAGGCCACGAAAATGCTCGTTGTCCGCGGCAACGAACGCAAGGAAGGCACGTTCGGTCCCGTGCAGCTTCAATATGTTCCGCGGGCCACATTCGAGGAGATGTTCCAGCTGACGCCGGTCAGTGAAGAGGCCAAATGGGTGGCCCACCAGCGGTTCCGCGAGGCCGAGAAGATCGTCGAGCCAAGCAAGGAGGATGGTCTGAATGCCGCACGTTCGTATATTGCGGCCAAGCAACTGCTCAAAAATGAGGGCTGCAATGCGATCACGACGGATTGCCTCGGCATGGTCTCGCAGAGGAAGGTGCCGACGCCGCCGTGCATGGGCGCGTCGATCTTCCAGGATGCGGGAGTGAGCTACGGCTGTGAGGCGGCGGTCGGGCCCGCGGTCTCGCTCATGCTGAGCAGCTACCTGTTCGACAAACCGGGATTCATGAACGATCCGGTGCCGGAGACGGTGAAGAACGTGCTGATCGCAGCCCATTGCGTCAGCGGCACGCGAATCTACGGCCTCGATCGACAAGAGGAACATGCTCCGTACATTCTCCGCAGCCATTCGGAGTCAAACCTCGGTGTCTCGCCGCAGGTCCTCTGGCCGGTCGGCCAGCCTGTGACGTTGGTGCAGTTCTTCAAGCCCGATGCCCTCTATCTCGACACGGGCACGGTGGTGGGCAACGTCAACACGCCGCCCGCCGGCGGATGTCGCACCAGCGTCGAGATCCTGATGGACGACGTCGAAGATTGCCGAGACGTTCTGGGATTCCACCAGGTGGTCTTCTTCGGCAATCACCGCCGTGACGTCGAGGCGTTCTGCCAGTTGTACGGGATCAACGTTGTCCACTCGCCCCGCACCCACGAGGGAGCGATAAAGCCGGCGTAGAAGCCTGCTGTAAGTGGACGGGAAACAACGATCCCCGCGCAAGCGGGCTAACAGGCCGTTGAAAAAGGGGTCAGATTGCAACCGGCCACGTGGATCAGCAGGCGTTTGAGGATGCGCTCGTGTCCCTTCAAATGCGTGCGGCGCATGCCGCCGGTTTCGTAGCAATGCGCGAACGGACGCTCCAGCAGTTCTCCCCGCTTTCGCAAACGGCGCATTGTGCATGGGCGTTTTCAAACCAGACTCCTTCTCGTGCCAGCCGGTCCAAATTCGGTGTATGCAGGACTTTGTTGCCGGCATAACTGAGTGCATCAAACCGCTGTTGGTCCGTCAGGAGAAACAGAAGGTTAGGCTTGCTGCCGTTGCTCCCAATCCCCTTCAATTTTGCCGCGCATCCAGATATCTGCGCAACCGTTACGGACATCGCTGTCGCTTTCAAGAACGCTCTTCTGCTCTGTGCCTTCTTTTTCACCGATGCGCCTTTCTCATCTCTACCCTGGACAAGCGTGAGTGCAACGACACTTCAGAGTAGCTGTGCATTTTCCTGGTCCCCGTTCTTGCCGAGCACTCCGCCCTTGTTGATTGCCAACAACTTACGCACAATCACCGGCTCTCGTAAAGCCATCCTAAATGATACGGGGGGCGGGGTGGGTCGTCCAATATGAATACTCTCAGGGCGTTCCTTCTCGTGTTTCGCAGTCTGTCTCGTTGTCGGAGGAACTTGGTCAGGTCCTTGGGGCATATGTTGAGTACTACAATAACGCCCGAACGCACCTGTCATACCGATTGGGAAACCTTCTTGGGCGGCAGCGGCAATGCCCACCGTATTCGCATATCGAACGACGTTGTTTCGGATGACCCAATGGTGCCCTCCCCGCAGTCCGATCGCGCCCGCCTGCGCCCAGATGGGCATGTTCCAGAAGTCCGTAGGATCGCCGTGGCCGAATCTTCGTTTCTCCTGCTTGCCGTTTCGCCCGTACGGAGTAGAGGCCAACTCCACCTGGAAAGGATTCCCGCTGTCCAGATAAGCCTTGTCATCGAAGAGGGATTCGCCAGCAGCAGCGTAATAGACAGCGCGAATATATATCCGTATTGCACTTACCCTGTACTACTAACCTCAAACATCGTTAAGTTTTTGACGAAGTTGTCAAGCGGC
>CAYPZL010000337.1:0-2876 GCA_964415045.1 uncultured Pirellulales bacterium | reverse complement strand
ACCAACCCAGAGGGGGCCACCCTTGTGGCCCGGAACCGCGCCGTGCACCGCATGCTGGTGGACGGAGTCAACGTTGAATACAAGCGGCCCGATGGCTCTATAGCTGGGACGCAGGTGCGCGTGCTCGATTTCGAACACCCTGAGAACAACGACTGGCTGGCCGTCAATCAGTTCACCGTTATCGAAAACGAGCACAACCGACGGCCGGACATCGTGCTTTTCGTCAACGGCCTGCCCCTGGTCGTCATCGAACTCAAAAACCCCGCCGACGAAAACGCCACCATCTGGACGGCCTTCCAGCAACTCCAGACCTACAAGGACGAGATCCCCTCGCTGTTTGCGTACAACGAAGCTTTGGTCATCTCCGACGGTGTGGAGGCCCGCATAGGGACGCTTACCGCCGGCCGTGAGTGGTTCAAGCCCTGGCGCACCGTTACGGGCGAATCCCTGGCTCCTCCTACCATGCCCGAGCTGCACGTCCTGCTGGAAGGCGTGTTCGAGAAACGCCGTTTCCTCGACCTTGTTCGCTACTTCATCGTTTTTGAAGATGTCGGCGGGAGCACACTTGCGAAGAAGATGGCGGGCTACCATCAGTACCATGCGGTGAACGTGGCGGTGGAGGAGACCCTGCGCGCCGCCGGTGCCGCGACGCTCGCCGTCGGTGAGGAACCAGGGGTGTACGAGTCAGGTCGCCAGCCGGGTGGAGACCCTGGGGACCGTAGGATCGGGGTGGTTTGGCACACCCAGGGGGCGGGCAAGAGCCTCACCATGGTCTTCTACGCCGGGCGCATCGTTCAGCATCCGGCCATGCGTAACCCGACCATCGTGGTACTCACCGACCGCAACGACCTGGACGATCAGCTCTTCGGCACCTTCTCCCGCTGTCGGGAGCTGCTGAGACAGACTCCGGTGCAGGCAGAAAGCCGCGCCGACCTGCGCCGGAAACTGAGCGTCGAAGCGGGTGGAATCATCTTTACCACCATTCAAAAGTTCTTCCCCGATGAGAAGGGAGACCAGCACCCCGTACTTTCGGAACGCCGCAACATCGTCGTCATCGCTGACGAGGCCCACCGCAGCCAGTACGACTTCATAGACGGCTTTGCCCGCCACATGCGAGATGCCCTGCCGGGTGCCTCTTTTATCGCCTTCACCGGCACGCCCCTGGAACTCGACGACAGGAACACCCGCCAGGTGTTCGGCGACTACATCAGCATATACGACATCCAGCGGGCCGTGGAGGACGGCGCCACCGTGCCCATCTACTACGAAAGCCGCCTGGCCAAACTGGATCTCGACGAATCCGAGCGCCCCAAGATCGATCCCGAATTTGAAGAGGTGACCGAAGGCGAGGAGATCGAGCGCAAAGAGAAACTGAAAACCAAGTGGGCGCAGCTGGAAGCGATCGTCGGGGCGAAGAAACGACTCAGGCTTTTAGCACGTGACATAGTGGAGCACTTCGAGCGTCGCCTGGAAGCCCTGGACGGAAAGGCCATGGTGGTCTGCATGAGCCGTCGTATCTGCGTGGACCTGTACGAAGAAATCGTGGCCCTGCGGCCCGAATGGCACGACGACGCCGATGATAAGGGCACGATCAAGGTGGTGATGACCGGGAATGCCTCGGACCCGCCGGAGTGGCAACCGCACATCCGCAACAAGCAGCGCCGGGAGTTCCTCGCCAACCGCTTCCGGGACCCGGAAGACCCCTTGAAGATGGTGATCGTGCGCGACATGTGGCTGACCGGCTTCGACGCGCCCTGCCTGCATACCATGTACATCGACAAGCCCATGCGTGGCCATACGCTCATGCAGGCCATCGCGCGGGTCAACCGCGTGTTCCGGGACAAACCCGGTGGTCTCGTGGTGGACTACATCGGTCTTGCCTACGAACTGAAGCAGGCCCTGGCGACGTACACCGAGAGCGGCGGAACCGGGCGCACGGCCATCGACCAGGAAGAGGCCGTGGCCGTCATGCTGGAGAAGTACGATGTCTGTTGCGGCCTCTTCCATGGGTTCGACTGGTCGAAGTGGACCACCGGAACGCCGCAGGAGCGGCTGGCCCTGTTGCCCGCCGCGCTGGAGCACATCCTGGCACAGGAAAACGGCAGGGAACGGCTCCTGCAAGCGGCCGCGGAACTGACCAAAGCCTTCGCGCTGGCCGTCCCGCGCGAAGAGGCACTGCGCATCCGCGACGATGTGGCGTTCTTCCAGGCGGTGCGTTCGGCCCTGTCGAAGCGCACCCCTGCGGAGGGGAAGACCGAGGATGAACTCGACCACGCCGTGCGGCAGATCATCGACAAAGCGATTGCACCCGAAGGCGTGATCGACATCTTCGCCGCCGCAGGTTTGAGCAAGCCCGACATATCGATCCTTTCGGAGGAATTCTTAGCCGAAGTGAGAGGGATGCCTCAGAAAAATCTCGCCGTGGAAGTATTGCGTAAACTGCTCGAGGGCGAGATCAAGGCACGCCGTCGCAAGAACGTCGTGCAGGCGAGGTCTTTTGCGGAACTCTTGGAGCGTGCCATCCGTCGCTACCAGAACCGCACCATCGAAGCCGCCCAGGTCATCGAGGAACTGATCGAACTAGCGCGGGAGATGCGCGAGGCCGACCGGCGGGGAGAGGACCTGGGTCTGAGCGAGGAAGAACTGGCGTTCTACGACGCCCTGGAAACCAACGACAGCGCGGTGCAGGTGTTGGGCGACGAAATCCTGCGCACCATCGCTCGCGAACTGGTCGAGGCCGTGCGCAAAAACGTCACCGTAGACTGGACGGTGCGTGAAAACGTAAGGGCGAGGCTACGGGTCATCGTCAAGCGCATTCTGCGCAAATACGGCTACCCGCCCGACAAGCAGGAAAAGGCGACGCAGACCGTGCTGGA
>CAYPZL010000336.1:0-2891 GCA_964415045.1 uncultured Pirellulales bacterium | reverse complement strand
AGAAGAGTTTTGCAAAATGGAGAGTAGGCTTATATTCTTCAAGGAAATCGTTGGTGTGATTTCCTTGAAGAAGGGGATTAGGTACCCATTCGCAAAGCACTTCGGTTCTCGGGAGGAAGAATCACGAAGAAGATTTTTCCTCCCCAAAGTAAGCCTACTCTCCATTTTGCAAAAGTTCAATTGTGAAGACAGATCAGCTCGACTATGAATTACCGTCCGAATTGATCGCGCAGCAGCCCGCTGCGGTGCGCAGCGAATCGCGTCTGCTCGTGCTCGACCGGGCGGCGGACCGGCTCGTGGACGCCCGCTTCGGGCGCCTGGGCGATTTTCTCGGCGCCGGCGATTGCCTCGTGCTCAACGACACCAAGGTGCTTCCGGCCCGGTTCTTCGCCCACCGCGAAACGGGCGGCAAACTGGAAGGCTTGTATCTGCGCCCGGCCGGTGGACCCGGCCTCTGGCAGGTCATGCTCAAAGGCGCCCGCAAGGTCAGGCCGGGCGAGCGGATCGTCCTCAAGGACAGGTCCCGGCGTGATTTCTGCGGCGCGACAGTGGTTGAGAAGCGAGCCGAAGGCGTCTGCCTGCTCGAAGTGGAGGGCGCGACCGACATCGAGGCCGTGCTCGGCGCGGTGGGTTTCCCGCCTCTGCCGCCCTACATCCGGCGCGACGACGACGCGTCCGTGGCCGAGAAGGACCGCGACCGGTACCAGACCGTCTACGCCCGGCGGCCCGGCGCGGTGGCGGCGCCGACCGCCGGCTTGCACTTCACCCGGGAATTGATCGAGCGCCTGACCGACGCCGGCATCCGCTTCGCCGCCGTGACGCTGCACGTCGGCGCCGGGACCTTCAAGCCGATCGCCACCGAGCGCGTCGAGGACCACCCGATCCACCGCGAGTCCTATCGCATCGACGCAGAGAACGCCGGACGCATCAACGCCGCCCGCGACGCCGGCGGACGCATCATCGCCGTCGGGACCACCGTCACCCGCGTCCTGGAAACGGTCGCCGCCGCCGGGCGGGTGAACCCCTGCGAGGGCACGACGAACCTCTTCATCACGCCCGGCTACGAATTCAAGATCGTCGAGGCGATGGTCACCAACTTCCACCTGCCCCGCTCCACGCTGCTGGCGCTGGTGGCTGCTTTTGCAGGCCTCGAGCCGATCCGCCGCGCCTACCGCCACGCCATCGACCAGCGCTACCGCTTCTACTCCTACGGCGACGCCATGCTCATCCTCTAACCCGTCCGGGCGGCGAGAGAAGGGTCTTGCTCTGGCCTGCCGGTGGGGGTACCCTGGTTCTCCGAGTGCCATAGAATGCTCAGTGCGCTCGGAGCAGTAGTATTCCTCTTCGAAAGGAGGCAGTATCGGTATGAGTCAAAAGGGCAGCAGACGAGATTTTCTCAAGTTGGCTGGTGTGGGGGCCGGGACGTGGGCGCTGGCCGGTTGTGCGGATTCCTTGAATATCTTCGGCGCGGGCAAGACCGCGCGCAAGCCGAACATCATCTTCGTCCTGGCCGACGATCTGGGCTATGGCGACCTCGGCTGTTACGGCCAGAAGCGGATCAAGACGCCGAACATCGACCGCATGGCCGCCGAGGGGATGCGTTTCACGGACCACTATGCCGGCAGCACGGTCTGCGCGCCGTCGCGCTGCTGCCTCATGACCGGCCTGCACACCGGGCACGCCTACATACGAGGCAACCGGGAGGTCAAGCCGATGGGCCAGTGGCCCCTGCCCGCAGGCACCGCGACGTTGCCCCGGATGCTCCAGGACGCCGGCTACACCACCGCCCTGATCGGCAAGTGGGGCCTCGGCGGGCCCGGCAGCACCGGGACGCCCAACCAGCAGGGATTCGACTATTTCTTCGGCTACCTCTGCCAGCGCCACGCGCACAACTACTACCCCGAATTCCTGTTCCGCAACGACCAGCGGGTTCCGCTGGACAACGAAGTCGCGGGCGACCGGCCCGACGGCGCCGGTGTGGCTACCAGGAAGGTGCAGTACTCCTATGACCTGATGGCCGAAGAGGCGCTGTCGTTCGTCGAGCAGAACAAGGAAGGCCCGTTCTTTTTGTACCTGGCGATCACGATCCCGCACGCCAACAACGAGGCCGGCGCCAAGGGGATGGAGGTCCCCGATTACGGCATCTATGCGGAGAAGGACTGGCCCGAGCCCCAGAAAGGCCACGCCGCGATGATCACCTGCCTGGACCGCGACATGGGTCGGCTCAGACGCAAGCTCGAGGACCTGGGCATCGACGAAAATACCGTGGTGTTTTTCACCAGCGACAACGGCCCGCACCGCGAGGGCGGCGCGAACCCGAACTTCTCCGACAGCAACGGCCCGCTGCGCGGCATCAAACGCGACCTGTACGAGGGCGGCATCCGCGTGCCGCTGATCGCCCGCTGGCCGGGACGGATCGATGCCGGCGCCGAGACGGACCATATCTCGGCCTTCTGGGATTTCATGCCCACCTTCGCCGACCTGGCCGGGACCAGGCCGCCGGTGGAAGGCGACGGCCTGTCCCTGGCGCCCACGCTCCTGGGCCGGCCCGAAAAGCAGGAGAAACACCCGTTCCTCTATTGGGAGTACAACGCTCGCGGCACCAACCAGGCGGTCCGTATGGGACGCTGGAAGGCCGTCCGCTTCGGCGCCACGCGAAAGCTGGAGCTCTACGACCTGAAGAAGGATCTCGGCGAGACCACCGACGTCGCCGACCGCCATCCCGAGGTCGTAGCCAAAATCAAAGACTACCTCGCCGGCGCGCGGACCGAATCGGAGTTCTGGAAGTTCAAGGGATAGTACCGCATTTCACAGGTTCCGCGACGATGCGGGAGGAGATTGCTTTCCCGGCGCGCCGGGACTCCTCGCAATGACAGATACGGGTTGCCCCT
>CAYPZL010000335.1:0-2931 GCA_964415045.1 uncultured Pirellulales bacterium | reverse complement strand
TACGGCGAGGGGATGCGGGTGCACAACTACGCCCCCAAGGGGTACAACGGCGGCCCAGGCTGGCGCTGTACCGTGTGCGAAAAGGTGAAGCCCGCCAAGGCCAAAAAAGATGCTTCCTGAGAAGCCGCCCCCCAACGACGTGGAGGCCGAGGAGGCCCTGCTGGGCAGCCTCCTCATAGACGGCGGCATGGCGACGGTCGTGTCGGCGGTCGTCCCGGACGGCGGCTCGTTCTACAGCGAGAAGAACGGCTGGGTATACGACGCGGTCCTGGCACTCGCCGCGCAAAACGAGCCTGTCGATTTCGTGAGCGTCTGCTCTCGGCTTGAGCAGATGGGCAGGCTTGAAGCGGTCGGCGGTCCGGCCTATGTCACGAAATTGATCGGGGCCGTGCCGACCAGCGTCCACGCCGAGCACTACGCCAGGCTGGTGGACCGCGCAAAGCGCCTCCGGGACGCGATAGATGCCGCTTCCGAGATCGCTGCGCTGGCCTACGCGCCCGGCGCAGACGCCGACGAGGTGGAGGCCAAGGCGCAGGCGGCGGTGCTCGGCCTGGGCCGCTCCGAAGGGCGCGGCAGGCTGCTCAAGGGACACGTCAGCGAGTACTACGACCGGCTTGAAGCGATGGCGAACGGCGGGGAGGGCGGCGGGCTGCCGACCGGGTTCCCGCACCTGGACGAGCTCCTGGGCGGCCTGGCGGGCTACGTGATCATTGCAGGACGCCCATCGATGGGGAAGTCGAGTCTGCTGCACGGGATCATACGCCACCTTGTCCGCTACGAGAAGAAGCGCGTGGCCCTGTTCTCGCTCGAAGATTCGGCGCAAATGGTCGTGAACCGGATGGTGGCGGCGGAGATCGAGGCGGACGTGCAGGAACTCAGGAGCGGGAACGTCCGGGACTGGCCCGCCGTGATGAAAATAGTTTCCGAATACGCCGACGGCGAGGTCGGGGAGCGCCTGTGGATAGACGACAGCCCCGGCCTGACGATCCAGCAGATTTCGGCGCGGGCCATGCGCTGCCGGGCGCAGATGGGCGTGGACATGATAGCCGTGGACTATCTTCAGTTGGCACGGTCCGGCGACCGCTACCGCGACCGCAACGATTACACGCGGGTCAGCGACGTGAGCGACGGCCTGAAGAACCTGGCCCGGCTCGCGGGCGTCCCGGTGATCGCGGTCAGCCAGCTTTCGAGGGCCACCGAGTCGCGCACAGACAAGAAGCCGATGCTGTCTGACTTGCGCGAGTCGGGCACTCTTGAGCAAGCGAGCGACTTTGTGGTGTTCGTCTACCGCGACGAGTACTACAACCCGGACACCACCCCGAACCCCGGCATCGCGGACATCATCGTCGCCAAGAACAAGAATGGGCGCACCGGGGCTTGCAGATTGCATTTCGAGAAGCGTTGCGCCAAGTTCAAGACCGTCACGGTGAGCAACCTGGACGGGGAGTATTTCTAGAAAGGAGAGCGGTGTGGTGGAGATCATCGTTTACCAGGACGAAACGACGCGGCAGGTGTGCGAGGCGGCTGCGGGCCGCATACGCAGGCTGATCGCCAGGACGGTCGAGAGCGTGGCCGAGATAGGCCGCGAGCTGCGGCGGGTGAAGGAGCGGCTTCAGCACGGCCAGTGGCTGCCGTGGCTGGACGCCAACTTCGGCTGGACCGCCGAGACGGCCAGGCGCTACATGCTCCTGGCGCGCGCCGTGGATTGCGATCCGCGCGTTCTGAACTTCAGGAGCATAGAGGCCGCGCTCGAATACCCGCGCCTTGAGCCCCCCGTGCGGGACGAGGTCATGGAGCGACGGGCGTTCACGTGGACTGAGTTCAGGCGCACGGTCTGGGACGCGACGATGAGGACGCACCTGTCAGATAGCGGCCTGCCGCATGACCACCGCTTTGGCGATGTGCTGATCGCGATAGAGGAGGCCCGCGACGATCCGGTGCTTGCGGAAACCGCACTGGCGCTGTACGACGAGAATCGGGAGACGTTCGCCCGTCTCTCGGACCGCGAACCCGCCGAGATCGACCGCGAGGTCGGGGCGTTCAAGGACCCGGATCCCGACCGGCCCGCCGTGAACCTGGTCGTGGAGGCGGGCCGCTACGCGATCTTCCGGTGGCGCGACGACGGCTGGCAGTTCCATGCCCACGTGCCCCAGGCCCTCGTGATGGGCGGCGTGCTGCTGTTCGCCGCCCCCGAAACGCAGGACGGCCCCGCGAGCCGCTCCTGGCAGAACGCCGGGCTGGACGCCCTGTGCCGGTTTTACCGCGTGCAGGTGCCTGACCCGACGCTGTACGGGGAGGTGTTGTGAACAAGACTAAGATCGACTATCTGGACATGACCTGGAACCCTATCGCGATGCGCTGCACGCCGGTCAGCGAAGGGTGCGCCAACTGCTGGCATTTGCGGATGGCGGACAGGTTCGCGGCCAACCCGCTTTTCTCCGAAAGACGACGGGCGGCGTATTCGGGCGATAAATCGCCGATTCTGATTGAGGAAGAACTTGTTGCTCCGCACCACAGGAAAAAGCCAGCCAGAATCGGCGTTCAGTTCATGGGGGACCTGTTTCACGCCGCCATTGCGGGCAGGGACATTGTTGCCGTTTGGCGCATTATGGAGCAAAATCCACAACATATATTTCTGGTTTTGACCAAGCGCCCGGCAGAAATGGGCTATTTCCTGGACCATGTCTGGCCGCAGTTCGCCGTTGCGGATGATCCATTGCCCAATGTTTGGCTTGGCGTGACTGCTGAAAATCAGCAGACGGCGAATGAACGAATACCAGAGTTGTTGTCAATCAGGGCTGCTGTGCGATTCGTGAGCGTGGAGCCTATGATCGGCCCGGTAGATTTAGACAGCGCTTGCCTTTACTATCACAGCTTAGACTTGAAAGACACTGCTGACACGATGAGGGAATACGGCGAACGACTGTGGGT
>CAYPZL010000334.1:0-2945 GCA_964415045.1 uncultured Pirellulales bacterium | reverse complement strand
TCGATATCGCCGACGCGGTCGTCGCCGAACTGAACGCCACGCAGTTCAGCCAGCCCTTCGAGGCCAAGCGAAGCTACCTGCCCCGGTTCGATCTGGCCGAGATGAAGGACCTGCACGTGACCGTGGTGCCCAAGGGCGTGACCGTCCTGCCGGGCACCCGGGCCCACAACCAGCACGACTACGAGATCGACATCGCCGTGCAGAAGAAAGCCGCTGCGGATGCGGACATTGGTCCCCTGATGCGACTAGTCGAGGAGATTGCCGACCACTTTCGCTCGAAGCGGCTGGATGCCATGTCGAATGTGGCGTGGGCAGGGACGGCACACAGCCCGATCTACGCCCCGGAGCACTTGGAGCAAATGGGCCAGTTCACCAGCGTTTTGACGTTTACCTTCCGGACGATGCGATGATCGGCTTCAGTGTTGACCGATTCAAGGGGCTCTTCTTCGACTCGAAGAAGGTCGTCAACGCCACGACGAGGGCGGAACGGAAGGTCCTGTCCCGGTTCGGCGCCTATGTCCGCCGGTCGGCCCGATCGAGCATCCGCAAGCGGAAGAGAGTGTCTGAGCCGGGCAAGCCGCCATCGAGCCACACGGGGCTCTTGAAGCGATTCATCTTCTTCGCCTACGACCCCGGGCGCAAGTCGGTGGTGATCGGCCCCGCGAGGCTCGATCGAAAAGTCGGCACCGCCCCACGCGCCTTGGAGCACGGCGGACGCACGCAAGTCATGGCCAAGCGCCGGGGACGGCGCGTCATTCGCACGACGACGATCCGACCCCGGCCCTTCATGGGCCCGGCCTTCGAGAAGGAAAAACCCAAGCTGCCGGCCATGTGGCGGGACAGCATCCGACCGTAACGGGAGACGAACCATGGCAGCCGGCGACTATCGAATCGGCCTGGACGGCAAGTTCCACTACGGTGCCTCGGGCGCGCAGGCCTCGACGGAGGCGGACAACGTCCGCAACGTCAACCTGAATATGTCCAAACGCATGGCCGAGGCCGTGCGCCGCGGCAAGAAGTGGGTGGCCAAGAAGCCCGTGATTACCGAGGGAACCGTCGAGTTCGAGATCTACGACATCGAGGGGGACGCCTTCCTGGCGGCGGTCAAGAGCGCCTTCATGAACGACACGCGGATTGCCCTCTACCCGACCGACGCGGCGAGCGGCGAAGGGCTCGACGCCGACTTCTACATCAGCAGCTTCAGCCGCAACGAGGCGAACGAGGAGTTCATCGCCTACAGCGTCACCGCCGAGCCGACCGACGAGGAGCGGGACCCGGCGTGGGCGTGACGGGGTGATGGGGTGACAAGGTGACGGGGTGACGGGGTGATAGCCCTTGGGCCTCTTTTGACGAGGTGATCGTAATGAAAGGCACTGTGAACATCGTGGTCTCGGCCGCTGGTCTTTCCATCCAAGGAATGGTGGCCAAGACCGCGTCCGGCGGCATTCCGCCGCAAGAAAAGGCGCTGGGCGCTGCCAAGTCGGGCGCGCTCTCGGCGCGGACCAGCGACACGGCAGGCACGCTCACCTTGAGCACCGGTCATGGCATCACCGACGGCGACACGATCGACATCTTCTGGACCGACGCCAACGGCGTTTTGAAGTGCGCCTACGGGGCGACGGTCGGCACGGTCGCCGGGAACGAGGTGCCGTTCACCGGCGCCTCCGGCGAAGTGCTGCCGACCCAGGACACGGCCATCACGACCCAGGTGCCGACCGAGCTCGACTGCGACTTCGACGGCGACAAGGCCGTGCTCCTGGCCGCGCAGATGAAGGTCCACGGCGGCCACGTCTGCTTTGTCGACTCGGGCGACGCGGTGCTCAAGGCCCTGACGCTCAAAGCCAACGAGCCGTTCGTGTGGTGGAAGAACGGCCCGTTTGCCGCTCCCGTTACCGGCAACCCGGTGGACGCGGTCCTGATCTCCAACGCGGGCACCGCCGCGGCCACGTTCCAGCTCACCGGCCTGGTCGACAGCGACACGTGATCGAAGTCGGACGGGATAACAGGATGAAGGGGATTTGATCCGGTCCATCCTGTAATCCAGTCCATTCCATGAGGACAACGCCATGCCGCAATTCAAAGACGCCAAAGGGGAAGCCTGGTCCGTGGTCGTCAACGGTGGGACGATCAAGCGGGCCCTGGACCTCTTGAAAGTCGACCTGGGCGATCCCCTGTCCGGCAAGCCGCCCCTTCTGACCCGGTTCGACATGGACATCGCCTTCAAGGTCGACTTGCTCTACGTGGCCTGTCTTCCCGAGGCGGAGAAGCGGGGCGTCGCCGACCTGGAGTTCGCCGAGCGGCTCGAAGGCGACGCTCTGTACGCCGCTTCCGAGGCCTTTTTGGAGGCCCTCTCGGATTTTTTCCAGAAGCTCCGGCGCACGCACCTGGTCCGCGCGATCGCCAAGCAGCGCGAGATCGTGGCCCGGGCCGTCCAGATGACGGAGCAAACGATCGACAGCCCGCAGTTCGACGAAGCGGTCGAGGAGGAATTCACCGAACTTGGCGAATCCTGTGTCAGCTTGCTGCGATCGCGGGAGTCCGACCCGAAGAGTACACCCTCCGAGAGCTGACCTGGATGGCCGAGGCCCGCGATCGGGCCGCGTGGAATCGCACGATGGCGTTCCTGGCCGGCCTCTACAACGTCAACCGGGACCCGAAGAAGACCAGACCAATCGACCCGATGCAGTTCTTCCCGTGGGCGCAACCGCAACAAGAGCAGGCGCCCCCGCCGACGGAGGCCGACCGGGAGATGTTGCGTCGGGTGTTTCCCGGAAAGAAAGGTTGAGAGTTGAGGGTTGAGGGTCACGACGGCCGCCTCAACCCGGGACCCTCAACCCTCAACCCTGAACCCTCAACCCTAACTTCTGATTCCCCATGGGCTTCGGAACCGCAATCCGAGCCGGCGCCGCGTACGTCGAGTTGTACGCCAAGAACAACCGCCTGGT
>CAYPZL010000333.1:0-3060 GCA_964415045.1 uncultured Pirellulales bacterium | reverse complement strand
ACATCTCACATAATCACAGACTTCCCGTCTCAGATAATCCGGGCCTTAGCAGCTAGACAGCCATGATGAACGATGCCACCGTCGGCCCGAAAACCGCAGGGAATACGGAGCTTCGGAGCCAGTGCTAGCAGATGCCACGGCCCTCTCAGGCCATTTTCCTAGCTCTTTATCGGGTCATTGAAAAGAAAAGCCCCTGTTCCAGGGAACAGGGGCCAGATGGAGCCTGCGTGAACTGATTCACGAGATTGTCAGGCAGTGCCCGAAGCGGATGCCTACCAGGTAATTTGAATCGAGCCAACGCCGCCGACCATTCCGCTAATCGAACCTCCGAAGGTCCATACGACGCCTGCCTCGTCAAAGCTGACGTCCAGCGTCACCGGCTCGGCCATCCCGACGCCGTGGTCCTTCTCGAGCAACATCGGGTCAGCCGCCGTGGTCTCGGCGTTGCCGTCGACCTCGTTCACCGAGCTGAAGGTAACGAAGTTCTTGGTGTCAGGCGTCAGCAATTGGCCGAAGATCAAGCTCGTTCCCTTGACCATGCCAAACGCAGACTGCATACCGCGGACTTGCATCCCCTGCGCGTCCGACACTACCTGCATGTCGCCCAACCCGAGGGACGACAGCGTGGCCTGGGGGACTTCCTCGGCGAAAGCCGGGACGGCCACCAGGGCCAGCAACACCGCCAAAGCAACCACGTTCTTCATAGGAACCTCCTCCAAAGATGCGGGAACGAAACAGAAAGTCGAACCAAAGCCTGCAGAACTCGCACACTGTGCAAGCATCACAATCGTTCCTGAACGCCCACAATTTATAGAGTCGCCGTCCGACCTGTCAATAGCCCTCCTGCCGATATCCCCGATTTTTGTTAAACTTTTCATTTCCCGCAGCCATCTCAGTTATCGTAGCGTGAGATGGTGGGCCGCCAATTCGCCCGAATTGCGTAGAATACGACCTAAGATGTATTCGATAACCCCTCCACAGTGGCATTCTCGCCCTGCGCGGTGCAGCCGGGTAGTTCTCACGGCCTCGAAACCCACCGCGATGGGGGGCGGCAGTGGTCGCGGCGGAAACCGGAACAAGGCGTGCAATGCTCGGCACGACCCCAAAAGCAAGGCCCCTGTTCCGTGGAACAGGGGCCAACAGAGGCCTGAGCCAATGGCTTCGGGCGATTCTCAGGTTGTCAGACCGCTTGGCCCTTTACGGCTGGAGGATGGAAACATTGCCGGTACGGCCGACGCCTCCCACGACCGAAGCGATGTACGCGGTCGTATCGGGGAACGTGACGTCGGCCAGGGCGGGCGGCTCAACGGCCCGTGAGTCGGGAAAGACCCGACCTCGGTTGGTTGGGGTGGAAGGGCGCAAAAAAAGGGACCTCTGTTCCCTGGAACAGGGGTCCCGGGCTGTGCAAACCGGTTCAGCGGGCCGCCAGGGACATCCGCCGGGTAATGATCGGACGACTACTTCGCCCAGGCGTGACCGGTGCCACCTGCCCCTCCGTAGAGGTAGCCGTCGTAGATGCTGGTGCCGGTATCGACGTAGAGGTGCAAGTCCACGTAGGAGAGGTGCTCCTTGTAGGCATCGGCCCGAATGTGGCAGCCGTCGGCTCCCGCGTCGGCCCTGACGAAATTCGCGTCGCTGCCGAACAGGAAGTTCTTGGTGGAGGGCTCCAGGACCAGGCCATTTACCAGGCTCAGGCCCATCACTCGGGCGCAGCCGCTCATCCCGCGGACCTGCATCCCTTCCGTATCGGACAGCACTTGCATGTCAGCCAGCCCCAGACTGCGCAACGCGGATGGGGAGACGCTGCCGTCGCCGGCGACAGCGGGAGCGGCCGACAGGCACACCAAAACCGCGACGAGAAAGAGAGAGAAGGCGTACCTCATTCGGGTGTCTCCAGGAGCAGTTGAGAAATGTGGAAACGAACACTTCTGAAAAGCGAAACCTGCGTTTGCCCACCAGGGGCAAGTGGCTTTCAGACTAATTGGAACTTGGGGCCCGTCAACGCGCGCCCTCGCTAATTCATCACGATTCTTGACCCCAGCGCGAGGAAACGGCAGGTTTTGCGGAATGTGCCGGTTATGCGGCCTGGTGCCGAAGGGACCGCGGGACATCAGTCTTCTCGATGTGGGGTGCCCAGGTGGCGCGCGGAGGGGGAAGACGGAACCGATTTATGAGGAGACCTCGTCGTGACACGGTGAGAGGTCGATGCGAGGGCGTTCCGGAGTCCCATCCGAATCTCAGATTGGACATCTTGCCCCCGATCGGGGGGGCTTGCCACTCGTCCAGGTATTCGTGGACACGCGACGAAGACCAAGCCGCAGCCCTGCGAGAACGCCAGGTCGCCGCAGTACGAAGCCAACGAACCAAGCCGCAACGAGAAGGCTGTCGTCGCTGCTGTGCACGGCACCATGCCCGTCTTGTGATCGTAGTACGAGACCATGTGCACCAGCGTGTTCTTGCCCTTGGGCGAGCCGCCGTAGCAGAAGAACATTTTCTTCACCTCGGGGGCGTAGACGGCGAACGGGCGGTGCTTGGCGCAGTACGTGCCCAGCCCGCCGCTGTACTTGTAGACGTACTCGTCGCCCTGGGCCTGGTTCGAGTACCAGATGCCGCGGTAGCCGTCGTCGTGGGGACAGACGATCTTGGTGTCGGAGCGATACTGGGCGACGATCGGGGTCGGACCGGTGCCGGGCCACTGGTCGCCGTCGAGCGACTGCCGGGTCCATCGGGCGACCAGCCCGGCGTTCAAGCCGGGGTCGTCGGCCTCGTCGGCGAGCTGGGCGATCTCCGGGTCGGAGACAGGGCCGACACGCACTTTAGGTAAGTTGGGACAGCGCGGCAACTTGATATCTGGTAGATTTGTCGCTTTCCGTCAGCGGGCTTGCCCGCAGCCTTTTTGGGGAGCGAAGGAATGTTGCAGTCAATTGGAGATGATGTTGGTTCGATTCTCGAGTGCTTTGAAGATTTGGAGGATCCCAGAAGTACCGTGAATCGAAAACACTTGCTTGCTAAGTCTCGAATTCTGCGAGACGGAGAGCGGGTGCGGGGCTTGAAGTGAGT
>CAYPZL010000332.1:0-3089 GCA_964415045.1 uncultured Pirellulales bacterium | reverse complement strand
AACCTGGAAGTGGGGTTCTTGGTTGCGGCCGAGCGCAGCGAGGCCGCGCTGGGTTGGCCCCCTCATCCATCGTACGCTCAATGACGGCGTGATGGATATCCTCCAACCACGCTGTCAACCCATCGTGTTTTCGGCCATCGCCGTAAGCCCACGGTAGCGCTACGGCCTCTTTCGCTGTCCTCTACGTTTCACAACACTGCTTACGACGTCAAAAACTGACAACCACCCCTGAAAAGGCTTCCAAAAACTCTTCCAAGGCACCTCCCTCAGGCCCGCGCTCAGTCCAATCTGGTTTTACCCATTGGCTCCGCGACGGGAAAAACCATATCTAATGCCGGGGGTTTGGGGGCTGAGCCCCCAAGAAACACGGAAGTACCCAAAAACCGGATGAGCCAAAAATTTCCGGGGTTCGACCGCTACCGCAAGGCGCTTCCACCGGCAGACACGGTCAGGTGGGGCGGGAGTTGTTGTTGCGGCGTTGTTGGAAGAAGGTTTGCAGGAGGGCGGCGCAGTCGTCGGCGAGGATGCCTGGGGTGACTTCGAGGCGGTGGTTCAGGCGTTCGTCGCGGACGATGTCGTAGAGGCTGCCGCAGGCGCCGGTCTTGGGGTCGGGGCAGCCGTAGACGAGCCGGTCGAGCCGGCCCAACACCAGGGCCCCGGCGCACATCGGGCAGGGCTCCAGGGTGACGTAGATGGTGCAGCCGTGGAGCCGCCAGCTTCCGACGAAGCTGGCCGCCTGCGTCAGGGCGACGATCTCGGCGTGGGCGGTCGGGTCCTTGAGCTGTTCGCGCTGGTTGTAGGCCCGCCCGATGACCTGGTTCTGATACACGATCACCGCGCCGATGGGCACGTCGCCGTTCTCCTCGGCCACCTGCGCCGCGTCGATGGCCATGCGCATGTACCGCTCGTCGAGGTCGGTCAGCGCGGATTCGGCATTGCCGTCAATCATCGGGAAGGGCAAATCAATAATCAGTAATCAATCATCATAGAAAATGAAAAAGTACCCCCTAGGGGAGTCGAACCCCTGTCTCCAGGATGAGAACCTGATATCCTAGGCCACTAGACGAAGGGGGCACCAAGTAGCGGCGGTAGGATTCGAACCTACGACCCTGGGCTTATGAATCCCATGCTCTAACCAGCTGAGCTACGCCGCCAGGCAACGTAAGCCATTCTAACGAAAGGGCTTACAGAACAACGCTTTCCCAATTCGATCCAGCCGGCAAGGCTCCGATACCCGTCTTGCCGCTTCGAACCAGCGAAAACGCCGCATTTTGCAGTACCGGTTACAATTCGTCAAGAGGGTAATCTACTTGATTTTGCGAATAATGTCAAGCCGGGATGATGTACGGATCGTGCCAGATCTGGCCAGTAATTGTGCGCCGGTTCGGACGAAGTTGGCGCAGGTCCGGGCCTTTACGCTTTGCTCGAGCTTCTGGCGTCCCTGGGACGTGGTCAGGTCCAGGCCGGAAAGAGCCCGGCATTCGATCGACCCGCAACGCTCCTTGAAGGCGTTGTAAAACCGCCCGACGGCCTGCATCGTGCGCATCTTCTTCTTGGGATACTCGCTCTCCTTTTGCATTCAATGCCATCACTGGGATTCGTTGCCGGCACATCGGCCTGGATCATAGCTTCAACGCAACGGAAGACACAAGACGCACCCTTGAAAGGGCGTGGTTCGTTCTCTCCGGGGGATCGGGCTGCGCCGCGGGGGGCTTTGGCGTTGACTTTTGGGATCAGGGCGGTAGGCTGTACGTAATGAAAATGGGGTGTGTGATTCATCGCCGTGACGGTATGCCATGAAAAGGAAAGGCTGACACAGTTTCAGACAACGAATGACAGAAGCAACGACCACCGATCATAAAACACCGATGGAATTCAACTTGTCTTCCGACGGCACATGGCCTCGGATGACGAAGGAACAGATCAATTTGCGTCCGATCAGGAAATACCGGGGGCGCATCCATTTGATTCGGACCTCCGCGCAAGTCGAGGAGGCGGTCCGGGAGTTGGAGAAGGAGACGCTCCTGGGATTCGATACGGAGACGCGCCCCACGTTCCGCGCCGACCAGAGCTATCCGCCGGCGGTGCTGCAGCTGGCGGGCAAGCGAGCGGTCTACGTCTTTCAACTGCGGCATTGCGGCTTGCCGAAGTCCGTGCGCCGCCTGCTGGCCAATCCCGAGATCGTCAAGGCCGGCGTGGCTCTGGATCGTGACATCAAGGAACTGAGGAAGCTGGCCCGGTTCAAGCCGGCGGGATTCGTGGACGTGGGAGAGCTGGCCCGGCAGGCCGGTTGCCAGAATCACGGGATTCGCGGGCTGGCGACCCTGCTGTTGGGGTTTCGCGTGTCCAAAAAGTGCCAGACGTCGAACTGGGCCCAGCGAACGCTGACGCGGGCGCAGATCGAATACGCCGCCACGGACGCCTGGGTGGGACGCAAGCTGTATCAGAAACTGCAGGAACTGTTGCCTTGACCGGCCCGCTTTGTCACCCGGACACAGCATGACTTATCGGCATGTCCCTCGTGACTGTCCCCATATTGACAGAAAAACGTTGAACATTGGAAAAAACCCCTATTCCGCTTGACAAATCCACCCCGATTATGGTATCCTACACCGCGATTTGGTGGAGTGCGATGGTGCGCGGTCCCAGGGCATTGTGCCCTCTTTTCAACGAACCAACGTCACTTCGAGCGTGGCGGCTCGTATTGACACGCTGCTCGAGTCCCGCTTGCGCCAACAGTTCCAGCAGCGTATTCTGTGGAGGTACGTGTGATGAGAAGAAGCATCGCAATTCTGGTCGTTCTTGCTCTGGCCGGAGCGGCTCAGGCAAGCCCGACCATCAACAACGCCATCCCGGACTCCATCGTCTGGAAAGGCCAGTTGCCCAGCGCGGCAGGCACGCTCGCTCTCGATGCGACGCAGGACAATGCCGTTCAGTTGTACCTTGAGCAGGAAAACGTTGTGCTCGGCAGTCCTCTCCAGCTCACTGTCGGCGGTGTCCTGCCCGCAGGCACCGTCGTCAACAGTTACATTCTGCACTATACTACTAACCTCAAACATCGTTAAGTTTTTGACGAAGTTGTCAAGCGG
>CAYPZL010000331.1:0-3154 GCA_964415045.1 uncultured Pirellulales bacterium | reverse complement strand
GTTCTGGAATTATCTAATGAGGCACGGAGTCACAGCATGCTAAGCGAGCACCCGCGAAGCGTCAGGTCCTCGGACGCGGCCGCCATGACGTAGCGGACCCAGGGCTTGCCTTCCCGGGTGACGGTGGCCAGGCCGGCCAGTTGGGGCTGGCGGACAATGCTGAGGATGCGTTCCTTCAAATCGGACATCGGAGGACTCCTTTCAATGTCGCTTCGTCGTCGTTATCTTTTCCAGGCTTTGAGGATTCGGATGCATTCGATCATGGCCCGGCCGTTGTGGTAGCCGCCTTTCCAGGGGTTGGCCTTGTCGCCGTAGGGCTGCCCCGTTGGCGCGATGCCGGCGTGCCACTCGCCGTGGGCCCGGTCCACCAGCTTTGTGTCGATCAGCTCAAACGTCTTCTCGAAGACGGACAGGTATTTCCAGTCCTTCGTGTGCCGGTACATGTGCAGGGCGCTGACGATGACCTCGGCCTGCACCCACCAGGACTTGTCGCGGTTGTCGGCCGGCTCGTTGAAGGGTCCGGTGTAATAGAAGCCGCCCTTGTCCCGGTCGTAGCCGTATTTCAGCGAGTAGTCGAAGAGCGTCTCGTACAGATCGCGGAAGGGGTAGTTCGAGACGCCGGCGGCGTCGCAGGCGTCCATGAGAAGCCAGATGTTCTCGATGTCGTGGCCGTAGGAGACGTGGGCGTAGTTGCCGTCGAGGCGCGGCGTCCAGTCGCGCTCGTACTTGTCGGTGCAACCGCCGAGGTCCTTTCGTACGACCGTGTTGCTCTGGATGTGAATCAGCTCCAGCAGACGCTCGCGGGCCAGCGGCAGTTTGCTCGCGCGGTAGAACGTCGTCAGGGCCTCGAGCAGATGCAGGTGCGTGTTCATCAGCTTGAAACCGACCGGGTCGCCGAGATACGTGGATTCGCCGGCCGGCGGGGCAGTCCAGTCCGGATTGAAGAACTCCACGTAACCGCCGCAGGTCTTATCGTGGGCCTTGGCTTCCAGCAGGTTGAAGAACCGTACGGCGAAATCGAGCGCTTCCTTTTTGCCGCTGGCGAGGTAGTATTCCGAAAGGGCGTACAGTCCGAAGGACTGACCGTAGAGGTGCTTGCGCGGCTTGAGCTGCCTGTCCCCCGTGACGTCCACCTCCCAGTAGAAGCCTCCATTGGCCCGGTCCCACATCTTCTCGGTCAGGAACTCGTAACCCAATTCGGCCGCGTCCAGATGCTCCTTGCGGCGATAGCCCGCGCGGGCGAGCCGGGAAAACAGCCACAGCGTCCGTGCCTGGGTGACGATCATCTTCGTCACCGGCTCCTTCAGCCGCCCCTGCGAGTCAAAGCTGACGATGTACCCGCCGCGGTCCCGGTCCAGGCTCTTCTCGTACCAGAACGGCGCGATGTTTTCGGTGAGGATCTTCTCCAGCCTGGGGATGTACCGGCCGGCCGTCTCGGCTTCCGTCGAGCCAACGGCTGTCGCCGCGCGAGACAGGAACACGACAGCGCAAAGCGTGCAGAGAGATGCGGTCAACAGTCTTGTCTTCATACAAACTCCTCAGCTATTCTCCGGCTCGACTGCCGCGCGTCGGGCAAATACGTGATTTCTCTTTTCTCTGCAAGTAGGGCGGGTTCTTAACCCGCGCGTCAAACTCGCCTTCGATCGCATGGCCGCCTGGGTCAAGGACCCACCCTACGGGACGATTCTTTGGCCGGCCCCGGGCGCTTCAGTGGAACGTGCTATCTTTCCTTTCTCAGGTGCATGTCCGCGAAGTCCATGTAGCGGTCCCAGTCGTAGGTGGTGACGTCGTGTTTGCCGGGACGGATGTGGTAGCCGATGGCGCCCATGGTCGGCTTGCCGACCGCCGGCATCGTCTCGGCGGGCAGGCCCTCGGTGCCGAGCAGCTTGTAGACCGGGTCGGCGTGTTTGGCCGAGAGGAACTCGCCGTGCGGGTCGGCCCAGCGGTCCTCCTCGGCGCTGGCGACATAGACCGGGCGGGGGGCCATCAAAGCCACCAGCATGTGCTGATCGACCGGCAGGGCTCCTTCGTTGTCGTTGTACCGGTTGAAATTGTCGCAGAACCAGTGGGGGAACACGGTGTTAATCCGCTTGACGGTTTCGCCGAAGGCCCGGCGCGACAGGGCGGCGCCGCCGCAGCCGGAATCGTTGGAGATGACCAGGGCGAATCGCTCGTCCTGCGCTCCGGCCCAAAGCGAGGTCTTGCCCAGCCGCGAATGGCCCAGCACGGCCACGCGCTTGTGGTCGATGTCCGGGTCGGTCTCGAAGTAGTCCATCGCCCGGCTCAGCCCCCAGGCCCAGGCGCCGATGGAGCCCCACTCGTCGGGGGCGGGTTTGGTCTGTCCCTGTTTGTAGAACAGCGGATGGACACCGTTGCGGAAGCCGTCGTCGAAGTCGGGATCGATGTCGCCATAGTAGATGGTCGCCAGGCCGTAGCCTCGTCCGAGAATGCGCTCGACGGGCCAGCGACTGGCGCTCTTGCCCCGCCCGGCTTCGGTGGCCCTGTGATTCGAGTCCCGGTCCCGCGTCCAGCTCTTCGTTATGCTGATCGCCGGGTCCGCGTGGATCGTGTGGTTGCCGCGAAAGTTCAGGCCGACGAACAGCGGGGCCAGCCCGGCGTCCTTGTTCGGCAGGTAGATCAGGACGGCCATGTTCGGGTCCTGCTTGCGACCGGTGAAGTAGACGGTGACTTCTTTACGCGTGGCCTTGCCGCCGAGGGCACGTTTGTCAACGGAGGTGGTCACGAAGGTCATGAAGTCCGGCTTGCCGGGCGATTTCCCGTATACATGCTGCTGGAAGAGCTTGAGGATCTGGGGCCGGCGCTTCTGTCGCCACACGTTCGCATTCGCGACCTTCGTCCCGTCGGCGCAGAGAAGCGGATCGGGAAGTGTGTACGCCGGCACCTTCGATTCGTCGTAGTTGGCCTCCTGGCCCGCCGCCGTCCATGCTGCCATGCCGACAACAGCGATCACGATAGGCCCCCGGATCCCCTTCAAAACAGCGCGCATAATGTAAACCTCCTGTGATAGCAGCGACCCCCGGCCTTTCCGGCGCGGTTGTTCAACGGACCTCGTTGTTTCACTCCTGCAATATGCAACTGAGAAGAGAACTTTTGCAAAATGGAGATTAGGCTTATATTCTTCAAGGAAATCGTT
>CAYPZL010000330.1:0-3230 GCA_964415045.1 uncultured Pirellulales bacterium | reverse complement strand
GGCCCCTTTTAGGGGCCTTCCTCATACCACCGGCTATGCCGGTGGTCTTGATTAGGTCCCGTGGAGAGTCGGCGGGCAGGGTGTCCGGCAAACGTCCCGTGCCGGCCTTGGCGATGTAGAGGTCGATCGCCGTTTCGATGGCATGGAGGTGCGTCTGCTGCCTTATCGTCAGTTGGTAGATCCTCCCGACCGCCGGCAGTGAGAACGCCGTCAGCGTCGCGTCCGGGTTGTCTTTGGCTTCGGCACACGCGCGGTCGTCGAATTCGTCCAGTGTGGCACACATCTGGTCATACGGCAGTGTCGACTCGAGCGTGTCTATGATGGTGCCGATCGTCCTGTGCCAGTAGTTTCGGTTTCTCTCGAAGAAGGCCTCCTCGGGGGCCTGGCGGATGCGCATGAGCACGGGATCGGTGGGCGAATCGGCAGATTCTTCAGCCATTCGAATGAGTACGTCTGCTTTCTCCATTCGCATGGTCTGGGCGCATACATCGGCCTCCTGCGCCAGGCAGTACACCAGAGAAGGAAACTGCTTCTGCGTCTGAACCAAGGGGTCTCGGAACTGCTTCAGGGCTGTCACGTCATTCGGTATAAGGCCCAGGGTGCTCTGGATGGTTCCATTGGCCAGGGCGTTCAACGCGATCCCCACGAGGTACGTTACCAGCGTTCGGTCGCACGTCTGCAAGGCCATCTTGCGCAGCGTCAGGCAGCGGTCCAATGCCGTCGCGTAGTCGCCCTGTTCGGCCAGCAGCGCCATCGCCAGCGTCAGCAGACGGTCGCGGTACTTCTCATAGATCTGCCGCAACGCGTCCCGGCTGCCCGCCTTGAACTTGAGCTTCAGCCATTCGTCTTCAAGCATCAATTCGCACCGCACATAACCGCACAACGATCGTTGTTCACCATTATCACGATTCGCACCGCCGTTTGGACACAAGAAATCCGAGATTTTCCCTGCATCGCGAAGGATGCTGTCCGGATGGGGCTGCGCAGAGGAAGACGCCGGACCTGGCGGGTCCGGCGTCTGCGGTTGGCTTGGGTGGGAATTGGCTGTCGGGCTATTTCTGGGCTGTGGCGGCGTTCCCGGACCTGGCGGGCAGGCCGAGTTCCGCGAGTTTCTCCGGCTCGACGTACTCGATGTGGCTGTCGAGGAACAGCACGTTGGTTCCCTTGCCCACGCCCAGCAGCGTTCTGTCGTAGGCCACGACCTTCGAGAGCGAGTCTGCGCAGGTGAGTCCCGCCCCGAGATACTCCACGTCCCGGACCATCCACTGATAGTTCTCCTCGCTCTCGGCGAATTCCCGGAGTTCCTCGAGTGACTGCGGGAGCCGGTCCTCGTGGTCATTGGCGTAGATCAGCACGTATTTTCCGAGGTCGCAGAGCCACCGCGCCGAGACGTAGAGCGGGAGCGCTTCGTCTTCCTCTTGCGCCTGGACTTCGGTGGCGCCGGGCGAATCGGGCTGCACCATTTTGTAGCGGAACTGTGTCGTCTGCCCGACGCGGTCGGCGTCACGCATTTGCAGGATGCCGATCCCGCCTTCGCGCGTCTTGAAGGCAACAACGACCTGATACCGGCCCTCCTCGAAGAGGATCGGGTCGCGGGACTGGTACGGGATGTTACTCATGACGTCACGAAGTGCCAGTGCGTCGATTATGGTCCAGACGCCCGGCGCGATCGCCTTACATGCCAGCCCCACGCCGGTCAGGCCGCCACCTTCGTCTGTCATCCGAGCGATGGCGTCGATGCCGTTTTGCTCCAGCCAGTCGAGAAAGTCTTCTGCGGGCAAGTTCAGCACTTGCGCGGGAATGACGCTCGTGCGGCCGGTGTCGAAATCGATCGCACAGGGCTGCGCCGACGGTTTCCCCGGATCGACGCAGGCCAGTGTCACGACCTGCACCGGGCCATAGCCGGGCAGGGTGGGGCCTTCCACCTGCCATTGGAGCCGGGCCTTGCTCTCGTCGTAGTCGCCGATTTGGACAACCGCCAGATTCCCCTCGCTGGTCAGGATGGCGGCGAACCGGCTGTCGTGGGCCGAGACGCTGGTGGTCGTGCTTTCGGCGATCTCCGGCAGTATGGAATGGGCCCATGCGACGACGTTGTTCCATTCGGGTTTAAGCGAGGAGGGCGTAGCGAGCCGTAGAGACGAGTCGGGCATGATTCTCAGCGTGCCGCCGTTCTCGCCGTCCCAGGTCACGTCGAAATCTTCGGGTCGGGTCTGTCGAAGCGGGATGGCCGCCTTGGGGTCCAGGTCCAGGGCCATGTTCGTCCGAATCTCGGCACTGAATGCCAGCGTCTTGTCGGGTCTTGTCCGGGTGAACCTCTCCACGCCCACGGCCAGGGCGGCCACAACAACCACGGCCGCGATAGCGAGTTTTGCGATTTTGTTGTTCATGAGAATTCTCCACGCGCGGGCGTCGCCGCGTTTTCCTGTCGTCAGTTCTGATTCGTGCAGTGTCTCGGCGATGTCCTTCCACAGGCGCCGCCGCGTCACGTCGGGCGCCTCACAGTCGGCCTTGCGAACGATATTCTCTACTTCTTCTGCGGGTCTCATTTCAGAGTCTCCCATTCAGGATAGACCGCAGCTTGTCCATGCCGCGCCGGTATCGGGCCTGCACGGCCAGCACCGAAGCGCCCTGCTGTGCGGCGATCTCCTTGAACTTCATCCCCGCCTTGACGCGAAGCGCGATGACCTCGCGCTGCTCGTACGGGACCCGGGACAGCGCCTCGTAGATCTGCCGCGCCTGCTCGGCGTAGATGAGGCCGTCCTCGGGCGGGCCTGCTTCGGCCTTCGGCGTCGTGTGGCTCTCGAGTCGAGCCGCATGACGTTTTCCGGCGCGGAGCCGGTCCCGGGCCTTGTTGGCCACGCACGTGGCTAAGTAATGCTTCAGATTGCCACGCAGCCGGAATTGCGTTGCAGACCGGGCCAGCGAAACGAAGACGTCGTGCACGATATCCTCGGCCGCCTGGGCGTCATTGACGAACGCCATCGCCACGCTGAGCAGGTAGTCGAGGTACTTCTCGTAGATGCGGCGCAGGCCGTCGGCTCGACCCAGCTTCAATCTCAGCTTCAGCAGTTCGTCTTCAATCATCGGCCGCCCTGCAACTACCCGGAATGATCATTCTCTACCATTATCACGAATACGACGGGTGTTTCCATACAAGAAATATGCAGTGTTTTTTGGTTCATCCGGTTAATGCGTAGGTGGTGTTGTGTAAATCGAATATTCTGAGTTTG
>CAYPZL010000329.1:0-3241 GCA_964415045.1 uncultured Pirellulales bacterium | reverse complement strand
GCCCACGCGCTGTGAAATCTTTACATAGTCGAACGATTTATGAAATGCGGTACTACTCCGATCTGGCCGTCACGAAAGACGGGACCATCCTTTGCGTCTATGAATCAGGCCAAGGCTCCCGCAACGACATCAGCCTGGCCCGCTTGACGTGGGATTGGCTGTACCGACATTGAACACGCTCGAAATCGTTCCGGTTCGGCAGCGATTTTGCCGGTCGGCTATCGCCTGTCTTCTGAAGCGCCTACCGCGGGCATGGGGACCTTGTATCCCACCTCCGTGACCAGCATGGAATCTCTTCTGTTCAATGGGGCCGTGGCGTCATAGACACGAGGCTTGCGACCCTTGCTCCTGCCGGCGGCGGTGGCATCCGAGGCCGTCGAGTAGATGTTGTCGTCGTCGAAACCGCACGTGGGACGTTTCTCGAAACTTACGTGGCAGTCGAGGAACAGTACGTTCTGTCCCGCTCGTTCGTGAGCGTCGGAATTGCCGATGCGGACCCGATTCGGATCGGAGGCCGACGGGTCGAATCTTGCCCTGCCCGGACAGATTCCTCGCGCAGCGCCGCCGCAGCGCCAGATTGATCTTACCCTTTGTCGGCGCCGTCGGTATTGGCGGGGGCGGACGCCGCAGCTTCGCTCAGCGATTCGTCGCCGATGGCGGGGGCCTTGTCGGGGCGGTTCCAGACGCGCAGCTCGGTGATCTCGACCTCGGGTCTGAGCTCATCGACGAGGCTGACGTCATGCAGGCGTCGGCCGGAGACGAAGTATCGCCGCGATCCCGGCATGATCGGCCCGCGCCATTCGTGGTCGGCGGCAAAGGGCGTCGCCGCCCACTCCTGGTCCTCGGAGATAAGGCGACCGTGTTCATCGAGAATTAGTACCCGCAACGACAGCAGCGAGACGACCTCGGAGCCGTTGTTGACGATCTCGATAGCGGTGCGCGTGCCGTCGTAGGGTCCCGGCGCGGTGGTCAGCTTGGCCGTGATGGCCAGCGCATTGCTGTAGTCGGGCTGACGGCGGTCGTCCAGCATGTCCGACAGCACCGGCGGCAGCGATTCGGTCAGCATGGGCAGCCCCCGCACGGCGCCTTGCGCCAGAGAGATGACCCGCTCGGACTTCTCGCTGGCCAAGTGGATGCCGTAGACGAGGACGCCGGTGCCGCTGAGGATCAGCGTGATGACGATGGCACTGAGCCCCATCGCCGCACTCGAAAGGAACGTGTGCTTGCGGTACGTGATGCATGACGGATCGCCCATGATGAAACACTCCTACACAAGATTTCCGGTTTCATCCGGGTAGTCGCCACCTGTAGCGGGAGATTTCACGCCATATCCGCTTTTTCCGCCGCTTTTTCGCGACCGCGTTGGCCCGCGCCGCCGTTGCGTTGCGCAGGTTCCGCGACTATGCGGGAGGAGATTGCTTCGTCGCTACGCTCCTCGCAATGACATATAGGAGTTCCCTGTGTCATTGCGAGCGAAGCGAAGCAATCTATCGCCGCACGATCTATGAAACACGGAGCGAGTCAGGCTTCGATCAGGTTCCAGAGGCGGTCCAGGGCCTTGGCGGTCTTTTCCACGGCGATGGTGTCGTCCATCTGCCGCAGCTCCTGATCGAACGGCTCGCACTCGACAGGGCCGTCGTAGCCGATCCTGGCCAGGGCGTTGACGAACCCTTTCATATCGATCACGCCTGTCGTCACGGGCAGACAGCGGCGGCTGTCGATCTGCTCATCGACGTCGATGCCTTCGGGAGCGTCGTTGACGTGAACGTGGATGATGTCTTTGCCCGACAGCGCCAGCAGCTCCTCGACCGTGCCGTGCGAGGTGTACCAGTGCCAGCTATCCATCAGCAGACCGACGTTGCCCGTGCCGATGGCGTCCGCGAGTTCCATCATGCCGTGCTGCGTGCAAATGAACGGGAAGCGATTGCGTCTGCGCGAGGTGCGCGGGCCGACGAATTCCAGGCCCAGCCGGATGTTGTGGTCCCTGAGCACCTTGGCTGCTTCGCGCAGGCGTCGCTCATGCCGCTTGAAGTTCTGCAGATAGGTCAGCTCGTTGTGGCCGGGCAGGATCCAGGTCGCCATGCGCGTTACGCCCAATTGCTGCAAGACCTTCGCCTGCCGGGCCAGCCCTGCCAGACCCTGCTCGAAGCGAGCTTCGTCTCCGCGAAAATCGACGGGCAGGCCGGCCGAGCCGTACCGCACGCCCTTGTCCTTCATCGTCGCCAGCCAGGTGCGAATCTCCGCCTCGGACTTGCCGGCGAACTCGCCCACGCTCGGAGTGATACTGTCGAAGCCGAAGCGGGCCGCGTAGTCCAGCGCCTGTTGCTGGTTGGCTCGCACGCCGATGTGCCCCGGCCCCAGGTTCTTGTAGAATCTCACTTTCTTCTTCGCCCCGGCCGCCCTCGCGATCGATGCGCCGAAAGGCAACGCCACGCCCGCCGCCAACGCCGACCGGCAAAACGCACGTCTCGATATTCTGCTGGATGGTTCGCTTCTGAGCTCAGTCATCGTGGTTTCTCCCGTTTCTGCAAGGCACTCTTGTGCGGTTTAACATGCCTCGACACCATACCACATCTCCACACACCGGGCAAGATCGACCCCACCGGGCAAACCCGGGCCCGGATTGGCTTTGTTTTGCGTTTAGGGTCTGTTTCGATCATTGGCATTTCGGATTTGTTTAGGATTTCGAGCTTCGGATTTCCCGGGCCCGCCGGGCCCCGGACGAATTGGGTTCGTTTGGCGCGCCGCCCGGCACAAATTGGGTTTGTTTGGCGCAACCGCCGCTGGAAACCCCAATCTCCAATCGGCAATCTCCAATCACGCCGACCCTGCGCAAAGCGCGGAAAATCCCCTTGCCCCAAACGCCGGGCCAAATCGAATCGGATATCCGCTTCACGATCCATGATCTGCTGTTCCTCACTTCCATTCAAACGAGCACATCGTTGTTCTATAAATACCACACATTGCCCCGGCCGTCAAGGGGAAAAGCCGCTCTTCGAGCGGCCCCAGTTGTAGGATGGACAACTCGTTGACCATGCTGATTCTCATCTGCCTGGCTCGTGCCACGCGTCACCGGTTCCGGATCATGAAATTCTCCGTGCAATCCCCGCGTCGAGAGAGTAGAATGACAATCGCAACGGGACCGAGCCGCCGGCGTGGAACCGACGGCCCGAAACAGTACAACAAGTAATCCCATGAAAGGCTGCCTCCGGTCGCGTTCTCTGGTATGATTGAGGACAAG
>CAYPZL010000328.1:0-3243 GCA_964415045.1 uncultured Pirellulales bacterium | reverse complement strand
CCACTACCACAGGAAACTCCAGCCCTTTCGCCTGATGGATGGTCATCACCTGGACGTAGCCCTTGGGTAAGGGCTGATCTGGGTCCTCGTATTCGTTGATCCCGCCGTCGTAGAGCAACCGCAGAAAGCTGTTGAAGAGGTGCAAGCGCAGGATGTCGCGGTTGCGGTGTGTAACCACAGTGTAATGGTAATACCTCTGGAAGGCGTTCAGGAGCTGCGAGAAGATGGCTAAGTTGCGGGCGGCGTTCTCGTCTTTGACGTAAGTTTTGAATGGCTCCAACGCCAGGAGGCGGTAAAGGTAGTCTGCCGGGCGAACGTCTAGGGCCTCACCTTCGCTTAGTTCCTCAATCTCTCGGGTCCAGCTCTGGAGAGCCTGTGCCAGCGGGTGGGGCCAGGGGAAACGCCGGCCGAGTTGGACGACAGCATCATCTACGTAGGCGGCAAGCTTTGCTACCGCCCCAGCGACTTCCCCGCGGCCCTTGCCGTACCAACCGAAGATCACGGCGAAACATGCGACCACGTCGCGGATCTCGTCGTTATCGAAGTAAGCACGGGCCCGAGGGCAGAAAGCAGGGATGCCGCGTTCGCGAAGTGCGTCGAGGTAGTGTCCGCTGTGCTCCTGACGCACGCTATGCAGGAGTAGCGCGATCTGGCTGTAGTCCTCGATCACTCCGTTTTGCTTCAGGTACTCCACAAGATCTGCGAAGCGCTTTGCCTCATCGCGTCGGTCGCGCCCCCAAATGGCAAAGACCGCAGGGTAGTTGGGATGATCGCCGTCTGGGTCCGGCTCAATCGTTTTATCATAACGAAAGTCCGGTCCATCCGGATTTGACCAGTCTACTGAGGCCATCCAGCGGTTGTAGCGTTCGATTATGGCTCGGTGGGAGCGGTAGTTCCTCGTGAGCTTGACGATTTTGCAGTCCGGCACACGCTGCGGAAACTCTAGGATGTTTCGGACCGTAGCACCTCGGAAGCGATACAGACTCTGATCCTCATCCCCGACGACGCAGAGGTTATGGCTTTCTGACGTAAGCTTGAATAGGAGCTGTTCTTGAATGTAGTTTGTATCCTGATACTCGTCCACCATTACGTATCGGATTCCGCGCACTACCGCACCGGCAAGCTCAGGATCCTCAAGAAGGTCGTAAACGAGCCTCTGGAGGTGTGCGAAGTCCACCCGGTTGTTCTCAAAGAGGCACCGCTGGTAAGCCTGATAGGCGTTCCCGAGCGCAGCGAGGAAGGGATCCCCGGAAACGACGAGCTGTTCCGGGTCAATCAGCTCTTCCGTGATCTTGTTGAAATACGTGCGCGCACCCTCAATAGCTGTCCATCGCGTCGTCCAGTGATTCAAGTAGCGGCCATCTTTTGCGGGACCAATGATTTCGTCGAAGTGGTCGAAGATGAAAAGGAGCTGAGTTAGTTCATCTAAGGTTTCGTAATTGTGTCCTAGAGGGGTGTAATGGCGAAACTGCAGGAGAAGCTTGTTGCAGAAACCGTGGATCGTCGAGACACAAAGCTCCGAGAGATCTTCCTTGTAACCTACCTTCCGAGCCACGGCGGCCAGGCGGTCACGCATCTCGTAAGCCGCCTTCTCGGTAAAGGTGCAGAGCACGATCTCTCGGGGTGCTGCCTTTCTGAGCAGGAGCAGGTTCAGAGCGCGCAGGACGATTGAGTAGGTCTTTCCCGAACCTGGGCCCGCAACGACCAGGAGCGGTCCGTCGAGGTGACCTATTACAGCACGTTGGGCATCGTTAAGGTTAGGAAATGCCTCGAGAATGGCAGGCGCGATTGTCATAGCAACCCAGCCTCCCGGAAGCTGAATACCTCATCAGGCGACACAATAAGGTGGTCCACGATGCGCACCTGAACCGCCTCGGCCGCGAGGACAATGGCACGGGTTAAGAGCCTGTCTTGTTCACTGGGGTTAACGTCTCCATTCGGGTGATTATGAGCAAGCACCACGGCCGCAGCTCCCCGCCGTAGCGCGGCCTCCACAACGCGCCGCGGGTACACTGTAGCGCGATCTATTGTCCCTTCCTCCAATCGTTCGACTCCATCGCGCAGGAGCCGGAGACCAGAATCGAGGTAAGCAACCTCGAAAACTTCATCTTGGAGCGCACCGATCTTCATGCGCCAGAAATCTGCAAGCCGCTCGGGATTAGTGGAGAACTCTACGCCTTCAGCCGATTGCTGCAGGTACAGGGTGGCAGCCGCACGGATGATCTTGAGTGCCACGGGGGTGACGGCGCCAATGCCTTTCACTGCCCGCAGCTCATCTAGCGGCGCGTCCAAAATGCCACGCAGATTTCCAAAGCGCCGTAGCAGGGCCTTAGCAGGTTGTTTCACGTCCGAACGCGGGATGGCGAGCGTAAGCAATAGCTCGATTACCTCGTGTTCTGCTAATCCCTCTAAGCCCACCTTGAGAAAACGGTCGCGCAGCCGCTGGCGATGGCCGAAATAATGCGGTTTTCCCTTAGAGCTCATAACCCTGTCTGAGCTATCACGCTCTAACCCTACACCTCACAACCTCATACTTCCTTTCCCGCCCGGGTGCGCGTGCTTATAGGCCAATCGCTCAAGCTTTGGTGTCCCCCGCTTTTCGGTGCACACCATCACTTATAAGCTATCCCCTAGCCATATTAACGGCCCGGGGCCAGGGGCGACAACCTTGCCGACCGTCCATGGCGGGGGAGACAACCTGTCTCGTGTGTTTCAGGATCATTGTGGTTGGTTTGGCCATCCGAATTTTATGGTCATTTGCGTCATCCACTGTGACGACGTCCATGGCGGTACCGGGGTAGGGACGTACCCACCTCTCGCACTCCGGCCTGCCGTTGTGGATGTCAGGAACCAAGGTACCTAGGAAGAAGGCGCAGCATCAGAGGCAAACCTGCGCCCCATTAGCAAGTATCCTCACTTCTACAGGGTCCCCCTTTAGGTGCTCGTGGTAGAACTTGGACCGCTCGGTGTGAATCGGGATCAATGTTTTGGGGGCGATCTCCCGGGCGATGAACAGGAGGTCTTCGGGGCTGGCGTGACCCGAGGCGTGCAGGCCACCGCCGAACCGCGGACGGCCATCCCCACCTACCTCGAACCCGTGGACCTCCATCCCGAAGAACTTGAGCCACTCCCACAGCCGCCGCATGTCGACCTCCTGCTCCTCGCCATGGGCCTCGCTTAAAGAGTAGATGTAGACGCCCCCGTCTGGTTCGATGTCGAGGAGGTTCTTCAGGTCCCAGAAGC
>CAYPZL010000327.1:0-3258 GCA_964415045.1 uncultured Pirellulales bacterium | reverse complement strand
GACAATACCACCAAAAAAATCCTACTTCATGCACGCTTGCCGAAATGACACGGTTGCATCTGGGGCGGCGATACCGAGCCGAACCACTTTCTTCACCGGCCTGATCGACGAGGTTCGCATCTACAACCGGGCGGTCAGACCGCAGGACATCTCACCCATTTGGCACCCACATCGAAGGGCCGGCGGAAAACTTCAGCCGCCGGCCTTTGCCCATTCTCTGCGGCCGCAAACCACAGGCCGTGGGCGAGAGACGCTTGACGTTCGGCCATTTCCATTTTTGCTGTGGCAGGGGGAGCGGTTTTGGGGGACAATGGGTGCAATGCGTGAATCCTGAAGCGTATCTCGTATCTTGCAAGAGGCGCCGCTTCACGAGATACGTTCTCCGGCTCGATAGAAGGGAGGATCGGACATGCGTGGATGGAATATGGCGGTTGCGGCGGTGGTGTTGTGGCTGTGTGTTGTGTTGGTGATGGCCTCCGATGCGGCCGGCGTGGAATGTTGGGACGTCTTTGAGGTTTCGCTCAAGGGTTCCTCGTCGGGCAATCCGTTTGTGGACGTGGATCTCAGCGCGCGGTTCAGGCAGGGCGACAGGGTCTTTACGCCGGAAGGCTTCTACGATGGCGACGGCGTCTACAAGATCCGCTTCATGCCCGATGCGCCGGGGCGGTGGACGTACGTTACCGAGAGCAACTGCAAGGAGCTGGACGGCAAGAGGGGCGCGTTCACCTGCACCGAGGCCGGACCGGACAATCACGGGCCCGTGCGGGTCCACGACACGTTCCGCTTGGCCTACGCCGACGGGACGCCGCACTTCTCCGTCGGCACCACCTGCTACGCCTGGGCGCACCAGGGCGACGCGATGGAAGAGCAGACGCTTCGGACCCTGAAGACCGCGCCGTTCAACAAGATGCGCATGTGCGTGTTTCCCAAGGCCTATACCTACAACGAGAACGAGCCCCAGTATTACGCCTATGAAGGCAAGCCGCTGAAGGACTGGGACTTCAAGCGGTTCAACTCGGCCTTCTGGCGCCACTTCGAGAAACGCGTGCGGCAACTGCGCGACATGGGGATCGAGGCGGATATCATCATCTTCCATCCGTACGACCGCTGGGGCTTCAAGAGCATGGGCCACGAGAACAATCTGTTCTACCTGCACTATCTGGTCGCACGGCTGGCGGCGTTCCGCAACGTCTGGTGGTCCTTCGCCAACGAGTACGACCTGCTCAAATGGCCGATGGAGCACTGGGACCAGTACATGCAACTGGTGCAGAAGATCGACCCGTACGACCACCTGCGCGGGATTCACAACTGCCGGGGCTGGTACGACCACACGAAGCCCTGGGTAACGCATTGCAGCATCCAGAACAGCGACTTCCGGCGAACGAAGGAGGTCCGCGAGAAATACAACAAGCCGGTGGTCTACGATGAGTGCCGCTACGAGGGCAATATCCCGCAGGGCTGGGGCAACATCACGGCCGAGCAGATGACGCGCAACTTCTGGATGGGCTCGCTGGCCGGCTGCTTCGTAGGCCACGGCGAGACCTACAAGCACCCCCAGGACCTGCTGTGGTGGGCCAAGGGCGGCGTGCTGCGTGGGCAGAGTCCGGCGCGGATTCAGTTTATGAAGGACATCATCGAGGCGCTGCCTTATCAGCAGATGTCGCCGGACTTCAGCCATCATCCGGACGTCTGCATTCTGGCAAAGGCGGGCGAATGTTACCTGATGTACTTTGCTGAGAAAAAACCGGTGACTATCGATCTGCCCGGCGGCAGGCCCTACAAGGTAGACGGCATCGACACGTGGCAGATGAAGACGCTGCCGATCGGCTCGGCGCCTGTGGGCCCGTTCACTTTCACGCCCCCAAAGCAGGGCTATGCGATCCGGCTGCTGCGGTACGCCCCGGGCGAGAAGATGCGGCCGGTGGCGCGGGCTTCGGCGGAGAAGACCGAAGGCGTAGCTCCGCTGACGGTGAGATTCTCGACCCCGTGGAAGCAGCAGTGCCGCTGGGATTTCGGCGATGCGGGCCGTTCGAGCAGCAGGACGCCCGTGCATACGTTCGAGAAGCCCGGTCTCTATACGGTCACGCTGACGATCACAGACGAAGACGGCGCCGAGGGCTGCGCTACGCTGCCGATCAGCGTGGATCGAGACTCCGCGGATCCCGTCGTCAGATTTGGTTTCGCCGGCGGCGACGATCCGAAGGTGACGCTGCACGGTGGGAAAATCACGCGGTCGAAAGACGGCGCCTACGATCTGGGATCGGGCGAGCCGTTCTCCTGGATCAGGGTGGGCGAGGCGCCGATCGAGGACCTGGAGGGCGCCCGGTCGTTTACGATCATGGGTTGGCTCAAGGCCTCCGGCATGAAGATCGGCTCCGGCGGCAACCGCATCCTCTTCAGCCTCCAGCACAACCATTCCGGCATCGACCTCGTCCATCACGCCGACGGCAGGATGCGACTGGCGATTAACGAATGGCCCGACGGCATCAAGAATGACAGCTCCAAAGGCAAGGTCCGGATCGGCAAGTGGGTCTTCTTCGCCGTGACCTACGACGCGACGAAGGCCACCGACAGCGTCTGCTGGTACTTCGGTGACGAGGACACGGCCGCACGGCTCGACCGCAAGACCGGCTACAACAACGGCCCGGTCGGCGGCGGCAGCGGCAATCTGGTGATAGGCAACTTCAACAAGACCCTCCAGGGCGCCGGACTGGACCGCCAGTTCCGCGGACAAGTCCGGGGCATCCAGATCTACGCCAGCCGGCTGGGACAACGAGGCGCACTTTCGCTGGAGAGGATTCGCAAGCACCAGCAGGACCGATGAGCCGCGGAACGCGCTCGCGGTGACTCCGTGGCGGGTAGATTTTGCCCGATGCCCCGGGCCGCCAACGCCACCCTGTTCGTCGAGCCCGATCCCCGAACCAGGCTCACGCAGCGCCTGTACCTCGGGCAGGACACCACGACCGTCGTGGCAACCGACGTGGGCGAAACGCCGCTGCCGACCTGGATCCGTCTGACCCGCCAGGGCTTTACCTTCAAGGCCGAACGCTCCAGCGACGGCGCAACCTGGCGCGCCCTGACCGACGATGCGAGCGCTTCCTCGGCGAACATCGCCATGAACGATCCGGTGTACATCGGCCTTCTCGTCTGCTCCCACGTAGCCGGGCAGTTCGCCGAGGCAAATGGAAGATCGTCTCCAAACATCCGTGTCATTTCGGCAAGCGTGCATGAAGTAGGATTTTTTTGGTGGTATTGTCA
>CAYPZL010000326.1:0-3302 GCA_964415045.1 uncultured Pirellulales bacterium | reverse complement strand
ACCAAAACAATCGAATAATCACGCTTGACGAAAGTCGTTCCATATCAGGGTGGGTTCTCAACCCACGCGGGACGCTACGCCAACAGAGGCACTAAGCCTGGAGCAGCTCGGCGAGCGTTTTAGGGAGCCGGGTCCGGCCTATCGGGGCAAGCCCTTCTGGTCCTGGAACGGGGAACTCAACGAAGACGAGTTGATTCGCCAGATCCACGTCATCAAGGAAATGGGCTTCGGCGGCTTCTTCATGCACTCGCGCACCGGCCTGGCGACCGAGTATTTGGGCGACGAGTGGTTTGCGTTGACCAATGCATGCGCCGACGAGGCCGAGAAGCTCGGCCTGGAGGCCTGGCTCTACGACGAGGACCGCTGGCCCTCGGGCACCGCCGGGGGCCTGGTGACGAAGAAGCCCGAATTCCGGCGCAAGTACATGCGCCTGCGGACCATGCCGGCGGCGCAATTCGGCTGGACCGACGGCGTTTACGCCGCCTTCGCCTGCGACCTTAACGGGATCGATTTCTCCCATTGCACGCGGATCACTAACGACACACGCTCCTCGGATTATGTGAACAAGACGATACTGGTCTTCACCGTCGAGGAGATGGCCAAAGGCAGTTTCTACAACGGCTACACGTACGCCGATACGATGAGCCGCGAGGCCACGGACTATTTCCTTCAGCTTACACACGAGCAGTACAAGGCCCATTGCGGTGACCGGCTGGGCACGTCGATTCGCGGCATCTTTACCGACGAGCCGCACCGCGGCGCGGTGATGTGCGGCTTCAGCCTGTCCAACGAAAACGCCACCTAGCTGACGCCCTGGACCGACAAGCTGCCCGAGGAATTCCAGGAGCGCATCGGATACGATCTCGTGGACCGGCTCCCCGAGCTGTTCCTGCGCAAGGACGGCGAGCCCGTCTCGCAGGTCAAGTGGCACTACATGGAGGTCTGCCAGCAATTGTTCCTGGAGAACTGGGTCCAGCCGATCTACGACTGGTGCACCGAAAACAACATGCTGCTCACCGGGCACGTGCTGCACGAGGACAGCCTCACGGCCCAGACGACCATGCAGGGCTCGCTCATGCGGTTCTACGAGCACATGGACTATCCCGGCGTGGACGTTTTGACCGAGGGCAACCGCAACTACTGGATCGTCAAACAACTTTCCTCGGCCGCGCGGCAATTGGGGCAGCGCTGGCTGCTGTCGGAGCTGTACGGCGTCACCGGCTGGCAGTTCGACTTCGAGGCGCACAAGGCCGTGGGCGACTGGCAGGCGCTCTTCGGCATCAACCTGCGCTGTCATCACCTCTCGTGGTACACCATGGAAGGTGAGGCGAAACGCGATTATCCCGCGAGCATCTTCTACCAGTCCGGGTGGTGGCGCGACTACGCTCCGGTCGAGACCTACTTCGCCCGCCTCGGATTGATGCTGCAGCAGGGCAAGCCCTACTGCGACCTGCTGGTGGTCAATCCGGTCGAGAGCCTCTGGTCCCAGATCCACGTCGACTGGACGCACAATATCGTTACCCCGAAGGACGCCGCGATTCAGGAACTGGAGAAGGCCCATCGCGACCTGTTTCACTGGCTCGCCGGGGCGCACATCGACTTTGATTACGGCGACGAGGAGATGATGAGTCGCCTGTACCGCATCGAAAAGGACGCCGACGGTCGAGCCGTGCTGTGGATCGGAAAGGCTCCGTACCGCGCCGTTTTAGTCGGCAAGATGACGACCATAAGCGCTGACACCTTGAACATGCTGTACAACTTCCATCGCGTCGGCGGCAAGGTCATTTTCGCCGGCGACGCGCCCGCTTATGTGGAGGCACGCAACAGCGCTCTGGCCAGGAGCGTAGCCCAGCGCGTCATTCGGTGCGATTTCGACCGCGAATCCGTGGTCGAAGAAGTCAGGAAGCACATTCGCCGACCGGTCGACATCGTGGATGCCGCCTCGGGCAAGCCGCTGACCGACATCTTCTGCCAGATGCCCGAAGACGGCGACCGCACGATCCTGGTGGCGATGAACGTCAATCGCGAAAAGGGCTATCCGGAGGCGGTGATTCGCGCGCCGGTTGGGGGCCACGTGACCGAGTGGAATTGTCTCACCGCGGCTCGCTGCTCCGTTGAGACCGAGCGGGTAGGAGAGACTCTGGAATGGCGGGCGGACTTCCCCGCCTCAGGCGAGCACGTCTACGTTATCACACCGGAAAAGCCTTCTGATGTCGCGCCGGCGCCGCGATACGTCGAAAGACAGGCGCAGATGTGCGCCGGCCCGTTCAAGTACAGCCTGAACGAGAAGAATGTGTGCGTGTTGGATTTGGCCCGGTACAAAATCGACGAGAATGCGTGGCAGGGTGTGCGCGAGGTGCTGAAGATCGACCAGGTGGTGCGGGATCATTTCGGCCTGGCGCGGCGCGGCGGCGAGATGGTCCAACCGTGGTTCAGCAAGAAGTATTGGCCGAAGCCTGAGGTCAAGGGGCAGGTGACATTGGCGTTTCCCTTCCGGGTCGACACGGTTCCGCCCGGCCCCCTCACGCTTTGCATCGAGCATCCGGAGCACTTCGAGATCGCGTTGAACGGGCGAGCCGTTTCCTCCGAGGCCGACGGCTGGTGGATCGATCCGGCCATCCAGAAGGTGACGCTGCCTGCGCAGGCTCTCGTCCAGGGAAACAACACGCTCGAATTGCAGATGGCGTTCTCGGAAGACAAGAACATCGAGGCGCTTTATCTGATCGGCGACTTCGGCGTTCGCGTGGCCGGGACGGCAAAGACGCTGACGACGCTGCCGGACAGGCTCACCATTGGGGACGCGACCGGGCAGGGACTGCCGTTCTACTCGGGCACGATCCGCTATGAAGTCCCCGTGCGGTGCCGGCTGCGGGCGGGTGAGCACGTATTCATCGAGCTTCCGAAATTCGAAGGAGCCTGCGCCAAGGTCTCGTCCGAGGGTCACGAGGCCCGGATGATTGCGTGGCAGCCGTACGAGGCCGAGATCACGCCAGATCTCCGCGACAACGCTACGATCTTTGTGGATGTGGTCCTGACACGGCGCAACACGTTCGGACCCCTGCATCTGGTCCCGAAGCGATCCGGCGCCTACGGGCCCGGCCATTGGATCACCGGGGGCAGGCAATGGTCCGACGACTACCAGCTCTGGGAGGCGGGCCTGCTCGCCCCGCCCCGCGTGCGCATCGCGACGGCGCAATAGGCCCCGATGCTGCCCCGAGAACCATGCCGCGCCGGAGAAGGCGACGTGGGGCCATTTCGGGCGGGATTCGAGATCCTAACTGAACTTTTGCAAAATGGAGATT
>CAYPZL010000325.1:0-3328 GCA_964415045.1 uncultured Pirellulales bacterium | reverse complement strand
AGACGTCCCGGAGGATCTCCGCAACGACCCGGCCGCCCAACGTTTCTTCAAGAAGGGGTACTTCCAGCGTCTGTACGACATCGAGGACCGCGGCCACGACTTGACCGACCAAGAGCGCTACGAGCTTCGGCAGCGGGAAGCCAAGCCGATCGTGGCGGAATTGCATCAGTGGCTGGTCGAACTCCACGAGCGGGAGTTGCCCAAGTCGAAGCTGCGCGGCGCGATCGGCTACATGACCAATCGCTGGAAGGCTTTTGCGCGGTACCTGGAGTGCGGGACGATTCCGATCGACAACAACCGCGTCGAAGCCGCGTTGAAAGCGGCTTAGGCAGACTACCCCCTTTTATTGCAGTTGTTCATCAAGCCAGCCATTGATTAGAGTGGCTGTATCCGCCCTGCTGGAGCTGGCAGAGTGGCGTCAACGAGTACTGCAAGGAGGCATGTCATGCGAAAGTCGGAAGGGCGGGTCCCCCCCCGCGCAAGTCCAAGAAAGCAATCAGGTTAGCGAATCTGTGGGGCCACCTGCCGAGGTCAGCTCGTCAGGAGGTGCTGACGACGGCCACACAGATCCTGAAGGCTCATGTGTCGCCCCCAGGCAAGGAGGCGACGCATGACCGTTCATAAGGAATTGGAGGAGGCGGTCCAGCCGCTTGCTCGAAGCAGCAAGATCGCAACGCGGCATCTGGCACGGCTGGCGATAGTCTACGTGCGTCAATCCAGCACGCGACAGGTGAAGGAGAACATCGAATCGACGCGGCTGCAATACGATCTCGTGAACCGAGCAAGAGCCTGTGGCTGGCCAGACGAGCAAATCGTCGTCGTTGACGATGACCTGGGGGTCAGCGGCCAAAGCTCCGAAGGGCGACAGGGATTTCAACGGCTGCTGGCCGAGATCTCGCTTGGCCACGTGGGCATTGTCCTTGGGATCGAGATGAGCCGTCTCGCCAGGAATTGCCGTGACTGGCATCAGCTGCTGGAGTTGTGTGCCGTGTTCGATTCGCTGCTGGGCGATGCTGACGGGATCTACAACCCGCGCGAACACAATGACCGCCTGCTGCTCGGACTGAAGGGACCTCGCTGATAAGACACGTGTTGTACTTTGAATTGCCGATAGTAGGGCAAGCACAGGGTGCTCTTTGAAATATGCGCGGTAGAGGGGCAGATGGCAAGCGGAACGACAGGCTTTAATCGAGAATGGAAGTACCCCGGTGCGGATGTGATGATTTTGGGTGAGGCGAACGGTTGGCTTGGATGAGACGGAGCCGGAAGGATAGAACGTCGGGACGGTGGAGGTTTTGTCGGTAGGCGTTCATAGAGCGGAAGGGATGGTCCTTCTCGATCGACGAGCTTTCGCGCAACGCAACCGATGATCCTGCCGTAGGAAACACAAGTCACGCGCGGTGGTGCCGCGTACCTCGTATCGTCAGCAGGTCGCTTCGACAGCAGAACGGTTTTGCCCTTTGCGACCCCAGCCGCGGGTCCGGACAATGTAGCCTACGCTATAGCGGTTGAAAGGCAATCCCTTCGCGGTGCGAAAACTCTCTCGGTTGAGAATCTCGGCGATGCCCTCGTAATCGTGATCACTCAGAAGCTTGTGGATCCGTCGTTCCACCGCCTTGGAAGTCCTCGGCGCCCAGACGCCCACTTCCGGACGATCGATGACCAGCAGGCAGTGCGCCCCGGTGTGCCACTCGACCTCAATACGGATCTTTCCCGTCTCAGTCACGCCATCTAGATGCACGCGCTTGACCAGAAAACGAAGCAGTGTCTTTCGCTCTTCCATCGAGGTCGTCTCAGCGTGCCATATCTTCCCAAGATTGCCGGAGAGCTCTTTCACCAAGCGCCGGTCGCGAGTGTTCAGGGGCGTCTCCTGTTGGCGCAGGAATCCCTGGTATTGCCGCTGAAGCTCGTCCAACTCTTGCATGGCCTGTTCCCACCCCGCCTCCAACTCACCGGCCACCAGCCGGTTGTCCGGGTCGGCTGCTTCATAGCGTCGGCGGGCCAAGGCGACCTCGTACTCCGCCTGCCGAAGGTCTATTTTCCATTGTTCAAGCGCCTTTTGGCGATGCGCCTCCAACTCTTCTAACGCCTGCAAAGCGATCGGGATCTTCGCCGGACTCACCGCATCCAGGAACAGCTTGCTGATTGCCTCATCAACGCCACGGGCGCTGAAGGACTGACAGCTTTTTCCGCCGTGCTGGTGATAGTCGTGGTAGCAACCGTACGCGGGAACCCGCTTCTCTTTCGTCGAATAGTGCTGTACCGACATGCGAGCCCCGCAACGGCCACAGAATGCAATCCCCTGCAACAGAGCGGCCCCTTTGCGTGGCGCCCCCTGTCGATCGCCGCGGTACCAGTTGTCATGAAGCTGTTGCTGGTTCGCCAAGAACTGTTCCCAAGTGATGTACGCCGGGTACGCGTCCTGGATGCAGACCGGCCAGTCTTCTACCGCGCGCGAGTGTACGTTCGCCTTGCCACTGGTGGGCGAACGATCGAACGGATCATATTCCCATTGCCCGTAAACGTACGCTCCAGCATATGTCGGGTTGTGCAAGATGCGGATCAGGGCACTTAACTCCGGTTCTTTCCAAATCACCTTGCCGTGACATGGCCCTCCCCATACCTTGGCCGGAATCTTGAGCTTCTGTTCAACCAGTTGAACGAGCACTTGTCGGGCCACACGCAGCCGATCAAAGAGCTCGAAGACGTACCTCAAGCGAGCCTGTACTTGCCGGTCAGGATCCCTGACGACCTGGCCGTCCTCACGGCGCACGTATCCTACTGGAAGGGAGCGGGTCAATTCTCCACGCCGAGCCTTGTTCCAACGCCCCTCGTGCAAACGCTGCCTGAGCGTAAACAGCTCTGCTTCAGAAATCGTTCCCTTCACGCCGAGCAAAAGTCTGTCGTTCGGGTCGCGCGGGTCGTAGGTGGCCGTTTCATCAGCCAATAGCGTATTGGTCACCACGCAGATCTCCACCAGCCGATGCCAATCGGCATTGGATCGTGCCAGCCGGGAGGCTTCCAACGCAAAAATGATCCCCACTTGTCCAGCAGCGATTTCGGCCATCAACTTCTTGAAGCCGTGGCGGTGTGTGGCACAGGTCGCCGTGCGTCCTTGATCGTCGTCGACGGTCTTGATCGACCGGGCGGGCCATCCTAAAGACTTGGCACGTTCGACCAGGGCGTACTGAGGTGGCGCCAGTTTCACGGACAGTCCGAATGCTTAAGGTTGTTGGGAAGGGTAACGTTTCCTGATGGTTCAAAGTACCGGTGCCTCTGGTATGTGGCCCCAGAAATAGAAATATCAAGAAGAACCACATTCGGGCTA
>CAYPZL010000324.1:0-3365 GCA_964415045.1 uncultured Pirellulales bacterium | reverse complement strand
CTTTCGGGACCGGTGGACATCAATGAGCTGGGAGTTGTGCTGCCCCATGAACACCTGCCACTTGCCGGATTCATCTCAGAAGATGACCGGATCCCGGCAGGCTTCGCAGAGGAAATCCGCCCCTGGGTTCCACCTCTGCTTGATGAACTCTATGAATACGGGGGCAGGACGCTTGTCGAACTTACTCCCATCGCGTGCGGCCGGGACATACGGTTTTGGCAAGAGTTGGCGAAGGACTCCAAGCTCCACATCGTGCCCTGCACCGGCTTTTACCTGCAAGATCGGCAACCCGAGTGGGCAAAGGAGCAATCGGCCGACGAACTGGCTCAACGGTTCGTTCGGGAAATCGAGGTAGGGATCGGGGATACGCGGGTCCGCGCGGGAATCATCAAGATCGCGGCCGGCCATCTGAAGGGACAAGACCGGAAAGTGTTCCGGGCCGCGGCGCAAGCCAGCTTACAGACCGGAGCAGCCATTACTACTCATTCGTGCCACACCGTCCGCGAGCACTTTGACTTCCTCGTTTCGGCGGGCGCGGCACCTGAGCGCATTTACATCGGCCACGCCGACTACTGTGACGAGCAGTACTCCGAACAGCGGTACGTGTGCGAGAACGGCGGCCATCTGATCTTCACCACCTGGGGGATTCAGCACCTCATGGATCAGAATTTGCTCTACTCCTGCGTCACCACGCTGATTCGGGAAGGATATGTGAAACATCTCCTCATGTCGATAGATTTCGCGATTCGCGTTTGCAACATGATGGAGATCGGTTGGATGAACTACAACGTGCCAGGGCGAACCTACAGCTATTTGTTCCGGGAAGTGCTTCCGCGCCTTCGACAACTTGGAGTGAGTAAGGCGGATATAGAGACCATGACCGTGGAAAACGGACGCAAAATGCTGACAATCCCCAACAGATAGGAGGAAACCGATGCGTCAGATGCCTTTTGCTCTCGATGAGTACAAGAACCGCTATGGCCGGCTCAAGAAGCTGATGAACGACAAGGGCATGGACGCCGTTCTTCTGCTCTCCGGGGCCAATGTGCAATACTTCAGCGGCTATCCCGCACCCGACTTGAGCATGCCGAGGCCGTTCTTTCTCCTCCTCCCGGCCGAGGGCGACCCGGTGTTCCTTGTTCACGTCGCGCGTCAGCTCGAGGCGCGAGCCTACAGCTGGATAGAGGATATCCGAACCTACGACACGCTTGTGTCGCTGCCGCCGGAGCTGCCGTCCCTGCTCAAGGACGCAGGGCTCTCCGAGGCTACTGTGGGCTGCGAGTTGGGCAATGAGATGTGCCTGAACGTGCCGCTAATGCACTTCGAGGCCCTCAAAAAAGCGCTGCCGGGGACTCGTTTCGTAGATGCTTCGGACCTCATCTGGGAACTCCGCATTATCAAGTCCCCCGCCGAGATCGCCTGCCACAAGGAAGCCTGCCGCATCACCGGCGAGGCCTACCTCGCCACCTTCCAGGCCATCAGCCCCGGAACCACACAGAACGAGGTCGCACGCCTGATGAAGGTCCACATGATCGAGCGCGGCGGTGCCAATCCATTCCTGGTCATCAACTCCGGAAAGGGAACCTGCGATTTCGCCACCGGCCAGCCTTCCGACAGAAAGCTCGAAAACGGAGACATCCTGTGGATGGACGGTGGCTGTACGGTGAATGGTTACTGGTCCGATTTCTCGCGTGCGGCCGTGGTCGGCAAGCCTTCGGCTGAGCAGAAAGACATGCACCGGGAAATCGTGCGCATCACGCAGGCCTGCGTGGATAAGATCCGCCCCGGCGTGCGCTGCTCAGAATTAGCGCAATTCTGCAGTGAGGAATTGCAACATCTTCCTGCGCCTATCACCTCTTCCATTTCCGGTCTTGCCGCACGTGTCGGACACGGCGTTGGACTCGCCATCACGGAGCCCCCCCATATTGCCGAGTACGAAAAGCGGCCGCTCGAGCCTGGCATGGTTATCACCGTTGAGCCGGGCGTGGGTACCACCTACGGCACATTTCACTTCGAGGCCGACGTAGTAGTAACCACTGACGGCCACGAGGTTATCTCCACGCTTCCTCCAGAGCTCTTCGAGGTGTAATCATGGATCTGACATCGTTCATCCGTGAAAAGGCCGAGTCCCTTCTGCCGAAGGTCACCGGAATCCGGCGCGACCTGCATAAGCACCCGGAGACAGCCTTTGAGGAGTACAGGACCGCCGATGTCGTGGCGGAA
Source organism: uncultured Pirellulales bacterium (assembly GCA_964415045.1). GTDB lineage: Bacteria > Planctomycetota > Phycisphaerae > Sedimentisphaerales > Anaerobacaceae > CAYPZL01. The sequence continues at coordinate 1,142 of CAYPZL010000324.1, read as the reverse complement.
TGCCTGCGGTCGCTCGGCCTGGAAGTCCAGACCGGCGTCGCCAGGACCGGGGTGGTCGGCCTTCTGCGCGCTGACCGCCCGGGCCGCACGCTCGCCATCCGCGCCGACATGGATGCGCTCGCCATCGACGAAGAGGGCAATCTTCCGTTCAAATCGGAAAACCCCGGAGCGGCCCATGCCTGCGGGCATGATGGCCACATGGCCTCGGCGCTTGGCGTGGCGGAGATCCTCGCCGAGCTTCGCGAGCATCTCGCCGGTGCGGTCAAGTTCATATTTCAGCCGTCCGAGGAGGTTTTCCCGCCGGGCGGGGCCAGCGAGATGATAAAAGAGGGTGTTCTGGAAAATCCCGCGGTGGACGGAATCGTTGCTCTGCACGTTGACCCTTCCGTGCCACTGGGCAAGATCAGTGTCAAGCGAGGGGTAATGACAGGAACATCCGACGAGTTTCGGATTGAGATTATCGGCCGCGGTGGGCATGGGTCAAGACCGCACAAGAGCGTGGATCCCATAACCATTCTCTGTCAGGTCGTCGTGGCCCTGCAAACGGTGGTCAGCCGGAACGTCGATCCCGTCGAACCTGCCGTCGTCTCCTTCGGCTCGATACATGCGGGGCAGGTCTTCAATGCTATTCCGGAAACGGCCGTTCTGTCGGGAACCGTTCGCACTGCCAGCGAGGACGTGCGCGCTCTCGTCCGGCAGCGAATGGAGGCAATTGTGAAAGGCGTGTCACAAGCCATGGGGGCACAGTATGAGTTCAACTATGCCCACAACTGCGGTGCCACCGTCAACAATGAGCGGATGGTGGACCTGTTCGTATGTTCGGCAGGCAAGGCCATAGGTTCCGACAACGTCGTCGTCAACGACAGGATTGAGATGGGCACCGAGGACTTCGGCCTTTTCGCCGAACGGGTACCTGGCGTTTACTTCTGGCTGGGAACGGGCTCCTCTGACCCCAAACTCTCCCTGCCGCCTCACCATCCCCGCTTCAACTTCGACGAGTCCGCCCTGGTCATCGGGATGAAGGTAACGGCCCAATTCGCCGTCGATTTTCTTCTCTCAGCAGATCCCTTGGGACTCTGAGGTGGGCGTTCAGTGCTTGCCTTCTTCGGTTTTGGGTGTAGAGCAACGGGGGAGTTGATGAT
>CAYPZL010000323.1:0-3451 GCA_964415045.1 uncultured Pirellulales bacterium | reverse complement strand
CCGAACCGCCCAGCAGACCCAGCACCGCCGCCCCGGACCACCCCATCGCAACCCGTCGTGACATCAAACTCTCATCTCTCATGCCGTACGCCTCGAATGCATTCCCATCTTCCCGTTCCATTGACTCATCTCCTATTCGCATTTCCCAATCAGCAAGTTCGTGCCCGCGCGCCCGTTCGGACCACCCTTCACACCCTTTAACTCTTCTCACCCTTCCTGTACGCCTCGCGTCAGCGGCGCATGCCGGACCGGGCGGGGCTTGTTTTGGGGGTTCGTTCCTGCATGATCCTCAGCAACCGTGCGGAGGTCTCCTGCAATGGCGTGGCCTCGGGATAGCCCCCAAGCTGCATCGCCTTTTCCGGCATATTGGCAGTGGAATAGGGTTTGGCCGTGGTCAGGCGCGCCGGTCCGAGAGCCTCCCAGGCGGCCACCGCCTCGACGAGTGCCGTTTTCAACATTCTCGAGACATCCTCCCGCGTGACGTGTTTGAGGATCCATTGGGCCCGGGCCTGTCGCGAGGCGTCCTCTTTCGTTTTCGGGTCGGCCAGAAGCTTATCGATCCTGTCCAGGGCAATGGCGCGCAAGGCCAGGCCTTCATACCGCTCCAGAGCCGAGAGGTCCGGCTTCTTCAACAGGCGATCGAGAACTTGAAGCCCGAACCAGGGGTAGCCTTTGCCGCCCAGGGTCGAATGACAAAAGCGATAGACGGCGTCGGCGCTGTTGGCTGCGGCCGACTTCTGTGCCCAGCGCGAGACCAATCTGCTCATCGGGTCGTACCGACCCGCCTCCAGGAGGATCCGGATGTAGCGAAAACCGCCCACCATGTACATCTCGTTCAGTTCCGCCTCCTCGAGCATCCGCAGGTAGCGGACGACGTGGGATTCAAACGAATCGAAGTCCTTGACCGCGCGGTCCAGCCACGTCAAGAGGTTGATCGCCTTCAACCGGCCTCCAAACCCGCGGTCCCGTTCCAGAGCCAGTCTCTCATAATGACTCTTCAATTCACCCACCAGCTTCAGGTCCGAATCGTTGGGCTCCGGCGGCCGGTCCTCGGGCAGCGTGGGCGCCCGATGGTATCGAAGGATTCCGTCCAACTGGTCGAGCAGTTCCTTGATCTGGCGTCCGCGCGGACTGTGTATGTATCTGACCCGCACCATTGCTTCGTCTGGTTTCCGCACGGCTCTCTGTTCCTTTGTCCACTGTGATTTCTCGTAATGCGCGCATAGCTGGCGGATAAGTCGCGCATCGTCAGGCTCGATATCCTTGCGTGGCGGCCTGGGCATTCGAGCCACGCGCCGGCGAAACTCCTTCAGCCGCTCCTGTTCCTCCATCCTCGCCTTTGTCCGCTCCCGCTTCCAGGCCAGCGCTTCCTCCCGCGTCACCTCTATGTCATCAGGAGACGTCCCCTCGCGTTTGCGGATCCCAATCCTGGATTTCCCCCGCCCCGGCGACGGTGGCTCCCATACCGGATACTTGGCAACCAGTCGTCTCACGACCGCCGGATCGTTGGGGTCCACGGAAAGGGGTCCCAGGTCGGGTGTGTGCCAGACGAGCTTCTTCATGAGCCCCTCCCACGTTGCATACATCGAGCCCAGCCCCCCGAACGCCCCGGCAGCCTGCCAGACCTCGTCCTTATCCAGGTCCACGCGTTTGAAATTCATCAGCCGGGCGGAACGAAGCAGTTGTTTGTTGTCGCTGCGCACGACCCTGATCCGCACCGGGAGGCGCAAGACCTGCTTGCCCAGGGCCACGTCCTCGTACGTCACGCTGCAGGTCCGTCCGCCCTTGTGGGACACATAGTTCACATCGGGGACCGTGCGACCTATTGTTGTTTGGCCGTCAGGGGCAACTATGGTCGGAGGAGGACAGCCCAGCTTCACAGGCCTGACGGGCAGCTCAGCGGTAAGCGTGGCCAGGCGCCGACGACCCCCGTCTCGTTCGTAGGCGTAGTCCATCCTGGCCAGCAAGCGTTGCTCGCGGTCAAACAGCTCCATCGAGTCGATGCGATTGTCTTTGGCCCGGACCTTCACGTGAGCCAGGCTGCGTGCGGCGCCGCTTGCATCCTGCGACACATGCACATCAAAGATTCCGTCTCGATCCTCAACCGACGCCAGATCGCTGACATACACGCGCCGCGCCAATGCATCGGCCTCGGCAAACCGCATCTCTTCCGTCCCGTACAACCCGCCGCCCCACCGAAACGCAGGCCTTTCGCCCACGGGCTTGGCATAGGTCGTGTTCGCCGGAACCCAAGAAGAGAGGTGTTCGTCGTCCATACGAAAACCGGTCTCATCGCTCAGAACCCTGAGACTCCTCAGGTTCCGCCCGCCCCCATGGGGCTCCGTCCAGAGGACGGAGACGGCGTAATACTCTGCGCACACCCAGTAGCGGGCAAACACCACAATGTTTGCACTTCCCGACCAATCGAGGTTCAGCTCGCTGATCGCGTCGAACTGGATCAGACCGGTGTCTTTGCCGCAAGGTTCGAGGGCCCCAGGCCCCGTCCCGGCGGTGACCGAAATCACAGTTAAGGTTACGATGATCCACACGCGTCCTCGGGCAATCAATGCCTTTCTCATCGTCTCTACTCCTCAGGATACGTCAGAATCACACCGTCCGAGACCGCCTCCTGCACGAGCAACGCCGGTGTCAGGAGAAAATCGTCGTGCTCTCGTATGGCCAGGGACAGATCCACCATGTAAGCGCTAAAAGTCGGTTTGCCGAAATCGGCAAGGAACTGTTCGATTGCCTCTCTCTTACGCTGCGCCTGGACGGATGGCCGTTCGCTCGCGAACATCTTGATCGCAGCCCCGCTCCAGAACAACAACGCGCCCAACAACACCAGCAAAACTCCCCTTCGCCTGATCCAGATCCATTGCCACTTCATGATCGTCTCCTTTTCTATAAGCCCCCTGCTCGATCATCCCAACGCAGATGAATCCTCCGCGCGGTGGACGCATCGTCATCTCCGCCCGATGCAACGATCCCACATAAGGGCGCTCGTCACCGCCGCACTTTGCAAAAAAACGAAAAAAACTCCTTCTCGCCCCCCCTCACACCCCTCACACCCTCCACACCCTCCGCACCCTTCCTGTACGCCTCGCGTCAGCGGCGCTAATAATCCTTGAACCCCCTCATCCACTTGGGCCAATCGCCGGGCTGAACGCCGCCGGCTGTGGTCCACGGTCCGGCCGTGTCAAAAAGCGGGTACCAATCCAGAATCCACAATTCCTTCAGGCCGATCTTCCTGACCGAAGCGTTGAGGAAAAGGCCGTTCACATGACCGTCATGTCGATTGATACAGAAGTACTTCATGTCCTCGCTCCAGGTACACTCACCCTCGTATTCCGGGGGCCAGTAACGATGGTTTGCATGCGCGAGGAAAGAAATACAGTCGTGTCCTTTCGGCGCGGGTGAAAAATCTGAGTTTTTGATGACGGTTTGGGTTTGG
>CAYPZL010000322.1:0-3524 GCA_964415045.1 uncultured Pirellulales bacterium | reverse complement strand
TGGAGGTATCGGTCAATCAGACAATATTCCTAAACTCAACTGTCAGAAAGCACTACATATTTTCGAGAAATCTCCAAAAATTCCACCTTGTAGACGAGCAGACATTACGCCATTGGTTGTGGCTGTTCGTCGTGGCTCAGGCATTACTTTGCCTGGTCTGTGGAACACCGTACACACCTGCAGAGAACTCCGTCCCTTTGAGCGCACCCCCGAAACGTGAATCCCCAAGACACAAGGATTCTCGAAAGCAGTACGTTGATGCGCCACCGGAAGGTGGTGCGCTGAGGCGGCGGGATTGCTGCTTCTGATCTGGGATATTTGTGCTTGTCTGAAGTTTGCTGGCTGGGATTTCGGACGCGTTGAACGGGGTGTCTGTGTCGCGGCCGATAAGAAATTGGGCGCCATAGCCAAAAGCGGGGATTTTCTGGGTTTTTAAGCTTGACAAACGGCGAGCCGCTGGTTAATGTAGGCTGGCAAGGCAACCTGGATGGGCCTTCTGTCAAATGGAGTTGGCGAAGAAGGAAGGATGAAGGATGAAGGATCTATTTACCACCGGCGAAGCTGCTGATATTTGCCGTGTCAGTCAACAGACGATTATCCGCTGCTTCGATTCGGGCCGGCTCAAAGGGTTCCGCGTCCCAGGCTCCAAGTTCCGCCGCATTCCTCGTCAGAATCTGGTCAAGTTCATGCGGGAAAACAACATTCCGCTGGACAACCTGGATTCGGGGAAGAAGAAAGTCCTCATCGTGGATGACGACGCGGAGATCGTGGAGCTGATCGGGGATATTCTGACGCGGGAAGGACGCTTTGAGATCCGGACGGCATCGAGCGGCTACGAGGCGGGAATGGTTACGCAACAGTTCCGGCCCGATCTGATCCTGCTTGACTACATGCTTCCCGATGTCAACGGCAACGTCGTCTGTCAAACGATCCGGAGCAATCCGGAGTTTGAGAACACGAGGATTATCATTGTCAGCGGCGTCATCAAGCAGGACGAGATCGAGCAGCTTCTCAAGTCCGGCGCCGAGGACGTGGTGCGAAAACCGTTTACCATCTCGGAGCTCACCGACAAGGTGAACGCCGCGCTGCAGGTCGTATAGACCGCATTGCGGTCGGGCCTGCGGCAGCAGCGCGGCGCGCCGCCGGAGCATGGCGCCGCGCTCGTCGGAGGTGGGTGAGCCACAGAGATCGGAGAGAGCAAGGATAGCCGCATGGCGAAAAGACACGCGGACGCGCTAGCTTCCCGCAGAGTGGAATTGGCTGTAGGTAGCCTGGAAAGGCTGTCGGTCCCGCCGTGCGTGGCCGTGCAGTATCTATCGGCCCTTGTCGAGGGTTCTTTCTCGCCGGCGGCGGTGGCGGATCTGATCGAGTGCGAACCGGCTCTGGCGGCCGCCGTGCTGTCTCTGGCGCAGCGACAGGAGGCCGGTCCGGCGGAGCAACGGCACGCCGTTCGGCTCGTTCTGGACCGCCTGGACGCCGAGCCGCTTCGCGATGCGCTGCTGGCGGCGAAGGTGACGGCGGGTTTCGAGATTGAATTCGCCCCCGAGCAGCCGGCCGTGCCCGCTCGCAGCGATCTCATCCTCCACAGCCTGGCCGTCGCGTGCTGCGCCCGCGCCGTCGCCGAGGCGGCGCCTGCAGAGGTGGACCCGCAACTTGCCTACTCTGCGGGCCTGCTGCACGACATCGGCAAACTCGCGTTGCAGGACGTTATGCCCAAGAGCCTGGCCGCCATCGCACAGGAGGCCGAAGTCAGCGGCGCGAGCCTGCACGCGATCGAACAACGGCACTTGGGCACAAACCATGCCCTGCTCGGCAGGCAACTGGCGCAGCGATGGCACCTGCCCGAAGCGATCGAGTTGGCGATCTGGCTCCATCACGGCGATGCCGGCGCACTGGCGCGCAGCGTCCCCGAAGCCGAAGCAGCCTCGGTCGTGTGGGCCTCCGACCATATCGCCCGCCAGGCCGACATAGGCCGCTCGGGCAGTTGTGCAGCGCCCGAGCCGCTCGAACGTATCGCCGAGACGCTTGGCATCGAGGTTACAACCGTCCAGCAAATCACGGCGGAACTGCCTCAGGTTGTCCGGCGCAAGGCCCAGGTGCTGGGTCTGGATCTGCCCAACGCCACTGCTCGATACTGCGACCTGATCCAGGCCTCTGCCGCCGATCTGTCCCGCAAGCACACCGAACTGACGCTGCAGGGCCGAACGTTGCAGACCAACAGCGGATACCTTGATTTCGCCCGGGAATTCCTGCAGGACGCCGGCACGAGGGCCGGCGCGATCGAGGTGGCGGAAGATTTCGCCCGGCGGTGGCAGCGTTTCTTCCAGACCGGTACGGTTTGCCTGTACTTGGCCGCGGGTTCGCAGGCCGGGGTCCTTGACGCGGTGGTGGTGGAGGCCCTCGGGCACAGCCGCAAGATTGTGCTTGAGGCCCCCGAGGATGCGGTTCTGGTGCCGCGCGAGATCGCCGGCAAATTCGCTCTGCTGGAAGCGGCGGGGCGGCTCGACTGGCTCACCGAGCAGCTCGAAACGGACCTGGACGCGGGCCGCACGAGGCTTGTGCCGCTGTTGGCGAACGGCCGGACGGTCGCGGTGATCGCGTGTGAGCTGAACTTGCCGGGTGATGCGGACTTCTTCGCCGAGCGGTTCGCGCCGGCGGCCTCGATGGCCGGGACCGTCCTGGGGCTCGCCCTGGCCCGGGAGCGCCAGCAGCGCCTCCTGGAACAGCTCGTGCAGATCGAGGGCCGTGAGCCTCGTGCCGCCACGGGTGCGGCCGGACCCGCACCGGCAGCCGAGACTCCCCAGCCTGCCACATCCGTCGACGCGCTGGCGGAAATGGCGGCCGGCGTCGCCCACGAGCTGAACAACCCGCTCTCGGTCATTGCCGGACGCGCCCAATTGCTCGCCGACGGTGAGACGGATAACAAGAAGAAACGCACGCTCAAGCAGATCCAGGACAACGCCCGGGAGGCCTCGGGGATCGTCGCCGATCTCATGAGCTTCGCCGAGCCGACGCCACCGCGCGCGACGAAAACCGAGGTCAAGCAGATCATCGACGAAGCGGTGGAACTGGCCGGACAGAAAACCAAAGTCGACCACGTCAACGCTCAGGTGAGTGTGGACCCGCAAGCGGAGGCGGTGCTCGTGGACTCGGCGCAGATCGTCTCGGCACTGGCCAACGTCATCGCCAACTCCATCGAGTCGTACGAGGACGCGATGGGGCCCGTGAAGATCACGGCCGAGCCCGGCGACGGTGCGGCCCGACTTCAGATCCGCGACCTCGGCTGCGGCATGGACACCGAAACCCTTCAGAAAGCCACGCATCCGTTCTTCTCGGCCCGTCCCGCCGGCCGAAAGAGAGGCATGGGCCTGGCCGATGCCGCCCGCCTGATCCAACTCAACCACGGAACCCTCGAAATCGAAAGCCACCCCGGCGAAGGAACCACCACCACCATCACCCTGCCGTATTAAACGCCTCACCACCGCAGCAAACTCGCTCCCGCCTCGCTTCAGTGTGATACGGAT
>CAYPZL010000321.1:0-3545 GCA_964415045.1 uncultured Pirellulales bacterium | reverse complement strand
CACCTGACTTTCTCTTACGATCATAAGTTTAGCACGGCTTGCCTCGCCAACACACACGGAATAAGAACCATCGTGTAAAAAGCCTATTCACCACTTTACCCCTTCTAAAAGATTTTTGCACCGATTTTATAAGTTTGCGATTGAATTAATATCACGACTCATCATAAGATGGATTGTGAGAATACGCACACACTGAGGTTTGAGGGGACGAATGTGTCCCGAGGAGGAGTTTCATGAGGACCAAGAGATGGCGCAAAGCAACCGCCATCGTGGTGCTTCTGTTGCTGGTGATGGTTCGCGGGCCAGGTCCGGCAGATACACAGGCACAGGGAGGCATCCTGACGTACGGAACCAGTATCGCTGGTGCGGTCTCCCCTGATATGCCACTCATGCTCTATAGCTTCAGTGGCATGGCCGGCGACCGCGTGGCGATCGATGTGATCGGACTGGAAGGCACGCTCGAACCGGTAGCCGACCTGATCGCACCTGACCGGCAGACGATCGCCAGCAGCCGCCCCGACCGGCTGACCACAGACACGCGCAACGCCCATATCACGGACGTACTGCCTGCGTCGGGCGTGTACTCGCTGATGATCGGCGGTGCCGACGGCACAACCGGCAACTTCCTACTCCAGTTGGCCGGTCATACCACGACGACCAGCACGCCCCTGACGTTCGGACAGGAGATGCCCGTCACGCTTTCCGCAGATGCCGCGCCACAATACTATAGTTTTGTGGCGGAGAGCTGCCCGACAATGCTGTCCGTCCTCAACCCATCGGAAGGCAATCCCGTGACGCTCCCCTTCGTGGTGACGGTCACCGACGAACGTGGCCAGCACGTGGCGACCCTGCGCGGCGGGGAAACCCTCGACGATCGGGTCACTGTCGCGCCGCTCAGCGGCACCTACGAAGTTCAAGCCTGGCTAGCCGATCCGGCGCTGGGGGGTAGTTACACCCTGCTGGTCACCTGCGCGGGCAGCGGCCCGGCCTGTATCCAGGATGGGGCCGCTCCGGCAAGTGTCGCTGAGCCTGAAGCCTGCCCAGAATGCCCCCCGTGCCCCGGAGACGAAACTACGGACACCGGGCCGTGTGCTGACTTCCAGGTGGTGGCCGAAGTCGACGGGGGCGAAATCATCTTCTCCTGGACGCTGGTCGAAGATGCGCAGGCCGTCATCTGGTCACTGCTAGATGAAAGGGGAAGCCTCCTGGGAGCACGCATGGTAGATGTCGGGATGGGCACCACCGACGCCGTCAACGTGACCGCCTGGGGATTAGGACGCTATACCATTATCGTCGAAGCCTGGGCTGAGGAACTGGGCACGTTCTGTGCCCGTGAGGTCACTGTCGAGGTCGACGAGCTAGGCCCCGTAGAATGGGGGCCTGGTGCTGGCGAAGAGTGCAGCATCCGCCTGGAGGCTCCGCGCGATTTCATCGCCAACGGCCTCCAAACCTTCTTCTGGAGCGTTGTCCCGGGCGCCGAAGGCTACGAAGTGCACGTTTCCAACTCCTCCGACACGCTCATCGCATCAGCGTCGGTGGGAGCGCCCGCCACAAGTCTCACGCTGGACACCAGCGAAGGCGCTATCGGCCCGGGTACCGAATTCTACCTCCGCGTTTTCGCGTTGCGGGGTGGGGAATTCTGGTGTATGGACGGCGCGATCGTCCAGCGCCACTGAGGAGGAAGCCATGAAACGCAAACGTTTGTACGCACTCAGGCTGGCGATTGTTCTCTTGATCGCGCTGCCCATCATCATTGGCTCTCGCACACCTGACCACGTCTCCGAAGCGCAAACGGGCGGGATACCCATCGTCTACGGGGCCAATGTCTACGGATCGATAGCTGCCGGTGCGCCGTCACCTACCTATGTGTTTAGCGGAGCCGCGGGCGATCTGGCCATCGCCGATGTCGTGCCGCTTACGGCAGGATTCGTGCCATCTCTTGACCTGGCGGCTCCGGATGGGCAGGTGCTCGCCTCCGCCCAACCGGATCGGATGGGGCGGCACGAGAAAAACGCCCGCCTCGCGCAGTTTCTGGCGCAGCAGGGCACGTATACGCTCACCGTGAGCGGACGAAACGGGACGGCAGGCAACTACATGCTACGCCTGAACGGACGCGCCGCCGTCGTCGGCACGCCGCTTCAATATGGCGTCCCGGTCGACGTCACCATCCCTGAAAACGCGGCCTCGCAATTCTTCACCTTCGTAGCCGAAACGTGCCCCACCACGTTGGTGGTGACGAACGGAGCCGCAGGGGATCCGTTCACGTTTCCGTTCGCCGTGCGCGTGCGCGACGAGCAAGGCCAGACTATCGCCCTGCTGCGTGGCGGAGACGCGCAGGAAGACCAGATCACCGTCGCGCCCATGAGTGGACGCTACGAGGTGGAAGTGCTCTCAGATGATCCGGCAGTGGCCGGGGTGATCACCCTGCTCGTGACCTGCTCCGGCGACGCGCCTGGCTGTGCCGGCGGGGGTGATGGGACAGAGTTGGTCTGCCTGCCCTGCCCATCATGCCCTGAAGACTTCGAAGACGACACCATACCGGTCTGTCCGGTAATGAATCTCACCATCGACACCGAGGGAGCCGGTATCACCCTGCGCTGGAACGCCGTACCCGACACCGATCATTACTGGATTCACATGTACGGATTCGGTGAGGAAGGGGAAGTCTATCTCGGCGCGGCAGGCGTGCCGGGTGACGCCACAGAATTCACGATCGGCCACCTGTTTGAGGGTTTCAGTGGCTTCCGGTTCGTCATCGAGGCGATCCAGGACGACACGCCGATCTGCACGGACGAAACGGAAATTCTGCGGGCGATGCCTGTCTGCCCGGAAATGAACCTGACCCTTGAACCTGAGGGCGAGGGTTACATTTTGCGGTGGAACGCCGTGCCCGGAACCGATCACTACCTGATCCACATCTACGGGTTGAGTGACGACGGCGAAACCTACTTCGGCGCGGCAGGCGCACCAGGAGACGCCACAGAATTCGCCCTCGATCACCTGCCTGAAGGTTTCCGTGGCTTCCGGTTCGTCATCGAAGCGATCCGGGGCGACACACCGGTTTGCACGGACGAGACGATGATTCTCAGGGTCGAACCGATCGCCCCTTGCGCCATCCGCACCGACCGGGAAGATGTGCGGGTACACGTTGGGCCGGGTCGCCACCGGGGCGTCTTCGCCTTCTTGCCTGCAGGGGAAGATATCCTCGTCATCGGGCAGGCACGCGACGACGAAGGCAACCTCTGGTGGCAGATCGACAAAACGCGCATCCCCGGCCACGAGGCCGTCATCAGCCTGTGGGTCATGGCCAGCGACGTCATGGCCAGCGGCAACTGCGACGATGTGCCGGAAGGGGACATCCCGCCTGTCGTTCCTGACGAGCCAGACCATCCGCCGGGAGGATGGGGGCAGTGCGGTTCGTGCGACACGTGCGGGCATCCGGGAGAATGTGTCATCTCGCCGGACGGAGCATGCGTCTGGGACCCGGCCACCTGCGCAGATGAAGGTGGAACCTGTCTGACCATCAGGGCCACCGTCGATATGAT
>CAYPZL010000320.1:0-3565 GCA_964415045.1 uncultured Pirellulales bacterium | reverse complement strand
AATGAACCGATGGAGAATAGTCCTTGACAACCGGCAGCCTTTCATGAATAGGGTGAGTATTCCACGTGCTGTTGCGGTCCGTCGGGAGTGCCAATCGTGCGTGTCCTCGTATGATAGACCGTTTCGGTTTGCCGGGTCTGGTTCTTGGCTGTTTCGTGGATCCCGACCGCCTTGGCGCCCAGGAGCACGCGCGCTTTGCCCGGGCTCTGGAGGCACTTGAGGATGTCCTCCGCCGACGCACAGTGCGGCTCTCGGTCGAGGGGATTCACGTCCATCTCGTAGAGCTCCGCAAGGTCAAATTCCACGACAAACGCCTCCACCAGGACCGTCGTGCCCGCGTACGGATCGGCTTGTCGATCCGGCGCCGGCGGTCGGTTGGACCGGGCCGTCCCGGCGCCGGCCGCCCACATAAAGGCGCCGCCCAACAGGAAAATCGCCATAATCGCCGCTTTCGATTTCGCCATCATCATATCTCCTTTCCTGATCTCATTTTTCTGCACGGTGTCATCCTGAACGAAGCGCAGCGCAGTGAAGGATCCGGGCATCGTACGGAAAACCCACACCGCAGCGATGTCGGCCACGCTTTCCAGGCCCGGATGCTTCACTTCGTTCCGCATGACAGCGCTCTGACGAGTTGCGAAAAAGCGCCGGCCTGTCGTGTTCGGATTGCTGTAGGCACAGACGGACTTGCGGTGGTTTCGTTACACAGATTCCGCTGAGGCGGATTGATTCTCGCGGTGAATCTGGTACGATGGTGCGACAGGGGTGGTCCTGAGGCCATGCCGGTATTTCTATCATTTCGGTCAAGTTTGAAGGATGCATACCATGAACACAACGGGTAGGGCAGGGCGAAGCAACTTCGGAAACAGCAGGGGGCGTTCCATCGTGAGAGGGGCAATCGTTCTCCTGGTGCTGGGCGCCGTCTCGATGTCGTTCGGCGACGCGGCTCTCGCCGCCGGGGCGGACTGGCAATCGCTTTTTGACGGCAAGACGCTCGACGGGTGGATTCAACGAAATGGCAAGGCAAAGTACACCGTCGAAGACGGCGCGATTGTCGGTACCACCGTCCTCAATACGCCCAACAGCTTCTTGTGCACCGAGAAGATGTACACCGACTTTGTGCTGGAGCTGGAGTTCCTCGTGGAGAAGGGCATGAACTCGGGCATCCAGATTCGCAGTCACAGCTTCCGGTACTACAACAACTACCGCGTCCACGGCTACCAGGTCGAGATCGACACGTCCGAGCGGGCCTGGAGCGGGGGGATCTACGACGAGGCCCGTCGCGGCTGGCTGTATCCCTTGAAGGACAAGCCCGCGGCGCAAAAGGCGTTCAAGCAGGGGCAGTGGAACCACTACCGCATCGAGGCCATCGGCCCGCGCATCCGCACGTGGGTCAACGGTGTGCCGGCGGCCGACCTGACGGACGACCTGACCGCGACCGGTTTCATCGCCCTTCAGGTGCACGGCTCCAAGACCGCCGGGCAGCAGATCAAGTGGCGTAACATCCGCATCCAGGACCTGACCCGGCAAAGCAGCAGGGAGCCGTTGAAGGCGTTGATCGTGGACGGCCAGAACAACCACGATTGGAAGGCCACGACGCCCGTGCTCAAACGCCTGCTGGAAGAGACGGGGCTGTTCACCGTGAACGTTGCGACCTCGCCGGCCAAGGGCCGGTCGATGGCCAGTTTCAAGCCGGCGTTTGCAAAATACGACGTGGTTGTCTCCAACTACACCGGCGCTGAGTGGCCCGAGGAAACGCAGCGGGCGCTGGAAACGTACATGGAGAACGGCGGGGGGCTGGTGATTTTTCACGCCGCCGACAACGCGTTCCCGAAGTGGAAGCAGTGGAACGAGATGATCGCTCTGGGCGGCTGGGGCGGCCGGGATGAAAAGTCCGGGCCCATGGTGCGCTACCGCGACGGCAAAGTCGTCCTCGACGATTCGCCCGGACGCGGCGGCACGCACGGCCCCCAGCACGCGTTTCAGGTGACGGTCCGCGAGCGTCATCATCCCATCATGGCGGGACTGCCCCAGAAGTGGATGCACGCCAAGGACGAGTTGTACAGCAAACTGCGCGGTCCGGCCAAGAATATGACGGTCCTGGCGACTGCCTACGCCGATCCGGCCCAGAAGGGAACCGGCGAGCATGAGCCGGTCCTCTTCACCGTGCGCTACGGCAAGGGCAGAGTGTTTCATACCGTTCTCGGCCACGCGCCGGCGCAGATGCGGTGCGTGGGCTTTATCGTCACGCTGCAGCGCGGCACGGAATGGGCCGCCACCGGGCGCGTGACGCAGGTCGAGGTCCCCGACGACTGCCCGACCGCCGAGGCCGTCAGTCTCCGCTGATTGCAGATTCGCCTGTCGTGCCAGAAGCTTGCGTCCACTCCAGGGGATCGAGCTTGTAATAGGACTTGAGCTCCTCGTAGAGCTCGGGGTGACGCTTGTGCATCTGCCTGGGCTTCTCGAAGAAGGTCTCGGTCGCTACGGCGAAGAACTCGGCGGGATTGGTCGCTCCGTATTTGCTCATGACGGCCCTGCGACGCTCCTTCTTCTTGCGTTGCAGGGCCTCGTACTCGGCGCTGAGGACGCGGGCCCACGTGACGTAGCGCGACCGGCGCTCCAGGATCGGGGCCCCGTCGGCGGCGCCGTCCTCCTGGTCCAACTGGTGGGCGAACTCGTGCAGGACCACGTTGCGGGCGTCGGTGACGTTCGAGGTGCCGCCCTTGACGCTGTCCCACGCCAGCACGACCGGCCCGTTCTGCCAGGATTCGCCCAGCCGCACGCTCTGGCCCTCCACGACCATCCTGCCGTTCGCCGAGACCGTTTTGGCGACGTACGTATGCGGATAGACCAGGATCGTGCGGAGCTTGCGGAAGTACGTGGGCTTGCGATTCAGCAGCAGCATGCACGCCTGGGCGGCCACGGTGACCTTGATCTCGTCGGTCATCTCCAGCCCGCCGCAGCCCTCGAAGTGCTTCTCGGCGACGAACACCTGCACCAAGCCGTGAAGCTGCTCCCGTAGCGGCTCCGGCATGCGCCCATACAGCGGCACGTTCGCCTCAATAATCTCCCGCCACGCTTGCGGAAACGGCGCCTCCCGAAGCCGCCTCCGCTGCACCTGTCGTATGAGACGCCGTGTGACAAAGAAGGCAACCGCTATTGCCGCTGCAACTGCTGCGATTTCCAGAACGATCATATTTGCCGTTTCTCCTGCACTGTCTTGCCGGTCGGCCCCCAATGGACGTCCGGCTTGTCGAGGCCGATCATAGCTTCCTATGACATCAGATTGCCAGTGCTTTTCTCGGTCGCCACGCAGAGAAATCGGTGTTGACCTGTGTTCACGTGTATGTTAACATGTCTGCATGGTCCGAGAGATTCGGTTTTACAAGACGGCTTCAGGGCGTTGTCCTGTCAGGGAGTTTCTCGATTCGCTGAACGGTAGACAGGCACAGAAGGTCACGTGGGTGCTGTCGCTGATTGAAGACCTGGATACCGTACCGGCGAAGTACTTCAAGAACTCAAGTTGACTGACTTTTTCGATTGGTCTGGGGCGTGGGGAACAGGA
>CAYPZL010000319.1:0-3575 GCA_964415045.1 uncultured Pirellulales bacterium | reverse complement strand
CCACCGCCTACGGCAACGACCCGGCCAACTGGCAGGCGTCCGCCCCGTCCCCCGGCTCGGACGCACGGTAGTGTTGCATTTCGCAACGGAAGCGACGGGGGGAAAAGTATGAAGGGTGAGTGCATTCCGACGGTTGCGCGCCTTGCGCCCAATACCCAATACGAAATACCAAGATCCCGCATAGGGGGCCTCTCGTCGCCCCACACATCGAGTTGCGCGGAAGGCGCTGGCGTTGGCGCGGCGGCGGGCGTAAAATGGTGAATGGCAGAAGGGAGTCGATATCGTTTGGTGGCACCTACGCAAACCTGATCCAATTGGGAGGGATCGATTATGAGCAGGCACATGGAGATTACAGTGCTGGCTGTTGTGCTGGTGTTTTGTGCGGCGGGCTGTCGCAAGAGCGGGCCGGAATCGCCCGATGCGAACGAGGCCGCCGGCCGGCAGCTCCAGGAAAAGGCCACAGAGACCCTGCAAGCGACCACGAACTTGTTGGCTCAGCAGAAAGACCGGCTCGTGCAGGGCTCGAAGGAGCAATTGGACAAGCTCCAGCAGCAGTTCAGCCAGTGGCGGGAGGAAGCGGGCTTTGAGGACGAACAGGCCAAGCAGAAGGTGAGCGAGCTGAGCCAGCAGTTCGAGAGCGCGCTGGGCGAGGCGCGGGCGGCGTTGGAGAAGGCCAGAAACAGCGGAGCCGACGCCTGGCAGGACGTCAAGCCCACGGTCGAGGTCGCCGTGCAGAAGGCGCAGAAGGCCTACGACGAGTTCACCTCGTTCGTAAAGGCCACAGCCCGGGAGATCCAGCGGCCCGAGGAAGCGCAAACGGTCGAAGAGCAGACCGGAACAACGCGAACAAAACGTTGCATTTGTCGTCGTATATCTTATCCTGGGTCTTTTCTGACCGAACGGATGTGACGTGTTACCCGGGAAGAGTGGATGGCAAAGCGTTCTTTCGCGATTTGTGTTATTTCAGGCTGCTTGGCGTTGTTGATCGGCTGTGCGGGAACCGTGCCGTCGAACGCGCCGCGGCCGGCAACTGTTGCGCCCATCGAACCAAACACCGTTGCCATTGCGGAACGCGTGCCGACGGCGCCGGAGCCGAACGACATTGAAGCGAAACCCGGGCCGCGACCGCAGGAGGTCAACGACGCGCCGGAACCGAACGACATCGACGCAGCGGAAGAAGCGGCCGTGCCGACGGAGGAAATCGCCGAGCCGAACGCGCCGGAGGTCGATGGGACCGGCGTTTCCGAGGCGGAGCCGGCAGCGGTCGAGCCCAACGAACCGGTCGTGGTTGGGGTCGAGCCGGAGCAGCAGGAGATCGTCGCTGAAGGCCAGGCGGCCGCTTTGCCCTCGTTCATCGAGCAGTACACGGGCATCCTGCAAAACCACGTTCGCCAGGACGGCCGGGTAGACTACAGTACACTGCGCCGCCGGCGGCTCCGCTTGAAGCAGCTTCTGATGCGACTGGACGAGCTGGACCCCAACGCCTACGCCGCCTGGCCACGGGAGGAAAAGCTGGCGTTCTGGATCAATGCGTACAACCTCAAGATGCTCGAGACGATCACGCGGAACTATCCGATCGAATCCTCCTGGTGGCTGCGTCTGACGTGGCCCCCGAGCGATATCCGGCACATCAAGGGGATCTGGACCGACTACAAGTTCATCGTGATGGACGAGGAGTTCACACTGACGGCGGTCGAACGGCGGTTCTTCCGCAAGACGTTCGACGACCCGCGTGCGTATCTGGCCGTCACGTACGCCACCCGGTCCAGCCCCCGGCTGCGACGGGAACCCTACCGCGGCGCCGATCTCGACGAACAGCTCGACGAGCAAGTCAGGGAGTTTCTCGCCGATCCGAAAGGCTTCCGAATCGACCGGGCCAGGAAGACCGTGTATCTTTCGGCCCTGTTCAAGCCGAGCTGGCGGGGCAGAGAATTCGTCGGGCGCTACGGCACGGACAAGAAATTCAAGGACCGCCCCCCGGAAACGAGGGCCGTGCTGAACTTCATCACGAAGTATCTGGCGCGGGAGGACGTCTACTTCCTGGAGACGGAGAATTACGCCCTGGAATACGTGAACTTCGACTGGCGGATCAACGACACCTCGCGCGGATTTTAGCGGCGGCGGTGCGGCACGATCCGACGACGGATAGGCCATCTTTTTTAGGTTGACGGCGGGAGTTGACGGCCTATTATGGGAATATTCTCGTGTTCGCCCAAGGATGCAGCCGTGTCTGGACGGCAGGAAAACCGTCGCAGGACGGCATGTTGATTTCATGGACTATGAATGAGGACCATTGGAGATGGTGCAAAAATCCAAACTGAACAACCCCAACTGTGACATGGTCAGCCACCTGTTTACCAGCGAGTCGGTGACGATGGGCCACCCGGACAAAGTGGCGGACCATATCTCCGATTCCATCCTCGACGCAATGCTCGCCCAGGACCCGAACAGCCGCGTCGCGTGCGAGACGATGGTCACGACGGGACTGGCCGTCGTCGCCGGCGAGATCACCTCGCAGGCGGTCGTGGACGTTCCGCAAGTGATCCGGGACACGATCAAGGCGATCGGCTACACGGACCCGGCGATGGGGTTCGATTGCGACAACTGCGCCGTGATGGTTTCGCTGGACAAGCAGAGCCCGGACATTTCGCAGGGTGTGACCGAAGGAGCGGGGCTTCACAAGGAGCAGGGCGCCGGCGACCAGGGCCTGATGTTCGGTTACGCGTGCAAGGAGACGCCGGAACTGATGCCCCTGCCGATCCACCTGGCTCACAAGTTGACGATCAAGCTCGAAAAGGTGCGTCAGACGAAGAAGCTGCCCTGGCTGCGTCCCGACGGCAAGAGCCAGGTGACCGTGCGGTACAAGAACAACAAGCCGGTTCACATCGACACGGTGGTCATCGCGGCTCAGCACGATCCAACCGTAAAATACAGAGAGCTGCGCAAACACATTATCGAGAAGGTGGTCGCGCCCGTATTGCCGAAGCGGCTCGTGGACAGGAAGACGAAATTCCACATCAACCCGACGGGGCGCTTCGTGATCGGCGGCCCGAAAGGTGATTGCGGCCTGACCGGGCGCAAGATCATCGTGGACACCTACGGCGGCCGAGGCAGTCACGGCGGCGGATGCTTCAGCGGCAAGGACCCCACCAAGGTGGACCGGACCGCCAGCTACATGGCCCGTTATATCGCCAAGAACGTCGTCGCCGCCGGCCTGGCCGGCGCCTGTGAAATCCAGCTCGCCTACGCCATCGGTGTGGCCGAACCGGTCTCGGTGCTGGTCGATACCGAGGGGACCGCCCGCGTCAGCGAGTCCGTGATCGGTGACATCGTCCGGGATGTCTTCCCGCTGACGCCCAAGGGGATGATCGACCACCTGAAACTGAGGCGGCCGATTTTCGCCCAGACCTCCCACGGGGGCCACTTCGGGCGCAGCCTGCCCGATTTCACCTGGGAAAAGACGGACAAAGTCGCCGCCCTGCAGAAGGCCACCGGCATCAAACCGCGCAAGAAATAAGTACTTACTGAACTTTTGCAAAATGGAGATTAGGCTTACTTTAGGGAGGAAAAATCTC
>CAYPZL010000318.1:0-3604 GCA_964415045.1 uncultured Pirellulales bacterium | reverse complement strand
TCGTCAACGTCTTAATGTCTCCGGACACGACGACGCCGAAGGGACTCATCGATGCGCTTTACTTCGTTCACGAGATGGCCACGCCGGAAAGCATGGACATCTTGCTTCACGAGGTGGACAGCAACGGCATCACGCTTGACGGGAACCCTGATCCTACTCCGGCGGATGTCGCCGTTCAGGTATACCTCCAGGACAAAGACCTCCTGGAACGAAAGCACGCGGAGCAGTACCTGACTCGACCACGATCTTATGAGTATTTTCAGACAGAAACCAGGCCGGTGCCGAAATTCCGCAAGCCTTCCCAGAAGACTCTTTCGGTCCTGGCAAAGGACCTCGACGACTGGTTCGAAAAGAAGAAACGCGGCAGGGGATCGCGTGTCTTCGTCTACCCCAAGAAGGATGTCGTGTGGTTTCTTGTGCGTCACGGTGATCCGTTCAAGCGGGAAGGCAGTCTCGACGGCGATCAAACATCGAGCGTTTTCTACCGACCGGAGAAGTATGACGTCCTGGTGTACGACCCTGCTACCGGCGAGATACGGATGAACGCCTGCTCCAAGGGTGAGAAAGAAATGCTCCGCCAGAAGTTCGGCCGCCACCTGTTCGACGATGACGATTTCTTCCCGGGCACCGGTAAATACACGCTTGAACCGCTCCGCAGCGATGGAGACGCCTCTATCGTTTGCACCGATATCGATGGCATGGAATGGGTGCGGCTCAAGGAGGTCCAGTATTTCTGGGGAGGCGCTGAAAAGGAAATAGAGATTCGCAAAGCGAATGACGTGTTTGCCGCTCTCGCAGCGCGGGGACGCGGCATGCCGTCTAAGGCGCGGATCATCCGGGCGAGCTTTCAGGTCAAGTTCACGGATTCGAAGACGGCCCGCACTGTGACTATTCGGCCGTCGAATATCGCCCAGTACACAAGAGACAGTGACGCCGCTGTGGTCGAAGACTGGCTTACCAAGCGCGGTTTCATTCTTGCCGATCAGGAAGATGATGACGAGTAGACCGACGGACTTCTGGCAAGCGCTCGAGACCGTTCCAGGTACGGCCGCGGTGGTAGCGGAGTGGATGGCCCGGTTCGGGTCCGAGTATGAATCCGCCAGGGCGTTCCTTCGGCCGAACGGCAAGTTGGCATCTTCACACCCATGCACGGTTCCACGAGGCTGCGGCTGCGAGCACGATGTAGTCGTTCATGACCCGGAGGACATCGTTGCGGTTTGTAGATGTGAGCGGGGATGCGAGGCCTTTCCACTGAAGCGGTCGGACATTGTGGTCTACGAATTGGACCGTGCGGCCCTCGATGCGGCCGTCGTCGAGGCCTTCAATCTGATCAAAGAGACAAACTCCGGAACCGACCTCCATGGAACGACGCGCATCGGTGTCTATTCCCCATACGCAGGATTCCGTTTTCCCGTCTTCCTGACAATTCAACTGGAACCGAGTGATTTCGATAGCGTTGTCGATGGCCTGCTGGGCAGGATCGACACACCGCTTATTCTTTTGGCCCCAACACGCGATCTCTGCACTGCGCAGACGGAGAAGCTCCTGGCGAACAAAAACTCGGCGTTTATCCCATTATCGGAGGACGTAGGGTTCGCCGGTAATCGCAAGCTTCGCCTCCTTCGCCCCCGGGATGACATTTTGGCATCGTTCCGAACGGCCAACCTCCCGTCTCCAAAAGACGATGGCGGCATGGTGTTTTTCCCGACGCCTCCCGATGCCACGTGGGGCGATGTCTCAATCAAGCTGAAAGATCGACATACTGTTTCGGTAAGGGTGAAATCGGCAACCGGTGTGTTCCATTATGCCCAAATGGGTATGGCCAATAAGAAAAACAGCGAGCCAACAAAGCAATGGGAGCTGTTGGAGGCTTTCGCCGACGAACACGGTATCTTAGACTGGAGCAGCAACAAGGCCGACCGGAAAAACCAGAAGCGTCGTGAAATCCTCGCCACCAACCTGCGTGACTTCTTCCGCATCGACGGTGATCCCTTCCGCCTGACAGATGATGGAAAGGGGTGGCGGGCGCTCTTCCTTATTTCCCCCGACGACTGAGTCCTGGTCGAATCGCGGGCGACCTCAAAATCTCGACACCAAGTACAAAAGACCGAGAATCACAAGCAGGTACTTGGTCACCTTGGTAAAGGAAATCGCGTTGCTTGATGAGCCGCAGATGACGCGGTGCCAGATAGCGTGCTCTATTGCCGACCGGGTCGACCTCGGGATAATCATCCTGAGAACGAAGAATAAACCAACGACCAGGATGGCGATGGAAATCAACAGATGAACCAATTGCTCCATATTGTGCTATCCCTCCTACGCGGCAATCAGAACGGGACTTCTTCCAATTCCCGCGCCAGTGGCTCGTTCATGTTCTCGCGGGCTTCATGGATAAGCCATTTCTCGATAACTCGCAGGGTGACTTCAGATGGTGGCTCATTGCAGGCCCGTTTCAGCTCGGACAGAACCCATGTGTTGCCGCGCCGTCTTAGTGAGAGGGTGCACCGTTCCGGCCACAGGACTCTGTAGATATATACCTGCCGTCGCACTGCTACTCGCTCGACGTACGACGCGACACAGTTGTGTTGAGCGTGCCCTTCCTCAACCAGTTCCCGGGCGTTGGTGATAGGCACAATGGTTTCGGTTCCTTCCACCGGAGGTGGTGGAAACGGAACGTCCATATTCGATATACGGGTGCGGTTCAAATCATCGACCAGCGAGTCATGGAGCTCCGCGAGATACGAGAACCGGCGGACCGGTTGTAAGCTCCTGCCGTTCGGGAAAAGAAGGCGGAACATATTCAGACTGTCTTGGAGCATGTAGGCCGCCTTGGGGCGTTGGTCCTCATCCCGCCTGGTGGAAACTTCCTCGATAAGAGTGGGCGCGGCGAGCGGCAGGAGTTCCGGGTCGGTTGCTATTCTGATGGCTCCAGCGTTCAGACGCTGAAGGTGCGAGATAGCCTTTGCCATTGCGAAATCGGCCATGCTCTGACGGATATAAAGGAGAGAGCAAACGCTGATCGCCTTGTGGATCACCTTGGTGAGCGCTTTCCTGGCTGCCTCGGTTCCCGGAAATCCAAGCCACGCAAGAATGTCACGCTGCTTCCTCCCACGCCGAAGCAATGCACGCACCGACCGCATGGGCCGTTGAACGGGCGGACGGTGATACACCCAGTTGGAGGCGAGCGCGTAGGCCAGTGCGGGATTTGACACTGTCAGGTCGTAAGCCACCTCGCCACACCGGGCTAGAAAGGAAAGCATGTGCCATTGACGTTTTGGAAAACGCCGCACAAGCTCACGTACTTCCGTGGGGATGGTTGCATACCATTTGAGCCAAGCCACCTCAGTGCGATGGGCTTTCTCCTCTTCGGGGGGTAAGCAGAAAGGCAGTAGGAGCTGTCCGTTTGAATCAGCAGGCGTCTTCAAACGGCGAATACACCCCTCAATGTCGCGGCAGGGGATTGATATCTCCGGCCGACAATGAGACCAGGTCGGATGACTCCGGGTCTTCTTCCACGCCATCGGTGGCCATGCCTTCATGACGGTGATACTACCGGAGCGAAACACATAGAGCTTTCCGGTCTCCGCGTCGAAGTTCGTGCCTG
>CAYPZL010000317.1:0-3635 GCA_964415045.1 uncultured Pirellulales bacterium | reverse complement strand
CAATCCTGTTCCCCACGCCCCAGACCAATCGAAAAAGTCAGTCAACTTGAGTAACTCGAAAGATCAGTCCATGGACACGAGAACGTAACAGCCGCCAATGTGGCGTTGACTGGCAATTCACAACCGCCGACGCCAGAACTAAGTTGAAAAGTCTATATCCACACATTCAACTGTCATGAAGCACTAGCGGTCGATCCCAGCATTGTCATCACGGTCATTGATCCCAAGGACACGTTCAAGGCGTTCAAATCGATATTGAATGCCCGTTACTGGGACATGGGTTCCCTGTCGTTCGCCCTAAGCCCGCCGGCCGGAACTGACGAGGACGATTTCGTTCTGGAGTTCGTTCCCCCGTTGTGCGACACGGCCGGCCTTGTCTACGGTGTCGAGGTCACTACCGAGGCCACCTTGATTGCCTTGGCCCAACTCGATAACTACAGGAAGCACACGGGCCGTGACAGCGCGCTTTGCCTCCAGGATATCTACGCCGCTCTGCCATTAGTCAAAG
The DNA here is from genome assembly GCA_964415045.1 of uncultured Pirellulales bacterium. Taxonomy (GTDB): domain Bacteria; phylum Planctomycetota; class Phycisphaerae; order Sedimentisphaerales; family Anaerobacaceae; genus CAYPZL01. Next base: position 3,127 of record CAYPZL010000317.1, on the reverse strand, counting down.
GCACCTCGTCAGGTCGTAGGCAAGGCTATCGCGAGGCCGCTCAGACGGCACTGCGTCGCATTCTGGGTGAAAAAAGTCTGTTTGCCTGCCGACGCGGTATTTCCATGGAGGAGCTGTTCAGCCGCAACACGATTCTCGGCGGTCGTAGCCTCACCGACGATATGCAGTGCCGAGCGTTGGCGCTGTTCATGTTGTACTGGCAGTTCCAGCGTTATCGCCATGAGCCCGAGACGAACCGGCTGCGGCACTTGATTATTTGCGATGACGCCACACGCTTCTTCGGCACTGCCGGCGACCAGTTCGGGGCGGCTTCGCGGACCAGTCCGCTGGCCCATATCTTGGCGCTGCTTCGCTCGACTGGAGTAGGCTTGGCTGTCGCGACACAGTTGCCGGCTTTGCTCGATCCGTCGCTGCTGGCGTTGTCACGGAAGATGATCGCGGTGGGCCCGACCTCGGGCTCCCAGCATCTCAAAGTGGTGTCCGATTTCATGCACCTTGACGACGAGCAGGCCAAGGCTGTCACACGCCTCTCGACGCGCGAGGCAGTCGGGTTTGCGCCCGGGACGGCCTACAGGGAACCTGTGCACGGCTGGGTACCTTGGGTGGATGATCCGCCGGCGTCGGTCATGGCCGAGACGGGGCCAACCGCAGCCGACTTGGGCATCGAGCCGTGGCACCACCTCGCCGATCTGCCTGCCGCACCCTCAGGCGGACCTACCGTCCAAACCAACGGCGCAGGCGTTGCGGATAGCAATCAAGCTGCCGCGCCGGCGGCGCCGGCCGGCATGGCGCAGGAAACGCCCGAAGTTCAGCAACTCATCTACAATTGCGTCTTCCGGCCGTTCGATTCGGTTCGCGCGAGGATCAAGACTCTGGGCTTTTCCGGCCGCCATTTCGACCGCGCGAAACGACAAGCGTGCGCCGCCGGCTGGATCCTTCCGTCCCAGGCCGGCCAGACGTTGTACTTAATCGCCACCGAAAAGGCTTTCGAGACGCTGGGGCTGCCCTGCCCCTACGCCGGGCGCCGCGTGTCCCTCGAACATTCCTTTTACGTGTCACTTACAGAATTTTTGCTCCGTCATAGTCAGAGTTGTCAGAAGATCCGCTGCGAGGTTCCCCTCGCCGATGCCGGCGCAACCTCCGATCTGGTCGCGATCACCCGCAACGGGATCCTCGAGGCGTACGAGGTTTGCCTGACGGCCAGCCACGTTTTGGGCAACGTCCAGAAGTATGCGAAGACGCGTCACCGGATCGTTCTGCTGGCCCGCACCTATGAACTCAGCATGGCCATCAAGGGCCTGGTCAAAGGGTCCGGTCTGGACCCGGAGTTGATCGCCCGTGTGGAACACGTGCATGTCAGCCAACTGTTGCGCCGGGCGCGAAGGCTCAGCCAATACTAAAGGAGAACGTCTGATGCCAGCCATCAATTGGAAAGTCGTGCTGGGAACCTTTGTGGTCATCGTTTTACTGTCCCAGACCACGCCGATTCTCGCCGTGTTGCGCCGGATCAGTTCGGTGTTCTACATCGGCCTGGTGCTACCGATTCTGCGTAGCCCCGAACCGGGACAGGTTCTGGTCCTCTCGCTTCTTGTTGCCTTAGGCATTGTCATTGTTCTGCGTTTCTTCGACAAAATTTAGGAGATGTACCATGACACGAAACCTACCGAAAATCATGTCACTCGTGGTGGCGCTGGCATCGCTTGTGCAAGCGGATGCTGTTGATGTCACCGAAACCGCCCCGCAGAGGATTTCGCTCGCGCTGGTCTTCGACAGCAGTCCCACCTCCGGTGGGACCTGGCGACAGATGAAGGCCGTCGCCTGCGACGCCGTAGACCATCTGCAGGAGGGCGACCGCATCCTGATCTTGCGCGCCCGGGACGGCGATCCGGTCCTGCACACCGACGCCATCGTGCGGCCGTCCCCTGCTCCGGGTCCCAAGAACCTGCACGCCTGTATCCGCAGCATCCGGCAAGTGTTCTTTCTATCGAAGGCGGATGTGGCGAAGGCCGTGGCGGCGGCATTCGACGACCTGAGCCAACAGCCGGAAAGCTACCGCCGCTGTCTGCTGGTCGTCAGTGCGGGCCACCTGAGCAGCTATCAGGTGGGGCAAATCCGGCGCCTGGCGGGAGCGTACCGGTTTCATGGTTGGCCCGTTGGCTTTCTCGTGAGAGAGGATGCCAATCGCGACCTCTTCCGGGCCGCCAGCCAGGGCGAGTTCGACGTGATGTTCCTGGACGCCGGGGATGTACCTGGCTGGCTGGATGGCATGCGCCGCCCCCAGGCTGAAACGGAAAGGCCCACGGAAAATGGTCGCGAGCCACAGGAGGAGACCGAACCGGCCAAACCGGCAGAACCACCTCAGCCAGAGGAAAAGGAGAAGGTCGACGAACCTCGGCCGGCACCAGCGGATGTCGAGCCTCGGGTCGAGCCCAAGGAAGCCCCTTCTGACCGTTCGAACGGCCAACGGGATCCGAACCGTTCCGGTCTCTCTCCCGACGCTCCTGACCCTACGCCCGATCCATGTGATCCCGTTCCGGACACGGCCAGGAAGCGATCGTGGCTGCGGTCGGTGCTGGCCTATGAATACGTTCTGGCCATCGTGGTCGGTGGTCTCGTGGTGGGCCTCGTGCTGCTAGGGGTGCTGGCGACAAAAGCGGGCGGCAGCCCAGACGGCCCGGGCGATTTCGATGAGTACGGCGCCGACGACTCGGCGCAGAAGTTGTTGTGTAGCACCGGCGACCAGGAATACGACCTCGGGGAAGAAGAGCACATCCACACGCTCGTCATCGGCAAAGGCGTCACCAGCGCTGTGCCTCTCATGGACGATCAGGAACTGGAGGACGAGCACGTCGAGATCACCCGTCGCCGCAACGGCTACCGGATCAAGAACCGGGCCGAGCAGCCGATCGTGGTCGATGGGACCGCCGTGAAGAAGAACGGCAAACTCGAGCTCATGCTGCCTGCCACCATCGAACTGACCCCGCAAACCCGGATCATGTTGTCCCGCGCGCCGGTAATGGCCGCGGAACCGACGATGCAGCTTACAGGAGAAGACCATGAAAACGATGATATCTAGTACCGCATTTCATAAGTTTCACGACTATGCAGCCTTCTTTCCTGCGGCCAA
>CAYPZL010000316.1:0-3695 GCA_964415045.1 uncultured Pirellulales bacterium | reverse complement strand
ATGGTCTCTATCGACCATAACCCCGAGAGCCGGTCGTTCCATATTTTCTACAGGCCCGATATGCGATGCTACTCCAGCTTCGTCCGCAGTTCTCTTTCGACCGCGTTGAAGACAATGACCGAGACGGTTTTGCCCTTGTGCTCGCTCGTCAGCCGGCGGAGGTCGGCGAGCGAATCCACCGGACTGCCGGCGATTTTCAGGAGCACGTCGCCTGCCTGGAATCCCCGCTGGGCCGCGGCGCTGCCGGCCGGGACGGCGACGAAGAGAACGCCGCGTTCGGCCCCCAGACCGGCCGCCGATTTTTCGGCCTCGGTCGTGAGGTTCTTGACGGTCGCCCCCAGCCAGGCCGCGCGGGCGGCGCTGCGTGTGGAGCCGACGGCCGGTTGGGTCGGTGCCGGTTTGAAGCGGCGCGGCTCGCGCGCCACCTCGCGCTGGAAGGCAGCCTTGCGCACGCCGAACCGGTCCATGGGGAAGTTCTTGAATCCCAGCTTCAAGGCGGGCGAGTCCGGCCTGACGCGGTAGTCGCCGTTCTCGGCGGCGACGAACATGGGATCGGCAAAAATCGAGTGCGAGTCGAATCCTTTCTGCTGCCACTGCTCCAGGGACATGGGCTTGCCGACCCCGGTAATCGTCGGCCTGCCCTCTTTGCAGAAGAACAGGTTGTAGTCGAATTCCTTCGCGTAGGCCGGGTTGGCACGGATGAACTGATACGGCTTGTCACTGACGAAGATGTTTCTCGCGATCACGTCGTCGCAGGCGGGCATCCAGATGTGAAAGCCGCCGAACCCGTTGATGATGATATTGTTCTCGACGAGGCGGAAGAACCCCTCCCGCAGTTTCACCCCCATCCCCAGGCAGAGATTGTTGTAGACCCGGTAGTTGGAGGAGCCGTCGTCCAGGTCGATTCCCCACGAGTGCCCGCCGGGATGGGCGAAGCGATTGTTGCGGATGTGGGTGACCTTCCAATTGTCGAGCAGGCAGCGCTCTTTGGCAAAGGGCTCGATGTCCCGACCTCCGTTGTAGGACGTCTTCCACCAGCGGTCCCGGCCCCAGCTATTGAACGGCCCGTGGTCGCCGCTCTCGCGAACGGTATTGAATGCGTCGTTGAACTCGATCACGTGGCCACCCCAGCAGCCATCGTTGATGCAGATCGCCGCCCGCGGGCATTGATAGATCGTGTTGTGACTGACCGTGATCTCCTCCGACATCGAAAGGACGATGCCGGCAACCTGTTTGCCCACGAGGCCGATGTGGTGCAGCAGGCTGTCATGAATCCGACAATGGCCCGGATAGTTCGCCGTCTTGGGCCCCGGCGTCAGGTCGATCTGGTCCTGCGGAATCGTGTTGCCGTATTCGATCGCCCCGCTGCGCACGGCTCCGTAGTCTCCGACGACGCATACGCCGCTCTCGCCTAATCGCGTGAACCGACAGCCGGCGACGTCCACGCGCCGGTTGTAACGGCTGAGGAAGACACCGTTGCCCCCCAGGTCCTCGAAGAAGCAGTCCCGGACGGTGCAGTCCTCGGTCCCCTCGAAGCGAACCGCAGCCAGCCGGGCGATGGACCAATCCCCGCGCAACAGCCGTTCGTACGGCTCCATGAAGACGCGTTTGGTGTGTTTGAACGTCAGGCCCTCGAAGCCAATGTGTCTGACGGGCTCGGCAGCCGTGCCTTTGAGGACAAACAGCTCCCTGAGTCCGGCGCCGATGATCCCGGCCCGTGACAAATCGACGCCCGGTTCAGGTTTGACGTACAACCTGTGCTTCGCTTTGTCGAAGTACCATTCGCCCGGGGCGTCCAGCTCCTCGAAGACATTCTCGACGAACAGGTATTTCTTGTGATAGCCCCCGCGAAAGAACGGGTCGAACCCGCCGCCGCGATTCTCCTGCCATCCCCCCTGCAGGGAGAGCTTGCCGTCGCCGTCGGCACCGACGATGCGGTAGTGTTTGCTGCCCCACATCGAAGCGTGCAGGGCGTGCATGTACCCTCCGGCCGGGCGCGACCACGTCTTCACCCGCGCCGACGCGATGGCCTCGCCCGAGGTGCCGCCGAAGAAGCGGGCATTCGGATCGAAGTTGGGATAACGGGCCATGTGTTGGCGCTTGCCATCGACGAAGAGCTGATCGATCTCTTCGACCCGTTCCGGGACGTCAGCGACCATGATGCCATCCCGGTGCGTCCGCCATTGCAGAGACAGTCTGAAGCCGCCGCTGATGATGGGACGCTCATCCTCACAGGCCCGGTAAACAATCGGTGTCGTCGGCGTCCCCGAATCTGCGGCCGTGAATTCGACCGGGCGTTCGAGAAAGTAATACCCCCCGCGCAGGATGACGTGAATGGGCCCTTTGGCCTCTTCTCGCACGGCGCGCACATGTTCGCGGGCCCGCTCGATCGTGGCAAAGGGCCGGGCTTTGGTGCCGGGGTTGCCGTCGTTGCCGCCGGGCGCGACGTAGCACGTTCTGGGCGAGGCCGCACCGTCTCGGGCGGCGGAAGGGACGGCTGTTGCAAGGCAAAGGACGGCAGCAAGCGCAACGGCAAATCGTAATACTGTCTTCATATGTCATCTCCAGAGAATCGTACGGAAACGGTGGCGATGGTCAGATCTGCAGGATGAGTCCTTACCCCACGCGATTCGGCGCCGAGACGCCACGCGTGGGTTGAGAACCCACCCTACCGCTCCGTTGTACCCGATGAACGTGCATGGTGGCAACCATAGACCGGGCGATCGCATCATCAAGACCGAGGCAGAGCCAACCTTGCCAAGGCAATTCTACACGGTCTCTTCGGAAAAGTGAACGCAGGTGAAGCACTCGGGGATGTGTGAGTCGTATACGCCGTGCTTGTTGAAGGACCAGCCGACCGAAGGATCGGTTGTCCTGCCGTTGTACTGCAGCGCCTCAAAGCGGGAGAAATCCAAGCGCCAGATGTCGCCGTCTTTCGGAGGCAGCGCCCGGCCCTGCGCCAGCGCGGCCATCCCCTCCCACGGGAAAGCCAACTCGACCGTCCAGCCTTTATCGACGCGGGAGGCATCGTTCAGGACGCCGTCGACGTGGACGGCCACCTCGACGTCGTTCTCGAAATACACGGGCGAATCACGCTCGGTATAATGAGCCTGAACGTTGGGCTCCTCCACCCGGAAGGCGATGTAGAGATTCTCATCGTCCCACAGCGCCGCCATCCGCGTATCCAGAAACCCGGGCACGCCTGTGACCATATCGACAAAGCGCGGCGACTTTTCCGCCCGCTGCCAGCAGGTCTCGGACAGCCTCCCGTCCACCACGATCTTCTCCGCCGTCCGCCGGCACGTATAATGCCCAACGTCGGCGTCCCCGCAACCGTATCGCTCGCTCATTCACGCACCTCTTGTTCTCTTCCGTTCGCCATAGGTCAGATCATCCACCAGTTTTCGGGGCTGACGGATTTGAGGCGGAACTGCCTTTGATCCTCCGGCAGCGATTCCAGCAACTCTTTGGCCTTCCTGCCGATGGCCTCGGCGGCTAAATAAATCCGTAATCCACCGGCTATGCCGGTGGATTACGGATTTATTGAGAACGAGGCGTGCGTGTCTGAAAATCGTGCGGAACCGACGATGCCGCCCCTCGTCAACCTCCCGGATGCTTCAATTCGTTCAGCATGACAACCTTCTAACTGAACTTTTGCAAAATGGAGATTAGGCTTACTTTAGGGAGGAAAAATC
>CAYPZL010000315.1:0-3928 GCA_964415045.1 uncultured Pirellulales bacterium | reverse complement strand
GAGCCTTTTCAATTCTCACCGGCATAGCCGGTGGATTACAGATTTATGTTTAGTGCGGGGCGCCTTGGCTTGTCTCGAAACTGTCAGGACCAAGGGGTTGAGTCTGATGCAGCAATGGCGGGAGACTTGTCTGATTGGAGAGTTCACCGACGATGACGCGTTTCACGAAATCCTTGCAGCGGCCGCTGTATTTGCACGCGATTTGCGCGACCATGACGTCAAGATCCGGCTTGAAGCGATAGTGAGTCACCTTCGAGCTTACGTACAGACTGTTTCGACGGCGAATATTAAGTCAAAGGATTCGCCACCGTCCCGCCGGAAATCGAGGGTGAAGGCCACCATTAAGGACCGCTTCACGTTCAACCCCGGTCAGGTTCTGTTTGACGGGGAGGACTTGGAACTGCCCACGGGATTTGTGATTGACGTATTGAAGTCGCTCTATGAGAACTTCGGCACCACTGTGGCCTACGGGCAGCTTGACGGGGGCCTATCAAGGAACACTGCTGAGGAGCCGCTACGTCGGGCGAAGTATAAAATCGCGGTGAGCATGGAAAGACACGGAGTTCCGTGTCAGATTGTGCCGAAGTCGCGCGAGGGGTACTGTCTTCAGGAGACTGGAAGTGAGAAGAGGACGCGTAGAGCCGGGAATACGGGCTCAAGGCGAGCACGCGACAAGAGCCACAAATGATTCACAAATGATTCACAACAAAGTTACGGAAAGCATGCCTTGATTCTCTAACAATGAGGGCATGAAGAATGTAACGCATATAGACAATCGCATTGCCCGTCTCCAAGCCCTCATGAGATGCCTACGCGCGGAACGCCGCGTCGCCATTCTGCGCGAGAAGCATCGGCACATCAAATTCAATAGCAGCGCTGACGAGAACCGCAATTCGAAAGGAGCAGCGACATGACTGCGCGCAAAAAGAAGGCCGGGGGCGGCAACCCACCGGCGAAGGTGACTGAACAAACACGATGCTACTCGTCTCGCACGATGACGTCAAGGCAGAAATCGCTCGACTTGGCAGCCGATGTCCTATGCTTGCTGTCGTTCTTCCGCCTGACCACAACCACAAGGGCAGGTCTCTCCGCACTCTTTGAGCGTCGGCTTCAGCGGGCCTACGAGGGGGCAGAGCGATGAAACAGGGACTCCTTTTCGACGTTGCCCCCGAGACAAAGGACCCGAGCACGATCGACACGCTCACCCATCGGGGAGATCCGGACACGAGCCGGGAGGCGGCGCGGAAGCTGATGGCGTCCGGAAGATTGACGGGCCAGCGCCGGGCGGTCTTCGAGGCCCTGCGCGACTCCGATGGTGCGACCCACGCCGAGCTCGGCCGGGTCATGGATTGTGATTGGCTCGTAGCGGCCCGGCGCCTGCCGGAGTTGGAACGCATGGGGCTTGTCATGAAGGGCCAGCCCCGCATCTGTCGGGTGAAGGGCTCCCGATGTACGACGTGGTGGATTGTCGAGGCTCAAGATACCTCAGTTCACGCCTCTGGCGGGCACTTTGCGCCTCTGCAAGCAACGAACGGGCCGAAGGAAGGGGACAGGCGTGGGTAAGGCCCGTATCGACAAGAAGACGCTCCTCGATGCCATTGCGCGTGCCGCCAGGGCGATGAGGGAAGAAGACTTCGATGAGGACTTCATCGGCAACCGGCAAGTCTTCGTGTTCTGTCAATTCCTCAAGAGCGTCGTCACACCGGCAGAGGCTGATTCCCTGGAGATGGAGCCTTATCTGCGACTGTGGTACGACACATGCGAAGATGTTCTGGTAGATGAGTGCGGAGATCCACTGTCCTACTCTGAAGCCCGCAGCCAGTTCATGGTCGTATGGGACGGCGATAAGGTGAAGTGGGCCAGGGGGGACATGCTGACGTTGGCAGAGGCGAGAGCGAAGGCACTGCCGGAATGCCACCCCGAGTTCCGCCGGTACGACAGTCCGCGCATCCGGCACTTGGGAAACACGTTGGCCGAACTCGCTATTCTTCGAGGGGACGGCATGGTCTTTATCGACCAAATGAACGCCGGCCGTATCATGGGCAGAAGCGAGCGCGTCGGGCGGAGAACGCTGCTGATGTTCCGTGCCGATGGTATTCTGGAACGCGTGACCATTGGGCATACGGGGCGGGCCAGCGAGTACAGGTACACGGGCAAGACGAACACCGGGAAGAAAGCGAACGCGCCGCCTATTTTGAGATCAAAGAGATAGGGGTACTTACAAGAGGGGCCAAGATGCTACAGGACCTCTCAGGAGTCTACAGGACCTTACATTGAGTCCCCAGAGAGCTAACAAGAGTCTACAGAGAGTTGCTCACGGAAGAAGACACAGAGAACCAGTGCTTTCGTTTCTCGAGCATTCACATGACGAAACCAGGCAACCACAAAGACGAGCAGCGAACACGAATCATGGAAGCCGTTGGCGTTTTTCTGAAACGACAAGCGCGCCAACCATTGAAGAATAGAAGGGTAAAGGACAAACGACAATGACGATGTTTCAGAACAGAACGGAACAGACCTTTGAACCGATGCTATTGACCCCGAGGCAAGCGGCGCGGGTCTTGAACGTCTCGGAGCGTACCCTGTGGCAGCGCACGAAGGACGGTATGATTCCGGCGATCAAGATCGGTCACCTTGTCCGCTACTCGCCGGACGACCTGCGAAACTGGATTCGTCAGGCTTCAGAAAAAAAATGTGAGAAACCTCAGAATGCTGCTTGACGAAGTACAAAGTATTGCATAGTATCAAGAGTATGATTATGGAGACGATCAGGCAGGCCATAGCGAAATCCGGCAAGAGCCGGTATAGAATCCACAAGGACACTGGAGTTGACCAAGCGGTTCTCTGTAAGATCATGGCAGGGGGGACGTGCAGCATGGGGACGGCTGATACGCTTTGTGAGTACTTGGGGCTGGAACTTAAGCCCCAGCGTAAAATGAGGAGGCACTGATATGGCTTCGATAGGCAGAGACAAGGGCGGACGCAAGCGCGTCCTCTTCGTGGCCGAAGATGGCAGCCGTAAGACGATTCGACTGGGCAAGTGTTCTTTGCGGCAGGCCGAAGCCTTCAAGGTTCGTCTTGAAGCTCTGGTGGCCGGACGGTTCAGCGGGATTGACGCAGACACGGCCAAGTGGCTTGCGGACTTGCCGGACGATATTTACGCCAAGGTGGTAGCGGTCGGATTGGCAGAGCCCAGAGAAGGGCAGTCAGACACTGCAAGCGGACGGAAACTGGCAGAGTTCCTTGACGGTTACCTGAAGGACCGGGACGACCTGAAGCCAAACAGTCAGCTTGTCTACGGGCACACCAGGCGCACATTGGTCGAGTTCTTCGGGCCGGAAAAACCGCTGAGGGATATCACCGAATACGATGCCGAGCAGTGGCAGCGCTATCTGGTGCGGCAGGGACTCAGCAAGGCGACGGTCCGCAAGCGGACGGCGAACGCCAAGGTCTTCTTCCGAGTGGCCGTGAAGCAGAAGCTGATTCCGTCGAATCCGTTTCAGGAGTTGAAGTCAACGTCAGTGGGGAACGACGGGCGGCTGTACTTCGTGAGCCGCCAGGAGGCCGACAAGGTTCTGGATGCGTGTCCTGATAGCCAATGGCGGTTGATTTTTGCTCTGTGCCGCTACGGGGGGCTCAGATGCCCGTCCGAGATTCTGGCCATGCAGTGGTCGGACGTGAACTGGGAGCAGGACCGGATTCTGATTCACAGCCCGAAGACGGAGCACCACGAGGGCAAGGAATCCCGCGTGATTCCGATGTTTCCCGAGTTGGCGCCGCACTTGCGAGAGGTCTTTGAAAAAGCCGAGCCGGGCACGGAGCACGTGATTACTACGACAGCGCGACATAGCCTGATTAGAGGCAACAAAGCCACGTTTATGGCCGAAAATCGCGGATTGAAGGTTGTCCAAAACGATAAGTCGCGCTG
>CAYPZL010000314.1:0-3995 GCA_964415045.1 uncultured Pirellulales bacterium | reverse complement strand
CAACGATTTCCTTGAAGAATATAAGCCTAATCTCCATTTTGCAAAACTCTACTTAAGGAAGTCATCCCGGCGCGCCGGGATTCCGTATTTTTGATCTTTGATCTTTGATTTTTGATTTCTTACGTTGATGACTCGTCGCCAATTCATGGCCTCGGTGGTTGCGGGTGCGGGCCTGCGGGCCGCGAACCGCCTTTGTCTTGCCCGTCAAGGATCGCGGACGGCGCGGCCGAACTTCGTAGTGGTCTTTATCGACGACATGGGCTACGGTGACATCGGGCCTTTCGGCTCGACGGTCAACCGCACGCCGAATCTGGATCGCATGGCCCGGGAGGGAATGAAGCTGACGTCGTTCTACGTCGCGGCGCCAGTCTGCTCACCCTCGCGGGCGGCGCTGATGACCGGCTGCTACCCACGCCGCGTCGGTCTGGCACGGGGATCGGGACACGCCGTGCTGTTTCCGGGCGACCCGCACGGCCTGAACCCGAACGAGATCACGATCGCCGAGATTCTCAAGCGCGCCGGCTACGCCACCGGCTGCTTCGGCAAATGGCACCTGGGCGACCAGCCCCAGTTTTTGCCGACCAACCAGGGCTTCGACACTTACTTCGGCATTCCCTACTCCAACGACATGTGGCCCGCCCTCAAACGGTGGCAATTCCCGGCGCTGCCGGTTCTGCGCGGGACCGAGGTCGTCGATCAGGTCGATGACATGGACGACCAGGCCACGCTCTGCCGCCGTTTCACCGAGGAGGCGGTAAAGTTCATCAAGACGCATCGCGAGCGACCGTTCTTCGCGTACGTGCCCCATGCTTTTGTCCACAACCCGCGCCGGGCGAGCCCGGAGTTTATGGCCAGAGCCAAAACCGTCGAGCAGGCCCAGGTCGAGGAGGTCGACTGGAGCGTCGGCGAAATTCTCCAGGCCGTGCGCGAGGCGGGGATTGCGGAAAAGACGCTGGTCCTGTTTACCTCCGACAACGGCGCGGCCGGTGGCCTCAGCAGCGGTCCGCTGCGCGGCGGGAAGGGCTCGGCCTGGGAGGGCGGCGTGCGCGAGCCGACGCTGGCGTGGTGGCCCGGAACGATCCCGGCCGGCTCGGTCTGTGACGAAGTGGCGACCGCCATGGATCTTCTGCCCACCTTCGTGACGCTCGCCGGCGCGGCCGTGCCGAACGACCGCGTCATCGACGGCAAGGACATCCGACCGTTGCTGCTCGCCCGTCCCGGGGCGCGCTCACCGCACGAGTGCGTCTTCTACCATCAAGGGACTACCCTGCGCGCGGTTCGGTCGGGCCCATGGAAGCTGCTGTTCGGCAACGGCAGTCTGTACAATCTTGAAGACGATATCGGCGAGCGGAATAACGTCGCCGCCGATCACCCGGACGTTGTCAGGCGTTTGACGCGCACCATGGACGAGTTCGAGGCCGAGATCACGCGGAACGCGCGGCCCGTCGGTGTGGCCGAGAATCCGCGCACGCTGTTGCCGCGCCCGGGCGTGGAGGGCGAAGAAGCGTACGCGCCTACATTGTCACTGCCCAGAAACACGCGGTGACACCCGTATCCGCGTCGCCCAGCGGCTATATCGGCTCGTCGAAGCCGCTGAAGGGGACCCACATGCTCTTTTCGGTGCGGATGACGGTGCTGTAGGAGTGGAGCATGCCGTAGTTGGAGCAATCGATGGAGTACCAGTGGATGTCGCGGTTCCGCGCGATTTCCTTCTTGATCTCGTCGACGACCACGACGCTGGTCTTCTCGTGCGTATGGACCTTCTCAATGATGAACTGCTGGTCCTCGGGGCTCAGGAAGGAGTAGACCGAGGCCAGGGCGTGCCTGTCGACGAGGGCCACGAGATCCTCGGCGTAGACTTCGGCGTCGGTCTCGACGGCGATATCGATCATGCTGAGCTGGCCGAAGAGTCCTTTCGGCGTATGCGGCGTCGAAGCCGGATACGTCGTAATGCACGGGACCGTGATCTTGAAGGTAATGCTCGCCGGCCCGTCCACCGCGTGCGTCTTGACCGAATACTTGCACAGGTACTGGACCAGACAATTCTCCTTCGTCACCGGCGTCTGCTTGGCTACGAAGAACGGGTAATCGAAATCGATTTGCAGCGCCGTAGCCTGCAGCGCCTCGACGTAGTCGCGAATGTTGGCCTGGAGCGTGCTCGTGCCGATTCGCTCGCGGTGCTGGTGAAGGATCTGGATGAACTTGTCGATCCAGCGGGCCTCGAACGTCTGCATGATCCGCGCGTGGATCGAGATATTGGCCACGGTCGCCTGCCCTTCCGGATCGACGCGAGACGCCACGCGCATGGGAAACGGCAGATCTTTCATTCCGACGTCGACAAGAAAACGCTTATCCTCTTTCTGCATGACACACCTTACCTATACTGAATTGGCAGAACCCGAAGCACGAAATCCGAAGGAGGCTGTAGGCCGGAGGCCGGAAGCGGGGGAAATTCCTCCAGCCTCCCGTCTCCCGCCTTTTGGATTCGTGATTTCGGTCATTTGCATTTGTTTCGGATTCAGGATTTCGAATTTCGGATTTCGCGTGGTGCCCGGCATTCTCAAGCGCCGCTCGGCGACGGCTCCTGGCGCTGGGACTGGTGGGAATCTCCAATCGTCAATTCGCAATCACCAATTCCTCCGGTCTCGCCGCTGCTGCTGTCCAGGGCCAGCTCATACGTGTCGTGGGCGATGGCGGCCTCTTCATTGGTGGGAATGACGAAGATCTTCACGTCACTGTCTTCGGCGCTGACCTCGGCCTCGCAATCCACGGTTCGGCGATTGGCGGCCGGATCGAGTCGAATGCCCACCTGCCGCAGTCCGGCGCAGATCTTCTCGCGCACCGCGACGGCGTTCTGGCCGATTCCGCCGGTGAAGATCAACGCGTCCACCCTCTCCAGGACCGCGGCGTAGGCGCCGATGTACTTCTTGATGCGGTAGCAGAACACGTCGATCGCCAGTTGCGCCTGCTCGTTGCCCTGGCCGGCCAGCTCCTCGAGGTTTCTCATGTCGTTGGAAATGCCCGAGAGCCCGAGCAGCCCGCTCTTCTTGTTGCAGAGCACGTTGAGCGTTCTCGGATCGTACCCCTTCTCGCCTAAGTAGAAGAGAATGGCCGGGTCCATGTCGCCAGAGCGCGTGCCCATGGGCACCCCCTCCAGCGGTGTAAACCCCATCGAGGTGTCGATCGACTTGCCCTCCTTGACCGCCGCGATGGAACAGCCGTTGCCCAGGTGACACGTAATCGCGTTGAGCTCGTACTTGCCCCGTTCCATCAGCTTCGCCACCCGCCGGGCCACGTACCGGTGCGAAATCCCGTGAAATCCGTAGCGGCGAATGCGATAACGCTGGTACAGATCGTACGGCAGCGCGTAGAGGTAGGCCACCTTGGGAATCGTGGTGTGGAAGGCGGTGTCGAAACAGGCGACCTCCGGAATCCCGGGCAGGTTCCGCTGTGCGGCCTGGATGCCCGCCAAGTTCGGCGGATTGTGCAGCGGCGCCAGATCGGCGAACTTCTCGATCGAGCCGACGACGGCGTCGGTGACGACCACCGAGCCCGTAAACTCCTCCCCGCCGTGGACGACCCGGTGGCCCACCGCCCCGATCTCGGAGATCGTCTCGATGACACCCACCTCCTTGCTGACGAGCGTATCGAGCAGCAGTTCCATCCCCTCTTCGTGATCGGCCACGCGCATCTGCCGCCGGTGCGTGTGCCCGTCGTATGTATGGGACAGCAGCGACCGCTCCTCGCCGATGCGTTCGATCACCCCTTTGGCCAGAACCTTCCCTTCGGGCATGTGGTACAACTGGTACTTGATGGAGGAACTGCCGGCGTTGATCACGAGCACTTTCATCTGTGAGAACCATCCTCTACCGAGTGTTGAGTTTTTGGTTTTGAGTGAGACAGGACAGAAGCCACAATCCGAAACTCAAAACTAGAAACTAGAAACTGAACTTTTGCAAAATGGAGATTAGGCTTACTTTAGGGAGGAAAAATCT
>CAYPZL010000313.1:0-4007 GCA_964415045.1 uncultured Pirellulales bacterium | reverse complement strand
AAAACAAAGACTAACACGCCGAAAACCCTCGCGCCAGAATATTTTCACAGACACTTTTTTGCCTTCTCCGGGATTGGGCCGGGAGGGCGACCGTCCGGTAGCGAAATTCTCATTTTCGTGTAACAAATCAAGATTGGCGAGCGTCTGAGTAAGGAGTAAGGGGGGGGGTATCCGTGTGGATGGAGGAGGAGAACTGAATTGGTGGTGTCGCAAAAGCAGGATGTGTCGAAAGGCCGGCTTGCCGGGTGCGGCTTGGCAACGTGGGAAGGGTGTCTGGGTCTGACGAGAGAAAATAGACAAACTGCAGGCGAAGTACACGTCTTGCCCGTCCTTTGATATGCTTGACGTAAGCCCTTGTTTTTGGTAGATTTGCACATGGGAAGCGCCCACTTTGAGGTAGAAGAGTCAGGAATGAACGTGCGCAGTAGTGATGGCAGGAAAAAGAGGCTGGGTGAGGTGCTTTGCGAAAAGCAGTACCTCGACGAAGCCGGTCTGGGCGTGGCCCTGGCCGAACAGAAGGTAAAGCACCGACGATTGGGTCAGATTCTCCTTGAATTGGGCTACATCACACAGGCCCAGTTGAATGAAGCGCTGGCCCTTCAGGCGGGGATCGAGCGCATGGACCTCACCGAGCTGTCGGTCAGTGGCGAGACGATCGGTCTGGTGCCGGCGGATCTGGTAAGCAAGTACAACATTCTGCCTTTGTGGCGGGAAGACGGGCGTCTGGCGGTGGCCATGACCGATCCCTTCCAGCCGCAGGTGATGGAGGATCTTCGGCTCGTTACCGGCTGCCTCATCCATCGCTACTACGCCGATCCGGCGCAACTGGAAAACGCGGTCTTACGGTTCTACGGCAGCAACGTCGCGCGCATGCTGGATGATCTGGCGCCCGCGGAGCAACTGGCCGATGGAAAACTGGGCAACGGAGACTTCTCGCCTGCCAAGCTCCACGAGCTGGCCCGTGAGCCCTCTCTCGTGAACCTAGTGAACCTTATCATCCTGGAAGCCATCGAAGACCGCGCCAGCGATATCCACATCGAGCCGTTCGAGCACGAGGTGAGGATCAAATACCGGATCGACGGCATTCTCGTGGAGAAAACGCCCTCGTCGAAGCGTTTGCAGGCCGCCATCGTCTCGCGGATCAAGATCATGGCCGATATGAACATCGCCGAGCGTTTCGTTCCTCAGGACGGCCACATCGAATTCATGGGCAACAACGGCAAGATCGACATCCGCGTCTCGACGGTGCCCACCGTCTTCGGCGAGGCCGTCGAGCTTCGATTGCTCGACCGAACCGCCTCTCTCATCAGCCTGGGCGACCTGGGTATGAATCCCCAGATGCTCAAGGGCTTCTCCAGGTGCTTGCGGAAAACACACGGAATCGTCCTCGTGACCGGACCGACGGGATCGGGCAAAACCACCACCCTGTACGCGGCCCTGAAGGAGATCTATTCGCCGGCCGTCAAGATGATCACCATCGAAGATCCCGTGGAGTATCAGCTCGACGGCATCAACCAGATGCCGGTCAATCCGAAGCGGGGGCTGACGTTCGCAACGGGTCTGCGGCATATCCTGCGGCACGACCCGGACATTATCATGGTTGGCGAAATTCGCGACAAAGAAACGGCGGACATCGCCATACGAGCCGCTCTGACCGGGCACATGGTCTTCTCGACCCTGCACACGAACGACGCGGCCGGCGCGGTCACCCGGCTGATCGACATGGGGGTGGAACCTTTCCTGCTGGCCAGCTCCCTCGAAGGGGTTCTGGCCCAGCGCCTCGTACGCAAGATCTGCCCCCAATGCAAAGAGTCCTACCAGCCTGACGAGAGCCTCCTGAAAAACCTGAACGGTTCGGGCACGTTTGAACGTGGTGCGACCTTCTACCACGGCGCCGGATGTGCTGAGTGCAACCAGACGGGCATGACCGGCCGGACCGGCATCTTCGAGCTGCTCCGCGTCACCAGCAGGCTGCGCGAGCTCATTGCCGGTCGGCCCACCACGGAACAGATCATCCGGGAAGCGCCGCCGGATCACGTCAACATGGTCCATGACGGCATCGCCAAAGTGTTGCAGGGCCGAACCACGCCCGAAGAGGTCTTCCGGGTCGCCAAGAGCATCAGTGAGGATGATTGATCGGAACCTCATCGTCGTGTGATGAGCTTCCTCGTCGAAAGGATGGATTAGAAGTCATCTGGAGTGTACGTTGGGGCAGTTTTCCTATAAGGCGGTAGATCGGACGGGAGGGCATGTCACGGGCGTGGTCGATGCCACGGATCGCAGGAGTGCCGTGGCCTCACTGGCCGATCGGGGTCATTTCGTCACGGACCTGGCCGAGCAAGGCCGGGATAAACGATCCGCGCTCGAGCGGCGCCCGTTGCCGGGTCTGGGCGGCGGACGCGTCGCGAGCAAGGATCTTTTGGCGATAACGACGCAACTGAGCACGGCCGTGCGGGCGGGGCTGCCGCTTCTGGGTTGCCTCAAGTTGATCGGAAAACAGCAGCACAAGCCGGCGGCCAAGGCGCTGCTGGAAAACCTCGTCAGCTCCGTCAGTTCCGGTGCGTCTCTTTCGGAGGCCATGAGCGAGCACGAGCGAGTTTTCAGCCCCCTCTACATCTCGATGATCCGCGTGGGAGAGACGGGCGGCATTCTCGAACAGACCAGCACGCAATTGGCGGCCATGCTGGATCGGGAAGAGAAAATCAAGACGAATATGAAGAATGCGTCCGCCTACCCGATTTTCGTGCTGGCCATTGGCTTGGTTTCCGCGGTGGTGATCGTTACGGGGATCCTGCCGAAGATCCTCGCCACCGTCGATGTCGGTGTGGCCGCGATGCCTCTGCCCACGAGGATTCTCATGGGACTGAGCGATTTCACCCGCACGCTTTTCACCCACGTGGCCGGCTGGATCGTTCTGGCCACGGCGGCGGCCAGCCTGGTGGCGTTGGTCAGATGGACGCGCACGGCAGGCCGGCTGTCCTGGGACCGCTTCAGACTGCGGATTCCTATTCTCGGCTCGGTGCTGCGCACGATTGCGGTCGGACGGTTCGCTAGAACGCTCGGGGCTCTGACACAGGGCGGTGTGACCATTCTCGAAGCGCTGGCTGTAGTTCGGGACACGCTGGGCAATGAAGCACTGGGCCGGGAGATCGACGAAGTGGCCGAGAAGGTCAAACGCGGAGACTCGCTGGCGGCGCCGCTGGAGGAGTCGGGCTGTTTTCCGCCGCTGCTGGTGCAAATCGTTTCGGTGGGCGAGCAGACGGGCACACTGGACGAGCTTCTGCTGAATGCGGCCGAGACCTTCGACAACGAGGCGGACGCGGCCATCAACCGATTTATGTCCATTTTCCCGGCGGTTTTGATTTTGGTGTTGGCCCTGGTTATCGGATTCATCATCGCTGCGGCGTTGCTGCCGATTGTGGTAATGTCACTGGGGGCCGGCACGCTTTAAGAAGGACGCAGAAGACGAATCGAGGGAAAACCGATCAGGTCATCGAATGGTTGTCAATACTTGAGGTAGGCATATGAGAGAGAAGAAGCTGAAGAGAAGGGGTTTTACACTGGTCGAGCTGCTGGTGGTGATCCTGATCATATCGATGCTTGCGGCCGTTGTCGCTCCCCGCATGTTCAAGGGGCTTGGCAAGGCCAAGGCGGACATTGCCCGGGCCAAGATGACGATCATCGAAGATTCGCTGGCTCGTTTCCAGTACGACTGCGGGCGCCTGCCCGATGAGGCGGACGGCGGTCTGGACGCCCTGATCGTGGCCCCCCCCGACCTGGAAGAGAAATGGAACGGACGGTATCTCAAGCCCAGCCAGCTTCTCGACCCGTGGGGCAATCCCTACATCTACATTCCCGAGGGCCAGATCAACCCGGGCGGCTTTGACCTGATCAGCTACGGCGCCGACGGCCAGGAAGGCGGGGAAGGCGATAATGAAGACATTTTCAACGACTAAGTAGAGTTTTGCAAAATGGAGATTAGGCTTATATTCTTCAAGGAAATCGTT
>CAYPZL010000312.1:0-4068 GCA_964415045.1 uncultured Pirellulales bacterium | reverse complement strand
AAACTGAAGTCCTGTATACCGGGTGAATTGTGAGTAAGTCGCGCTGTGGTACTAATCTCCATTTTGCAAAAGTTCAGTAAGGACTTACGAGCGTTTTCGTGCCGAATAGGGAAAGTCGGGTTAGTATACTCGCGGTGGATTTTTTGCGAAAAAGGAACGGCCGGGGCCCAAATGGGACCGACCTGATTCGACAGATGGCACGGGCGTGGTCTCGTTGCGGTAGAGCGCGCTTTGGATGTCCCAGCGGGGATGCTCCAGGTGGCGGAAGAACAAGTTTATGTACCGGGGAAAGGCCGCTATTTGTTGCCTCCGCCCGCAGTCGCCTTGATGTCGCGCCGGAGGCGCGCAATTCGATCGAGCACGCGCTGGTCCTCTATGCCTGAAATCTTCGTGAGCACGGCTTCGATCGCCTGAGCGTCGGGGCCCTTGACCAGCGGTTCGGCCGCACTCAGAATCGCGTGTACGGCCTCGACCTGCACGTCGCTGTCGTTCAGATACGATGCCGACAACCGAACGCTGTCTATGTGCTTGACACGTCCCAGGCCGGAGATGAGCGAACGCTTCTCGGGAACAGATGCGACCGCCTTGTTGGCCCGTCGGAACCATGCCATCAGTTGTTCAGCTGTCGCCAGGTCCTGATCGGCTGCCGCGGTGGCCAGTTGAAGAATCGCCGTGAGGGCCCGCCGACGCAGACTCGGATCGGCGTTTCCCTCCAATACGTTGAACAAAACCTCCATCGGCGCCGGATCGGGCCATCGACTCAGATGGGATATTGTGCTCTGAACGAGTTCGGGGTCGGTGTCCTGAAGCGTGGCAGTGAGGGTGGGCAAGGCCCTGGCATATCCCAACCCGGCCAGGACCCTGATCCAGCATTCCTTCTCGACGGTGACAGTGGACTTCTTCAGTTTCCTCAGAATCAGTGCGCCCGATCGGTCAACGTCTTCGCTGTTTTTGCAGGCGCCGAGCACCGCGTTCACAGCCGTATCGCGTACCGATGCGTCACGGCACTTTTTCGTCAGTTCGATCAGAGACGGCAAGGCCTCGAAACCGGCCAGCGATTTCAAGGCTTGGAAGGCGGCGATGCTGACGTCCGGATCCGGACCGGCGGCTTGCTGCAGCAATTCATTTGTGGCCTCGGTGACATTGCGTCGGCTCAGAAGATGGATCAACCGAACGCGTGTCGCCGGCTCGTCCGCACGGCGCAGCGCCCTCAGGACCAGTGCATCAACCTCGCGGCCCTCCATCCGCTCCAGGGTACTGACGGCGATGGAGAGTTCTTCGACGCCGGGATCATTCGTCACCACGGTCAGGAAGGTGGAAGCTTCGTCGGGACCGCCTATCGAGGCCAGCGTCAGTAGTGCTGCCAGACGGACTTGAGGGTCGCCGGATCGGATTTTTTTTCTGATAACCGGAAGCGATTGAGCGTTGTGACAGTCCTTCAAGGCGGCTAACAAGCGGATTTGAAGATCTTTCGGGGCACCTTCCAGTTCCGCATTCAGGGCCGTGGCCAACTCATCGCTGGGAACGGCGCGGATCGTCAGGAGCGCCACATCGCGGATCGCCGGGTCGTCGGAGTGCAATTGCCGGATGAGAAAGGCGACACGGTCCGTCGTCCGCGCCATGATGGCGCCGCGCGTCGCACCGATCCGATAGGAGATCGGGACCCGGGCCTTTCGGACGGCATCGTAGAGCGCCCGGGCGACTTCCGCGTTTCCCTGGTTCAGTTGTTGTTCGGCCGCCAGCAGGCAGGCCGCGGCGGCGTCCGGACGAAAGGTCTCCGCCCCGGCGATCAACGCCTGGCGAACCAGAGGGATAGTCTCGTCGTTTGAGATCCGTCCCAACGCCAGCAGGGCGGCTCTGACCACTTCGGGCTCGGAATGTCGAGTCAGCGCAGTCAGCGCGCTGACCGCCTGTTCGTCCCGCAGCGCGGCGAGCGAATTGATCACTCCGATCAAGAGCGTCCCTTTCGTCTGATCCAATGCGTCACGCAACGCTGCCGCCGCTTCCGGGTCGGGAATTCGCTCGAGGCCGGCGCGGGCGTAGGCACTCAGAATATCGTGGTTGAGAAGGGAGGCCAGTGCCGGCACCGCCTCTTTCGTGCCGAACTCGCCCAGTCGTTGACAGGCGCGAGCCTTCTGGAATACGGGGGCGTCGGAGCGCAGGACCTCGATCCACTGGTGTGTCTTCTCGGCATCTGCCCCCGAGGCGAGGGGCGCAACGATGAGGAAACATCCGGTGGCCCACAGTATCAACGTGCGTCGCATCATCATGGTCGTCTCTCTTACTCGGTAAAGATCGGTTTTAGACATTGAAGGACCAGGGCTCTCGCGCGGCGCGGCTGATCCGGCGATTGGCTTCGGCGTCGCCGACAAAGCGTTCTTTGACTGGGTCAAAGATGATCCTGCGATCCAGTTCCCAGGACAACTCGGCCGCGAAACAGGCGATGTGGGAGCGCCGCATGATGTCCTGGTTGCAAACGGGCAGGGCCCGGGACTTGACACAATCGAAGAAGTTCCGACCGTGACCGGCCGCACTGGTGCCGGGCTTCTTGAAGCGGCGTTGCTGGGTTTTCACCAGATTATCCGAGAGCACGATTTCTCCGTTGTCGCCGGTCTCGACCCAGCCCTCGTCGCCGATGAAACGGACGGGACATGTGCCCGTTGACGTTCGGTACTGGGGAGAGCGGTCGCCAAACGGATCGGGGAGGAAATCACAGACCAGTGTGACACCGTTGGCATAACGGCCGATGATCCCGCTTTCGTTCGCTTCATATTCGACGGGCATCGTATGGTCCGACTGGTTGGCCCATTGGCACAAATCCAGCGTGTGAGCGCCCCAATCCAGGAAATTCGCGGCACCTTCAAAGTCGTAGTGGCCGCGCCATCCTCCCTCGACGTACCGCTTGTTGTAAGGGCGCCACGGACTGGGACCCAGCCATCGATCCCAATCGCACACGTCGCGCGGCGGTTCCGGTTCGGCCGGCAGCCAGTCGTAGGTTCGGCGGGGGACGTAGACCGAAGCGTGCAGCGTGTGCAATCGACCCAGGATGCCACTCTGCGCCAGATACACCGCGTATTGGAAGTTCTCCTGACTGCGTCGCTGCGTGCCCGCCTGGAAGACGCGTCCGTAGCGGTGCGCCGCCTCGGCCAGGGCCTGAACCTCGCGGATCGTCATGCCGCACGGCTTCTCGCTGTAGACGTCCTTGCCCGCCTTCATGGCAAGAATGGACGCCAGGGCGTGCCAGTGGTCTCCCGTGGCGATCAGCACCGCGTCAATGTCCGAACGGTTCAACACTTCGAACATGTCGCGATATATCGCGCAGTCGTGGTTCCCATAGTGATTGTCGACCATCTCCTTGGCCTGCCTGCGCCGACTTTGTTGCACGTCGCAGACCGCCACGAACTGGACGTCCTTCTCAGGCAGCATGACGCTCAGATCGTATCGACCGCGCGGACCGTGGCCGATCCCACCGGCCACGATCCGTTCGCTCGGCGGCGCCGCTCCCTCTCGGCCCAACGCCCGGGCCGGCACGAAGTAGGGGGCCGCCAGGGCGCCACCGGCCATCAGGGAATGCTGGAGGAAACGACGCCGCGAAGTCCTTGAGTGGTTCTGCTGGCTCGACAGTCTGGGGGTTGATGGTTTCATGAAAGAGCCGCCTTCCAAAATGATAGATAAGCATCCCGTTGGGATTTCCATTCGCCTGCGCAGCCGGTTCCGCTGCACCACGGCGCTCTCCAATAATGCCACAACGCGCGACGCAGGGCAATCGCATTCTCGGCCAATCTCAGAAAGGTGCTTTCAGAAGGGGTGGCGTCACAAAATGGGAGTGAACCGGCGACTCGCGCAAAGAGGAAGGCCGAGCCCTTGGGCCCGGCCGATGGTCCTGATGGTACCGGCGGTCTATGGCTTCACGATGAACTCGTATTCGTGGGGTTTGTCTTTATCGGGGTACTCTTTCGCTCGACAGCGAAGGATGAAGCCGCCGTCCGTTCTCTCGTACTCGAATGGCTTGCCGCTGAACATAAATCTGTAATCCACCGGCTATGCCGGTGAGAATTGAAAAGGCTC
>CAYPZL010000311.1:0-4070 GCA_964415045.1 uncultured Pirellulales bacterium | reverse complement strand
GGCCCCAGCGCTACCCTATTTTAACAGGCGCGCGCGAATTTTTCCGAATCCGTATAAGGTGTACATCACACAGGCCCCGGGCGCACCCTTGGCCGTGGTGAAGGTGTTTCTCACTGCGAAAATGTTGACACTAAAATCCCGTTGCAGCCGATTTTTTTGAAAATTCCCGCACTACCACCCCGGTCATGCGGCCGCACGCCGCACGGGGCCTCAATCCAGCAAGTCGTCGAACTTGAAGCCGTCGCCGCACCTCAGCGATCGGACCCTGGTCCGCAGCCATTCGTCGCCTCGCGCGTTATCCAGAATGCTCTCCTTGAGTTGTTTCATGCATTCGTCGCTGGGCTTGAGGCGGTCTCGATTGATAGCCGGCAGCATCCGGAGGGCTTTTTCCAGCCGGGTCTCGTCTGACTGACCGCAGCGGTCTTCCTCTTTGAGTTCCTTCAGCCGCAGATTGTAGATCGCAACGAAAGCACCCAGTCTCGTATTTGCGCCGGCAAGCACCCCGTTACTGCCAGGGACGTCCAGCCCGACAGCGTCGGCCGCTGTGTCCAGCACCGCGCGGATGGCCAGGAACAGACGGATGTTCTCTTCCGCCGTGTGCAGCCTGTCTCTGAGTGCCGCTCCGACGCGTTCGATGGGACTGCCCGCCTCGCCGTCGTGGCCGATTAGTCCCAGGAGTGACTCCGTGCCGTGGGTAACCCATTCGCTTGGATGTATCGGCACTTTGTAGCGGCCCTTCTTGTCGAGCCATGTCTCCGGGCAGTCCTCAAGAATGGCGTAGGTATGCCGGAAACGTTCATCGTCGTCGAACCAGTGCTGCTGGTATCGGTCCACAAACGCCTTCCACTCCAGAAGCTCAGCACAATCGTAAAGCGTCTGGCCGGTGACATAGAGCCGGTCCACCAGTTCCACGACCTCTTCCGGCGACAGCCTGCTCTTCTTCCATCGCCTCAGCAGTGGCTTCACCTCCTTCGCATCCGCTTCGTCGTAGACGACCGGAAGCTTGCCACAGGTATGCAGCCGGTGGATCTCGTCTATGGCCTGTTTGCATAGGTTGGCGTACGCTTCGGGTACGGCCGCAATGAGGTCCTCAACAGACTCGATGTCCACGTCGGCTGCGTCTATCGCCGCCCTGGCCTCCGGCGGCGCGATGGCATAGAACCGCTCTTCGATCGCGTAGGCCAGGCCGAACTCGAACGCCAGTTTCTTTGCCTTCTGGGCGGCGACAATCTCCTCGTATTTCTGTCGTGTGACCACATGTGGCCCGAACGACTCGAACAGTTCCACCTTCCGGCGTGTTTCCACAGCCTCAAGGGCTTGGTTGAGAAAGATGATCTGGAGGCACGCATCCTTGCAGGTCCATTCCGCCAGCATATGGCCCGTGTGGAAGCCCCGGCCCAGCGCCATGAACATGTTGTAGTCGCGGACGTCGGCTCCCACCATCCGCGTTTGCTGGATGGTCGTCATGTCGGCCTCTGTGAGAACGGAGTTCCTTCCGAGGCGGGAATCCACCATATCCTGCAAGACGAGTTTGCCGGCCTGCCATCCAGTCAGGCCTTTGGTGATGATTCTCTTGACCGCTGTTGTCGTCACTGTCTTTGCCATATCGTGCTATCTCCTTGTTTCAATCGCAGCTTCCAGCCGCTCCAACTTCGCCGCCAGTTCCGTCTGCTCGATGGCCTTGAGCATGGCCTGCAAAATGGCCTCTTCCAGCTTGGCCTGAGTCTCAGTGATCTCGCCAGCCTGGTAGCGCCTCAGAAGGCTCTGAAACTCTTCGCGAATGTCGTTGCTGTTCAGTTTTGGACCAATTCTGGTTCTCTGGCCGGTCTCCACGTACTCGCCCTTGAGTTCGCCGAAGTAACGTAGCTGGAGTTCCAGGAGCTTATCGATTTTGATCTCGGACAAGTCTCGCTTGCCGATCTCGGCCTGGATCGCCTTGAGTTGCTCGCCAATCAGTCGGATGCGGCCTTCCTTGAGCAAGAAGAACTCCTCCTGGAGCGCCTCCAACTCCATCGCCCGCACCCTGGCGACTTCCGCCTCCAGCTCGGCGTTCCAGGAAGCCAGCGTCCCCTTGGACACCCCCAACTCCCGCGCAATCCGGGCATAGCTATACCCCTTCGCCCGCATCACCACGAACCGATGCTTCTGCTCTTCTTTGCCGAGTTCGACATCATCGACCTCATCTTCGCCCACGGACGTCACGATATCGGCTTGTTCAATTGCTGTCGCCGTCATTGCAGGGATCTCCTAATCTTGCAGAGATACGCTCTGCACGAGCGCCGTAATTGCCGCCTTGATATGCTCTGGAAGATCGGGCCAGACCGTCACGATCTCGGCAAGGTCTGAGGGCAGTTCTGAGGTGTCAATTTGCCCCCGTTTTCCGGATTGAGGTGTCAACTGGGGTGTCAACGGCTTCTTTGGTGTCTCGCAAGTCTTTTTCTCTGCGTGAGTTACGTTTTTCGAGCAACGGACTGAAAATCCGTGTGTCGGCGGTTCACCCTATTCTCCTGACAAGGGCCGCCTTGTGTGGCGCGGGCTGAAGCGCGGTTTTACGTCTTCTTGTACGCGGCTTTGGGATCGTAGACTTTTTCGGCGATGAGTTGTAAGTCTTTTTCGGAGTTGGGTTTGAGGGCACGGTAGAAGCAGGATTGGTAGCCGACGTGGCATTGTCCGGCGTCCACGGCGACCTTGAGGATGAGGCAGTCCTGGTCGCAGTCGACGAGGATTTGGCGGACGGTCTGGACGTGGCCGGACTCTTCGCCCTTTTTCCAGAGCTTCTGGCGGGATCGGCTGAAATAGGTGGCCCGGCCGGTGGCGATGGTGCGGTCGAGGGCTTCGCGGTTCATGTAGGCGACCATCAGGACCTGGCCGGTCTCGGCGTCCTGGGCGATGGCGGTGATCAGGCCGTCGGCGTTGAATTTCGGGACGAACTGGAGTCCTTCTTCGATCTGCTTCGATTCCAAGGGCGTTTCCTTCTGCTTTCCTGGGCCCGTCGGGCGGGCGCCGGTGGATTCGTGGTCGATAACGTCTTGTCAATGCGTGTTTTACCCACTATTATTTGGAGAGACAAGAGTTTTTTGGAGATGTACGTTGCCGAAGGCCGAGGACGCCAGGAGCGGGAGGCACCTGTCGCTGATTGCCCGGGTCGCGGTGGCGACCGCGGCGATCGTGTGGGTGCTGCGCGGGCAGGACTGGCAGGAGCTGGGCGCGGTGCTGCGACGCATGAGCCCGTGGTATTTCGCCCTGGGCCTGGCGACCTTCGTGGCGGGGCAGTTCATTATTGCGTTTCGCTGGTGGGTGCTGCTGCACGCCCAGGCAATCCGAATCACGCTTCCCATAGTTTTTAGGCTGCATTTTATAGGACTGTTCTATAACAACCTGATGCCTGGGTCGGTGGGGGGCGATCTGCTGAAGGCGTGGTACGTTACGAAGCATACGGAGAAGCGGCTGGAGGGGGCGTTGAGCGTGGTGGTGGACCGGTTCACGGGTCTGGCGGGGATGCTTGTGATGGGTGCAGTGGCGTATTTTGTGTTTCTCAGAGGCGAGCTTGTGGCCGTTGGGCCGGCGGTGGCCGGCGAGGGTGAGGGCGGTTGGCTGGGTGCGCACCGGGGTTTGGTTCTCGGGGCGACTCTGGCGGTGGCGGTGTTGGCGGCGGTTGTGTTGCTGGTTCATCCCGGGTTGCGGCGGCGTTTTGTGCGGCTTGGCGGTCGGGCGTGGAGGCGGGGCGTGGCCCTTCTGAGGCGGGGGAAAGCGGCTGTGGTGGTGTATTGCTCCAAGCCGCTGACGATGCTTTTGGCGCTGCTGCTGACGGCGCTTTCGCAGGGCACGGTGATCGTCGCTTTCTGGCTTCTCGGGCGGAATCTGGGCATGGAGGCGTCGCTGCGGCACTATTTTGTGATTTTCCCGGTGATGTGGGTGGTCGCGGCGCTGCCGATCAGCGTGGCGGGGCTCGGCGTGCTGGAGGCGGGGATCGTCGAGTTGTTCGTCCGCCTAGGCGGCACGGTCGCCGAGAAGACCCTGGCCCTGGCCGTTTGCCAGCGTCTTGTTTGGGTTTTGGCCTCGCTGCCGGG
>CAYPZL010000310.1:0-4072 GCA_964415045.1 uncultured Pirellulales bacterium | reverse complement strand
AGGGTGCGACTTGCTCGACCCTTTCCATTCGTGCCCGTGGCAAGCCCCGGTTTGCCGGGATCGTCCACCATGATCTTCGTTCGTGGTCTTTCCGTTCAGTACGGCTATCGGCGATTTGTTTGCCCTCACTTTAGCGTTGGCACGCCGGCGTTTACGTGCGTTGCAGGCGTTGGTTCTTGTGGCGTTTCGGGTCTTGCGGCGGGGGCGGGGGCATGGCCTAATGCGATCATTGCCCCAGGCTTGTCTTTGACCCTTGTGGCAGTGCGTGCAGCCGCTACAATGGCACACGGAGGCCGTGAGCCGCCGGAGCCGCATTGACCCATACCGGAGTAAGAGAATGGCAGATTGGAAGGTTGTGTCGACGATAGCGATTGTATTGTTTTTGCGCGTGGGCGGGCTTGCCTGTCACGGCGCCGCAGCGCGTCCGCAAGGCTGGGTGCGAAAGGGCGATCTCGGTCCGGCGCCCGAGCGTAGCAGTGACCGCCTGCCCCTGTCCGACCAGGGCGATACCGGACATTGGGTCCGATACGAGCCGATGACCGATGAATTCGGCGGCGCGGCCCTGGACCCGAACAAATGGTGGCCGCGGAATCCGCGCTGGCTCGGCCGGCAGCCGGCCTACTTCCATCCGGGCAACGTCACCGTCAGCGACGGCAAGCTTCATCTGACGATGCGAAAGCAGGAAGTGCCCGAGATGCCCAAGGCCCGGGGGTACCACACCTACACCAGCGCCGCCGTGCAAAGCAAAACGACGGTCAAATACGGGTACTTTGAGATCAAGGCCAGGCCGATGAAGTCGCACGGTTCCAGCTCCTTCTGGTTCTATCACAACACGCCCGAGCGATGGACCGAGATCGACGTGTTTGAAATCGGAGGCGGCGCCCCCGGTTTCGAGCGAAAATACAATATGAACGTTCACGTTTTTCGGACGCCGACCGAGAAGAAGCACTGGTCGAAGCATGGGGCGTGGATCGCACCGGTGGACTTGGCGGACGACTTCCACGTCTACGGACTCGAATGGGACAGGGACAAAATCAAATGGTACTTCGACGGCGTGCTGGTGCGCTGGGTGGAGAACACGCACTGGCACCAGGCTCTGACGTTGAACTTCGACAGCGAGACGATGCCCGAGTGGTTTGGTCTGCCGAACGACGGGGACCTGCCCTCCACGTACAGCATTGAATACGTCCGATCCTGGAAGAGGGGCGATCCGCCCGAGCTGGCGGCGCGGCTCGACCGGGTCAGGAAGAAGATGGAATCTCTCTTTGGCGAGAACCGGGGCCTGATCGAGCACACGATGAAGGTGTATGGCTACGCCGGTGAAATCCAGCGGGCCGAAGGCGGGGATCCTTTCATCGCCCGGGCGGCGGCTCTGCTCCACGACATCGGCATTCCCCGGGCCCGGGAGATACACGGCTCCAGCGCCGGCAAGTACCAGGAGATGGAAGGGCCTCCCATCGCCCGAGAGATTCTGGCTGGCTTGGATGTCGATGCCGGCGCCATCGACCACATCTGCCGCATCATTGCCAATCACCACAGCGCCGCCGAGGCGGACACCGTGGCGACCATCGAATTCAAGACCGTGTGGGACGCCGATTGGATGGTCAACTTTCCGCGCCGGTACCGCGACAAATCCGACGATGACCGCCGCCGGCTCGTGGAGGAGATATTCATGACGCCGTGTGGCAGGGACCTGGCGCGCCGGCTGTTTTTGAAGTAGCGGTACCGGCGGCGGAGAAGTAGAGCGCGGGTCCCCCGGTTCTATTCGTGGCGCAATGCGATGATCGGATCGACCCTGGCCGCGTGCATCGCCGGGTAGAGGCCGAAGAGAATCCCGACGGCCATGCTGATGACCAGCGGCAGGAGGATGCCGTTGAGGGTAACGACCGTGGCCATCCCGGAGAAATACGTGATCAAAAACGGGATCAGCACGCCCAGACCCAGGCCGATCAGGCCGCCCGTCGTCGAGAGCACGACCGTTTCGATCAGAAACTGGAAGATGATCTGCTTTCGCTTGGCGCCGATGGCGCGTCGAATGCCGATCTCACGGGTACGTTCGGTCACGGAGGCGAGCATGATGTTCATGATCCCGATTCCGCCGACCAGCAGACTGATCCCGGCGATGGAGCCGAGGACGATGTTGAACCTTCGCTTGGTCGCCTCGGCCTGCTTGAGCAGCGCCAGCGGGACGCTGACCGTGTAGTCCTTCTTCTTGTGAAACCGGGCCAGCATCTCCTCGATCGCGGCGGCCGTGGCTTCGATCTGGCTGGTGTCGTCGAACTGAACGAGGATCTGGTGCAGTTCCACCCGCTCGCGCAACCGGGAGCCCGACGTATACTTCGTGAACACGTCGCCGAAATACTTCTTGGCGACCTCGATGGGAATGTAAACGTCCACTTCCTGATCGGGGATCTGGATGTTCCCCGCCTGGCCGCTTTCGCTCTTGACGATGCCGATGACCTCGAAGCTGTCTCCGCCGATGCGGATGGTCTGGCCGATCGTGCTTTCGGTGGCGAGGATCTTTCGCGCCCCGAACTCGGTCAGGACCGCCACGGGCGCCTGCTTGTCCTGGTCGGCCGGAAGGATCACGCGCCCGCCAATGATCTCGCGCGGCACCAGCTCGAACCAGTTGGCGGTGGTCCCGACCACGCGCAACTCCAGGGCCCGCTCGCGCAGTCGCGTCTCCTTGCGGATCAGTTTCACGGGAGCCGTCTGGTTGATCCCTTTGAAGCTTTCGGAGACTCGGACGTGATCCTGGTAGGTCAGTCCGTAGATGCTCATATGGGAGTGTTGTGTGCTGGCCTGCTCTTCTTCGGCGGATTTTGCCGAGGAAATGATGATATTGTTGCTGCCCAGCTTGCGGATTTGTTCCAGGGCTTCCTTGCTGGCGCCCTCGCCCACCGAGAGCATGGCCACGACGCTTCCGACGCCGAAGACCACGCCCAGCATGGTCAGGAAGGAACGCAGCTTGTGCAGGAGCAGGTTCTCGATGCCCAGGAGTATGTTTCTGCCGATTCTTGTCTGTCTCATAACCGTATGCGATTCAAAGTTCCGTCAGTTTTGCAGGGACCCTAACACAACGAGTCTGCTTGCACAAGATGGTACATAAGTCGCAGCCGTATGCCGAGTGTGGTGGGTCGGGGTTCTATTCATGCCGCAGCGCGATGATGGGATCGACCTTGGCCGCGTGCATGGCCGGGTAGAGACCGAAGAGGATTCCGATGGCCATACTGATGACCAGCGGCAGGAGGATGCCGTTGAGGGTAACGACCGTGGCCATCCCGGAGAAATATGTGATGAGCAGGGGAATCAGCACGCCCAACCCCAGGCCGATCAGGCCGCCGGTGGTCGAGAGCACCACCGTCTCGATGAGAAACTGGAAGATGATTTGCCTTCTCTTGGCGCCGATGGCCCGGCGGATCCCGATCTCGCGCGTGCGCTCCGTCACGGAAGCGAGCATAATATTCATGATCCCGATGCCGCCGACGAGCAGGCTGATGCCCGCGATGGAGCCGAGCACGATGTTGAACCTTCGCTTGGTGGACTCGGCCTGTTTGAGCAGGGCCAGCGGCACACTGACGACGTAGTCGTTCTTCTTGTGGAAGCGCCCCAGCATCTCCTCGATGCCTGCGGCCGTGGCCTCTACGTGTTTGGTGTCGTCGACCTGGACGATGATCTGGTGCAGCTCCACCCGCTCTCGCTCGAACGAGCCCGAGGTCACCTTTGTGAAAATGTCGCCGAAGTACTTCTTGGCAACTTCCAGGGAGATGTAGACATCGACCTCCTGGTCGGGAATCTGGATGTTTCCCGCCCGGCCGCTCTCGCTCTTGACGATGCCGATGACCTCGAACTGGTCTCCGCCAATGCGGATGGTCTCGCCGACGGAGTGCTCCGTCGCCAGCAGCTTACGGGCGCCGAACTCCGTCAGCACCGCCACGGGCGCCTGTTTGGCCTCATCCGACGGCAGAAGGACCCGGCCGGCCAGGACCTCGCGCGGTACCAGCGCGGACCACTCGGGCGTGGTCGCGACCACGCGCAGCTCCAGCGTGCGCTCGCCCAGACGCGATTCCTT
>CAYPZL010000309.1:0-4160 GCA_964415045.1 uncultured Pirellulales bacterium | reverse complement strand
GGAGATTTTTCCTCCCTAAAGTAAGCCTAATCTCCATTTTGCAAAAGTTCAGTTGTACGTAATGTCATTCACTCACTCACGCACGGCATGTCATCCTGAACGTAGCGGAGCGAAGTGAAGGATCTGGGCTGCGGCCTTGAGATACTCCCCGTTCGCGGGCCGGATCCTTCGCCTGCGGCTCAGGATGACAACCTTTCGTCGCGCCGGAATCCCTGTTGATCCGTGTTACTGCATGTCGCCCTCGTAGCCTTCGCCGGGATAGGAGATGAGCCGGAAGGTCAGGACGGGCTTGCCGGCGGGGCCGAAGTCGCCTCGCAGCTTGATCCAGTTGTCCGAGGATTTGTCGCTTTCTCTCTTCGGCATGATGAAGCGTGCGTCCAGTTTGGCCCGTCCCATGGGTTCGAGCGTGACGTCCCACGTATCCGGCGTGAGTTTCCAGCCGGCGGGGAGATGCTCGGCCGCAACGCGCCCGGAGGCGCGTTCGTCGCTGAAGTTGTAGACGTACAAGGGCAATTCCGTTTCCTTCTGCGGCTCGACGAGGTGCTCGTAATCGGATGCCCAGGGGATTTGCTTGACGTTTACGCTGGCCGATCGGGGCATGTGCAGTTGCAGGACGATGGGGCAGGGCTTCCCCGGACGGAATTCGGCGCGGCGCGGGCGTGCCAGCGGGAGCTTCCCGGCGGCGCCGGCCTTCAGCAGCAGATAAACCGGGGCCGAGGTCAATCGCGACGGATTCGCCGGCAGCGTCCGGCCGAGATAATCGTACGCGCGCTCGACCCGAATCCCGTCGGGCAAGCTCCAATCAACGGTTGTCTTTCCCTTCTGGCTCCACTCGCCCGGTTTCTCGGCCCAGGCAACGAGGACGTCGTGACGTCGGCCGTCCGGCTCCGCTTCGAAAGCGTAGACGTGGGCGTGGGGCTCGGCGTCGAGGTTCCATTTGCCGAGGCATTCGGCGCCGGCCAGAAATCGTCCCAGCGCCGCGACCGCCACGTAGCTCGGCCGGGGCGTCTGGTCCAGGCGCAGCAGCCCGAACTGGACCTTGCCTCCCTCGCAGTAGTGGCCCAGGATGAAGTGGAAATGGCGTTTTGCACCGGCGAAGAGACTGCTCGCGTAGGATTGCGCCATGAACTCGGCCTTGCGAATCTCTCCTTCGCGCGAGAGGTCGCACCAGGGCTCGGGCGTGACGTAGTGCATGCCCCGGTCGCTTTCGGTGACCCAGATCGGCCGGCCGCAGGAGGCCTCGATCACCGGCCCCCAGAGCCGCTCGTACGACTCGGGCCAGTCGTAGGTATGCGTGTTGTAGGTGTCGAAGTACGGCCAGGTCTCGTTCTCCAGAACCAGCCGGGTGTGCAGACGCGTCGGAACGGCGGTCGAGACGTTCCAGCAGACGATGACGTCCGGGTCGCCCGCCTTGAAGCCGAGATACGCCGCCTTCTGGTACGAGCACATCTCGTCGGCGGTGTGGCCGCCGAAGTTCGATACGTTCGCCTCGTTCCACGGTTCCCAGGCGTGGACCCGGCCCTTGAAGCGACGGGCCATCTCCTTGCCGAAGCGGTAGACGTGCCGCAAGTCGCTCGCGTAGCGTCCGCGCGTTTCGCCTTTCTCGACGGCCCACGGTGGCGTGTCGTGGAAGACCTGAAGGACCTTGAGTCCGTTTCGGACCTGGATGTCCGCCGATGTGTCGTAGGTCGTGGACGCTTCGAAGCGCTGAGGCTCGGGCTGGATGTCACGCCAACGCAGGCGGTCGCGCACCCAGTTGATCCCCGCCAGCGCCGCCAGGCGCGCGAAGCGCTGTTGTTTCGGCAGATCGTTCGGCGCGAACCACGCGGTGGCCGAGTCGATGCAAATCGGCGAGTCCTGGGGGACCGGCGCCGCGAGTTTGGCCAGGACCGCCGCGGTGGTCCAAGCGAGACATTGGCCGTTGTCCGCTATGAACTCGACGCGGTACCAGCCGATCCCGAGCTTGCCCAGCGCGATCGAAGTCGACGCGCCGTGCATCGTGCCGGCCGCCACCTGCCCTCCGCGATCGTCAAGGGCCCGCCAGCGCACGGCCTGGCCCGCCGATTCCGCAGGGGCGTTTACGCGTACAGTCTGCCCTTCGGTGAAGACGTGGGCGATTCCCTCCCCTGTGCCGGGGATGGTTCGCTCGACAACCGGCTCGATATAGCGACTGGAGGCGAGAGAGACAACGGGAAGCAGGAAAAGGACGAGGCAATGGATTCTGCCGGGACGGTATGCCGGGATGCTCATGGAATTCCTCACAAGATCGTCAAAGATTGCACATTGGATAGGGCGCTATTCCTCGAGCAGGTGGCGGTAGCGTTGCTTGAGGGCGGCGAGTTGTCTTTCCTGCTCGGGGCTGAAGGAACCCTGCCTGTGGGCGTAGGTGTCCATCCACGTAACGAGCCGCTCGAAGCCGTCCGCATCGAGGGCGACATCCTGGTGATTCGCGTCCTCGGCGAGCAGGGCCAGCAGCTTGCTCTTGCGCGCGGGACACTCACCCACAAAGGACCGGTCCTTCTCGAACGCGAGCTTCTCCAGGTCCTTCTCCGCGAAGGCGATGAGGTTCTGATACGCCGATGACGGCGTCAAATCGAAGGTTGCGGCCTCAGTGTCGCCCGCATTGCCCGCGTGACATTCAACGCAGTGCTTGTCGAGAACGGGCTGCACCAGCCGGTCGAATCGCAGGGGCCACGAGCCCTCGGGCCCGGGCGTCAGCTTCGAGGCGCCGTGTAGCATCGCCAGAGGCATTTTGCCCGGCGGCGGCACCTGCTGACGCGATTCGTGACAGCCGATGCACGAGAGAGTCTGGTCGGGCATGACATAGGTGAGCGTGCGCATGGTCTGCAAGGCCATGCCGCGCGCGTCCAGCGCCTGGAAGAAGACAGGTACGCCGGAAGGAACGCGGAAGAAAGCCGAGCCGTCCGTTGCGACCGGCACCGTGCCCAGAACGTACTTGCCCGGGTCCTCGGCCGAGACGCCGATGCTCGGCCGGTTCATGTGGGGCTGCGTCTTCGGAGGCACCGCGACGATGCGAAGGCGCTTGACCGCGCCCGGCGCCACGCCGGTCAAGCCCTGGTAGATGTCCTGGACCAGAAACGCGCCTTCCTGGGCCCCGTCCCAATCGATGTTGCTGGGTTGGGTTGGCGGCTTTTTGCGCGGGCGAATGGGAAGCGGATACATGCTGGAGATGGTCTCATCGCGGTGGAGCAGCTCCAGGTTGCCGAAGCGGTCGAGCAGGTAGAGCCCCATCGCGTTGACGGGATTGCGCTGGTCTGCGATCTGCGTACTGCCGGCGTGCGGCGGGAGCCGATGTGTGCTCCACGCCACGAGGTAGAAGTCTTCCGACAGCGGATAGGGATTGGCATAGTAGTTGTCGTCCCACGCTTCGGTTTCGGGGAAGGGCACTTCCGGCGTCAGTCGCGTCAGCGGCGCCAGGCCTTCGTTGCCCTTGCTGGTATCGAGCAGGGCCAGCGAGCCTCCGGTGATCGAGTGGTGAGCGGCGGCGGTGAAAAGGATCTTGGCGGAGCCGGGCACCGAGCGCGCTTCGAGCGTGGCTTGCGGCTTCGTGGTGTAGTTACCGTAGACCAGTTGCGGATTCGTGCCGTCCTGGTTGGCGGACCAGAGGCTGAAGAAATGCCCGTTGAAGCGGTCGATGTAGTCCCAGCGGGTGTAGAGGAGGCGTCCGTCGTCGGCGACCGACGGCGTGTACTCGAACGTCTCGAAGGCCGAGATCGGGCGCATGTTGCGGCCGTCCGCGTCCATGACGTGCAGCGTGTAGACGGCGCAGGGACGCTTGTTGTCGCCGCCGCAACGGACGTAGCTGTCGGGCAGCGTCCGGGCCAGGGTCGCGGCGGTGTTGGCCTTGGTGCACTGCACGAACGTTCCCTTGCGGGTCGAGAGAAAGACGATACCGCCGTCGGGCAGATAGCGCGCGTCAAAATCGTCGTATCGGCCATGCGTGAGCTGGCGCACTCCCGTGCCGTCGAGGTTCATCTCATAGATCTGGTAGAAGGCATCCTCGGGCAGTTTGGCCTTGTCCACCTTCTCCATGCCCGAGACGTGGGAGTAGTAACGGCAGAAGGCAAACAGCACCTTCGTCCCGTCGTAATCCCATGAAAGGCTGCCTCCGGTCGCGTTCTCTGGTATGGTTGAGGACA
>CAYPZL010000308.1:0-4174 GCA_964415045.1 uncultured Pirellulales bacterium | reverse complement strand
CGGCCCCTTTTAGGGGCCTTCCTCATACCACCGGCTATGCCGGTGGTCTTGATTTAGCAGTTAGCGGTCAATGTTGCGAATTTTGCAGCTCCTCCCTGATGCGGGCGAGTTGTTTTCGCAGGGGGCGGCTGTGTCGCGCCTCGTCTGCGAGGCGTCGCAGTTGCAGACTCACTGCCGCTCCGCTGCGCAACTTCAGGAGATCGGCGACTTGGCGTTGCGTCAGGGCGCCGTGGTCACAGAGCAGGCGCGAGGCTTTCTGCTCTTCGATGAACTCTGCATCGACGTCGGAGACGCCGGCCTCCACAAAGCGACGGTACGTGCGCGCCTGCCGCGACGCGTCCGGGCTCATCATCGCGAGAATCGGCGCGTAATCGACGAACGCGAGACGACGGCTCCTGCCGATATAGCCCGGATAGCTGCTCCAGGGGTATTGCCGCAGCAGCGTGAGGCGTTCCGCGACGGGCCGCTTCCGCATGGATGCGGTGAAGACCGGGTTCAGATGGACGTACCGGCTGAGCTTGAGAATGTACGCGTCTTCCTCGACGAGGCGGGCGCCGTAGCGACCCTGCGTCAGATGGCCGTGACGCTGGTGGCGGCGGTTGAAGTACACCGTGTAGGCGGTTTGCACTTGGTGCATGAAGCGGCCGAGGTTGGCACGCGGCGTCTCGACCACCAGGTGAACATGGTTCGTCATCAGGCAGTAGAGATACAGCCGAATCTCAAAAGACGCCACGCTCTCGGCCAAAATGCGAATCAGACGATTCCGGTCGGCATCGTCTCGGAACAGCGACCGCCGGTCGTTGCCCCGGACCGTCACATGGTACACGGCCCCTTCGTACTCGATACGCTGTGGTCCGGCCGTGGCAAGATCCTACACGGCCTCCGGTTGGAAAAATAAGCGTAAACTGTTATTTTAAGGGCTGACCCCTTAATAGTCCTTCCCTTATTCCTCGAAGCCCTGGAACAGGGTCGGTTCGTCGTCGGTGGAGGTGTTGGTGTCTTTGCCGGGCGGCGTCCGGGTCTCGTGCACGGGGAACGGGATGATCGTCGGGCCTTCCTCGGGCTCGTCGAGCCAGTCGTCCTCATCCTCCAGGTCGTCGGGGATGTAGGGGATCAGGCCCTCTTCGTAGGCGAGCTCCTGGAGCTCGCGCGGGGCGGTGCGCATGTCCACAACGATGCCGTCGACCTCGAGCATCCAGACGAGCGGGTTCTCCGCCATGAGGCTGCTGAGGGTATACTCGGGGTGGAGCTGGCCGACGTGGAGGGCGTCCTCGATGATCCTTCTCTTGGCGGACATGGTGCTGGTGGCGACGCCGAGGTGCTCGGAGAGTTCCTTGGCGCTCATGTGTGGATGCTGGGAGGGGTCGAAGAGGAAGTTGATCGATCCGGCGGTGTAGATGACGCTGGCCGCCCAGGTGCGCGTCCTGCCCCGAAGCAGCGGGGACGGACGTTTGCGGGCCAGCGCCGCCGTGAGCTTGCGGCACACGTACGCATATTCGTCGTTGAGCAGCCGCGCGCAGAAGGCGTCCGTCGAGCCGGCGATCTCGTCGAAGAGGCTCTGCATTTTCTTGGGTACCTTGAACTCGTTTTGCTCGGCCATGACACCATTCCTTTCCGGCGTTTCGCCGGGCGGACCCAGTCTGTGCCGAACCGGGCCACCAGACGCCCACGATTCGACTTGGTCTATTGTGGCCCCTGGAGAGGCGCTCTGCAATGAAAAAAGCGCGTTGCAAAAGAGGACCTGTGTTTGTGAACATATCCTGGCATGCGCACGGCAGCGGTAAGGTGGGCTCTCAACCCACGCGTAATGATCCGCATTCAGAAACGCGTGGGTCAATCCCGGCGCGCCGGGACTGCACTTTCGTATGCCGGTAACGGTTTCTCCCGGCGTTGCGTCCCGCGCGCGGCTCGTCGATCCCCTTCGATTTCCTTGCCGCCGGCGGGGTTCGCTGGTAGAATCTGGTGCACCGAGGCCGAGAGGACCGGTGCTGAAAAATGCTCGAACTGAAAGGAGTACTATCATGCAGACACCCGGACGCACGTTTTTGATTGCCGTTTTCCTGTTCGTTTTCTGCGGGTCGCTGTCGGCGGGTCCGCTGGCGACGATTACCGTCGAGGCGGGGGACCATGCCCGCACGGACACGCCGGTGTCGGTGCCGTTGGCGACGGTGCCGGCTGCGGCGGCGGATTTGCCGCTGTCCTTGCACGAGGTGCGCGGCTCGTCTCGCGTGCCCGTTCCGGCCCAGCTTGAAGGGGGGACGGTGCCGAGGTTGCACTGGATTCTCGCGGGCACGTTGCCGGCCGGCAAGTCGCGAACGTACGAGCTGGTCGCGGGCCAGGTTCCCGGCGCGCGCGTCGTCCGGGTCAACAAGGGCGCGAAGGATCTGGAGATCGTGGTCGGTGACACGAAGGTGATGCGCTACCATCATACGGCCGTGCCGGCGCCGGCCGGACAGAGCGAGCTGTACAAGCGAAGCGCTTTTATCCATCCCCTCTGGTCGCCCGCCGGGACGGTGCTGACGAACATGCAGCCCGCCGACCACTATCATCACGTCGGTATCTGGATGCCCTGGACCAAGACCGAGTTCGAGGGCAAGGAGACCGACTTCTGGAATCTCAAGGCCGGCCAGGGCACGGTCCGCTTCGTCAAGTACCTCGATACGACCACCGGCCCGGTCTACGGCGGTTTTCAGGCAGAGCAGCATCACGTCGCGCTGCAGACCGACGTCGGCGAGAAGATCGTGCTCGATGAGGTCTGGGATGTGCGCGTCTACAACGTGGGCGGGCCCGACAAGGGCTACTGGCTCTGGGATTTCAAATCGACGCAGCGCTGCGTGGCGGACAGCCCGTTGC
Source organism: uncultured Pirellulales bacterium (assembly GCA_964415045.1). Lineage (GTDB taxonomy): Bacteria > Planctomycetota > Phycisphaerae > Sedimentisphaerales > Anaerobacaceae > CAYPZL01. Next base: position 1,321 of record CAYPZL010000308.1, on the reverse strand, counting down.
ACCTGAAGAAGTACCGCTACGGCGGGTTCGGCTATCGCGGCGCCGCCGAGTGGGACGAGGACAACGCCGCTTATCTGACCAGCGAGGGCAAGAACCGCAAGAATGGGCACGGCACCCGGGCCCGCTGGTGCGACATGGCCGGCTCCATCGACGGCAAGTGGGAAGGCGTCACGATGTACAGCCACCCGCAGAACTTCCAGCACCCCGAGCCGATGCGCATCTGGCCCAACGGGCAGGTGTTCTTCAACTTCTGCCCGATCCAGGCCACCGATTGGGACCTCAAGCCGGGCGAGGACCACGTGTTCCGGTACCGGATCTTCGTGCACGAGGGCAAGGTCGACGTCGATGAGGCCGAGCGCATCTGGAACGATTACGCCGAGCCGCCGGAGGTGAAGGTCCGGTTCAACCGGCCCGAGACTGCGACCGTCCTGTTCGACGGCAGCGACTTCTCGAAGTGGCAGCGCCAGGGGGGCGGCGACATTCAGTGGAAGCGCGAAGACGGGACCATGCAGATCGTCCCCAAGTCGGGCAGCATCATGACGAAGCGCAACTTCCGCGACTTCATGCTGCACGCCGAGTTCAAGACGCCGCAACTGCCGCCCAACGTCAAGGGACAGGGACGCGGCAACAGCGGCATCTACATCCAGCAGCGCTACGAAGTGCAGATCCTCGACTCGCACGGCGAAGAGCCGACGTACAACGGGTGCGGCTCGCTCTACCGAACCAAGGCCCCGGACAAGAACGTTTGCAGGAAGCCGGGCCAGTGGCAGAGCTTCGACATTCTGTTCCGGGCCGCCCGCTTCAGCGGCCATACGAAGACCGAGAATGCCCGCATCACCGTGTTCCACAACGGCGCCCTGATCCACGACGACGTCGCGATCCCCAACAAGACCGGCGCCGGCCAGCCCGAAGGCCCTGACCCCCGACCGATCCTCCTGCAGGACCACGGCAACGCCGTGAGCTTCCGAAACATCTGGATCGTACCCTTGAATTGATGAGGGATGGTTGATTACCGTTGTGCTGCTCGATTTCCATACCGAACTGACGGCGGTGTGGGGAGAGGTGTATTTAGACGGCGATCCGGAACATGCGGGCGTGCAATATCGCGCGCACAACGACGGCGCCGCCGGCGGGGCGGACGTCAAGGCGAAGTACCTCTTCCACGCCGCCTTCGTCAACCCGCCCAAAGCCGAAGCGATGCCATAGGCGCAGACGACACAGCTACCCGGCGACGCAACAGCGATTCGAGATGATGCTCCGCAAGCGCCATGGAAGTCGAAGGACTACTCAGATCATTAAGTAGAGTTTTGCAAAATGGAGA
>CAYPZL010000307.1:0-4191 GCA_964415045.1 uncultured Pirellulales bacterium | reverse complement strand
CAGCGACTCCTGGTGGCCGCATGAAAACCAATACAAAAATCAGTCAACTTGAGTAGTATAGAGAGTATACCCACCCCCAAAAAAATTGCAACACTTTTTTAAAAGAACCCCGCCCACGCCAGGTTGAGTTCTCTGTCGTGCAGCGGACCACGAGGAATTGGATGCGGGCATCGCCCCAAAGGCTCCATGTACGCCCAGAAATCAGCCCCTGATAAAAAACTTGAATTATCGGGTAAAGATGCAAATAGTAGTATTGTGTGAGCGTTTTGTTCACTTGTCCTGGGAGTCAAGGAGCAGTGGACACGCCTATATGCTCGGAGAAGCGGAAGGAGATTTTGCATGCGGTCAAAGCGGCGCCAATTCATGCACAACATCATTGCGATTGTCTATGACTTCGACGGAACGCTTACTCCGCAGCCGATGCAGGAGTATACCGTTCTGCCGGAGATCGGCATCAAGAGGGGAAAGCAGTTCTGGGACGCGGTACGAAAGGAGGCCCTGAATACAGGCGGCGAGGAGATCGTGACATACATGCGTCTGATGCTTGAGATGTCGAAGCAACAGCACTATCCGGTCACGCCAGCGGTCTTGAAGTCACTCGCACGAAATATCCGATACTACCTGGGAGTCCCGAGGTTTTTCCCGCGTATAAGCGACTACGTCGCAACGCAGTTTGATGTGGATGTGAGACTCCGACATTACGTGATCTCCGCCGGCCTGAAGGAAATCATATCCGGGGCGAGTGTCGCCAGGCACTTCTACAAGATCTTTGCCTCGGAGTACTACTACAATGAATACAACGAGGCCGTCTTCCCCAAAGTGATCGTCAATGATACCCTCAAAACGCAGTTCATCTTCAGAATCAACAAAGGCAAGGAGTCTCTCCACGAGAACATCAATCTATACATGCCACCCGCGATACGTCCGGTTCCGTTTCAGAACATTCTGTATATTGGCGACGGCCTGACGGATGTCCCGTGCATGACCGTGATCAGAAAGAACGGGGGTTATGCCATCGCGGTTTACCAGCCGGGCAATGCACGGGGTCTGAAGACCTGCAAGCAACTGCTGATGGCCGGGCGGGTGGATTTCATTGCGGAGGCAGACTACAGAAAGAACAAAGAAGTTGACCGGCTGGTCAAATTATTGTTGAATAACATGGTCGAAGGCATTCGGTACGCCCGAGAGTCATTCGTGCAGTCACGCAAGTATCTGACGTGAGGCGAAGATGCGAAAAGTAAATAAGGTCGATTGCGTTGCGAAGAACGCCGCGCGTGTTAGTTGCAGCGGTGCGACGTCGAAGGTTGCAAGGGAGAAAAGCGTCGTGTCGTCCATTGGGGCGTCGGCCCTGACGTTCTCGCATAGGACGCCAACGCAGCTTCATGCCTCGACCTACGTTCTCGGGAAGTCGTAGATCGGTTTCTATCGTCGGGATGAACGCCTCGCGATGATCGGTGGGGTGTTGGCGCCGGGTCATCTGCCGTATCGGACGCATCATTCTACCGGTTGCCGGGAATTTCTCCTTTCGCCTAATGTCATTCGCCCACAGCCCAATGTCCTCCAGAAGCCATTCATGCGTCGGACCTCGTAGTTGAGTCGGGATTATCGATTCGTTCAGGTCAGAAGTCAGCGGCGTCCCAGGGGTGTTTTGTGTTGATTCGGGCGGTGGTGGCGGCGGATTGTTGTTTGGTGGGCAGGGGGGTGGTGGGGATGGTTAGGATTAGGTTGGTGGTGTTGTTTCTCTGCCAGGTCCATTTTTGTCGGGCGGTGGTTCGCTGGGTAATGCCGGCGGGGGTGAAGGCGATGGCCTTTTTGACGTTGGGCTTTGCGGCGGTGGTGTAGGCGGCGCGCTTGCCCAGCGAGAGTGTAAAGACGATAGCGGCTTCGTCGATCCTGTTGAAATCGAACTCGCGTCCGGGGCCGGGATAGAGCACGAGGTCGATCCAGGCGGCCTCGCTGTCACGGCCGGTCTCGAATGAGACGGTCAGGTCGTCGAACTCGGCCTCGTGGACGCAGAACACGCCTGCGATCTTCCCCGAGGCGAAGCGCATCGGCTCGCCCAGCCCGACCTTCTCGGGCAGTTCCAGATCGTCGAGCGCCCCCTCGAATTGCAGGCGCACCCGCAGGTCGCGGGCCCGGATGGTGGCGTTGCGGATGCGGTCGAGCGAGATATGCGTGTCGCCCCGGTCGGTTGCGAACAGCACCGCCCCGAGGACGTCGGCGCCTTCCTGGAGGCAGAAGATGCTCGCCGAGGAGTAGTCGTACCCGTCGTGCAGGCATCGCAGCCGCAGGGCGGCCGGCCCGCTCGCGGCGTTCCAATACGCCACGAGCGGCCGGCGCTGGTTCCACAGGTCGCCGATATTGATCGTGCCCAGCGTGAAGTCGCGGTGCAGGTAGGTGGTGCCGACGATGCTGTGCTGTCCGGCCGGGTTGCGGACGAACGCCTCGACTTCCTCGCGCGTCTCATCGAGCTTCTTGAAGTACGGATACATCTCCTGTGGGCATTCGAGCGTGACACGGTGGGCGTCGAGCGATTCCCACGCCTGCTCCTCGGGGACGAACCGGATTTTCTCGTCGTCCGTGGCCCGCTGGATGGCAGCCAGGGCGCTGCTACGCAGGAGGGTGGAATAGCAGCGGCTGTGCGGCCCGGCCCATTGTTTCGTCGGCACGTGGAACCGCCGGGCCATGTGCTTCCACGCGAAGCTGTTGAGCTCGTCAAGCATGAGGCGCGCGGCGGCGTCGCGGACGTGGCCGCGCATCCGCGAGATCTCCTCGATCGCCACGAGCGTGTACGTGGGGCTGTTGTACTCGCTGAACGAGCCCTTGTCCTGCGTGTAGTCGACGAAGCGCCGCAGTCGCTGCCGGCCGTAATCGAACAGCTCGCGGACCTCGAACCGCTCGCCCGCCACGAGCGTGACGTACGTGCCCATCAGGGCGATGTTGGTGTAGCCCGGGCCGACGTTGCGCTTCTTGATCGAGGCGGCCGCGTGCAGGATCGACTCGCGCACCTGCGCGCGCAGATCCGTCGGCAGGCGGTCCATGTGGTCGATGGCGACCTGGAGCAGTTGCGTCCCGCAGAAGTCGGCCCAGTTCCAGTCGGGTGGCGACATCTGATCGAGCGGCTCTTCGAGGAACCACGGCCAGATGCCGTAGGTCCGGCTGCCCGGGTCCTGGTCCTGCAGGCCGATGACGCGCTCCAGGACCGCGCAGGCCCGGTCGAGGCGGTCGGCCTCGCCCGAATCGAGCAGGGCCACCGCGTATGCGAGCGATTCGCGCGTGCGGTGCACCGTCCCGCCGGTGAGCGTCGTGTGATAGCCGGGCGAGGAAAAGCTCGCGCGGAGCATCCGCTCGGCCGGATCGTAATTGCGGTCCTGCCTCTCCAATGCCCGAAGAAACGCCGCCCGCCGCTGGGCCGTAGGAAAAAACTCCCCCGCAAAACAAGACCCCGCCAACACCAAAACGACCCAACCAAGCAATGCAACCTGTCGCCTGTCGACCATCCAAACCACTCCTTCAACCCTTTCGCAACTTCTGCCCCCGCCCTCCATTATAATCCCCCCCCCCCACCCCCACAATCCACCCCATTCCTCAGACCAATGTACCCCCGCCGCCGGCGAATACACTCGACAAATCGTAGCCTACACGATCCTGGAGCCTCGATCTGCTCCCCTGGAAAGGACGCCCGACACCATTCTGACTTCGGTATCTTTGTGAGACTGCGGGGAATGAATTCCGCCTTTTGATCCAGTTGCCGACCTACTGAGTACGGTTCAGAAGGGCGAGGTAGAAGGGTTTGTAGGGACCACGTGCAGCCCAAAACGGTCCGAGTGGCCAGGGTATTGAACGACGGACTGACAGGATGCCTCCGACTGCTTTGTCCCACGGCATCCTGGATGCCCTCTCCGAACAGTAGGATCTAATCTCGGTGTCGGAGAGCGGGCCTTCGATGCCGCCTCTGTCACCAGTAAACTCGACGCGATCCTCGGCAATCGATAGGCGGCATTCGACATCCGTTGGCTCATCTGTGTTTCCTGAAATGAGGAACCAGGCGCACCTGGAATCCAGTCGCAGGTTGCCGAGCGACGAGACAACGGGCACACCGGCGAGGACTGGTATACCAAGGGTGGAGAACAATCTCCTCAAGTTGACTGACTTTTTCGATTGGTCTGGGGCGTGGGGAACAGGATTGAC
>CAYPZL010000306.1:0-4200 GCA_964415045.1 uncultured Pirellulales bacterium | reverse complement strand
CTTGTCCTCAACCATACCAGAGAACGCGACCGGAGGCAGCCTTTCATGGGATTACATTGTCCTTGGGTGAAAGGCGGTGTCTCGGAAGTCGGGGTTGCTTGTTGGGGGGGATGGGGTAGAATTCGACGAGGGGATTTCGTGCTTGTGGGCTCGGGTTGAAAGGTGTCGATCATGGGTGAACTGGCTCTTAAGGGGGGGGCTGCGGTGCGGGACGTTAAGGCGAAACCGTTGCCGGCGTGGCCCGTGTGGGATGAGGGGGACGAGAAGGCTTTGCTGGAGGTTTTGCACAGCGGCGTCTGGTCGTACAACGGGCCGAAAGAGAGGCAGTTCAACCGCGCGTTTGCCGAGTTCATCGGCACGAAGTATGCCCTGTCGGCCGCGAACGGGACGGTCACACTTCAGTTGGCTTTAGAAGCCTGTGGCGTGGGGTATGGGGACGAGGTGATCGTTCCGGGATTGACGTGGCAGGCGACCGCGGCGGCGGCGCTGGATATCAACGCCATCCCGGTGCTTGTCGACGTCACCGAGGATACTTGGTGCATCGACCCGGCGAAAGTCGAGGAGGCGATCACGCCGCGAACGAAAGCCATCATTCCCGTCCATCTCTACGGCAGCTTCGCGGACATGGACGCGATTATGCCCATCGCGGAAAAACACAATCTGCGGGTGATCGAGGACTGCGCCCACAAGCAAGGGGGGCGGTGGAAGGATAGCATGGCCGGCAGTATCGGGCACATCGGCAGTTTCAGCTTCCAGCTCTCCAAGCTGATGACCGCCGGCGAGGGCGGGGCGGTGACGACCAGCGATCCGGGGCTGGCCGAGAAGCTCGATGCGCTGCGCAACTGCGGCAGGCGCCCCGAAGGGGACTCCGACGCCGACAAGGGAACCGGCGTCTACGGTGACGAGGGCAACTTCATCCAGTCCGGGAACTACCGCATCACCGATTTTCAGGCCGCTTTGCTGTTGGAGCAGTTGCGGCGCTTGCCCCAGCAGAACGAAACGCGGGATGCAAACGCGATGTACTTCAACGCGCAGCTCTCGCAGATTCCGGGCGTCGCTCCGATGCGGCGGGACGAGCGGGAGACGGCCGAGGCGTACTTCAACTTCGCATTCCGCTACGACCGGGACCAGTTCAGGGGCCTGCCGGTGGAGAAATTCCGGGAGGCGCTGGCCGCCGAATTGGGCTGCTCCGTCGAGGCGAGCTACGAACCGCTGAACGCCTGTCCCCTGTATAGGCCGCAGACGAAACCGTGGCGGCACAAGGTGACGCAGGACTATTTCGAGCGGCTCGATCCCACGCGATTCGACCTGCCGGTTTGTACCCGCGTCTATCGCGAAGAGTCCGTCTGCATGCATCACAATGTCCTGATGGGCACGCAAGCGGACATGGATCTCATGCTGGAAGCGATTCAGAAGATCCGTGACAACGCCGACGAATTGATGTGAACGGGAGGTCACCGGTGAAGAAGGTCAGGGTGGCGCTGATCGGGGCAGGCTACATCGGCCGTCTGCACGCCGAGGCTTTGCGGGCGTGCGACGGTGTCGACATCAAGGTCGTCTGCGACCGCAAGGAAGATGTCGCGAAGAAATTCGCCCGGAAGTATAAGATCCCCGAGGCGTGCGGCGTGGCCATGGTTTTGGGCGAGCGGCAGGACATCGACGCGGTCGTTCTGGGCGTCCCCAACAAGTATCACGCTCCTTATGCGACCTGGTTTCTCCAACGCGGCAAGGACGTATTCATCGAGAAGCCCATGGCGATCAGCGCCGCCGAAGGCAAGGACATCATGGCTGCGAGTCGAAAGTCCGGGCGGCTGGTCATGGTGGGCCACATGTGGCGTTTCGACGTGGAGACGCAGCATATCCGGGACGTGGTCCAATCGGGTCGGATCGGCCGGATCGTCAAGACGCGCGGCTACGGCATTCACGAGAACTGGGGCCCGTCCGGCTGGTTCGTCGTGGCGGACCTCGCCGGCGGCGGCGCCCTGGCCGACATGGGCGTTCACGCCATCGATACGATTCGCTACATCCTCGGCGACCCAAAGCCCAGGCAGGTTTATGCGAAGATCGGCACGTTTTACGGCGATTACGACGTGGATGACACCGGGACCGTCGTGATTACCTGGGAAGGCGACGTCACCACGGTGATCGAGAGCGGCTGGTGGCACCCGTACGTCGAGGGCCCGGAAGCGGCCAGCCGCATCTGGGGCACCAGAGGCTACGCCAGCCTTTTCCCGACAACGATCAAGACGGTCGATGGCGAGAAGATTCAAGAGACCACTCCCCGCTTCCCCAAGCGGAAGGAGCACTGCGACCACGTAATGTACGCGCGCCAGATGGAACACTTCCTGGATTGCATGCGAAACAGAAAACAGCCGACCCCCGGAGCGACGGAGGGACAAGCGGTGTTGGAGATCGTCGATGCCGCCTATGAATCCGCCCGCACGGGTCAGGCCGTGGCGCTGGCCGACTGATTTGGGCGCGTCGGATCAAGGCGACTCCGACCTGGCGCCGGACTTGAGGATCATGACCGCGCCGATCCCGGCCAGGATCAGGCTGGCGACCAGGTTCGTCATCTTGCCGAGGGACGTGTCCGTGAAGAACGCCGACAGCAGAATCACGCCGGCAAAGCACAGCAGGAACAGGCCCAGGGCCTTGTTGATCTTGCCGACTTGGATGTGTTGAGAGTCTTGCTCCGTCATGATTCGAGCTCACCGGCTAAAAGATGTAGTAGGTCACAAAGATGGAGACCAGCGTCGCGACGGCCCATAACCGAAGATCGAGCCACCAGTGACGCTTCTCAACGCCTTCGAAAACGTAGTCGGCGGGAATGAAACAAACCACGACGCCGATGGCGACGAACAACAAGAGGAAGATCCACTTGGCCGTCTCGATGGAGACACCTGAGAGCCAGTCGAAATTCAGCATCGTCTCATCTCCGCCCTTTCTGCCCCAGGCCTTTCTTCGTCAGGCCGAACACCAATCCCTGCAAGCGCTGATCGGGATGGGGCTGTGTCAGGAGACTCACCACCGTCGTCAGAATCAAGCCGGCGACAAACGACCACCACGAAACGTACAAGAACGGGTCCTGGATCGTGAAGAGCGATCCCTGGAACGCATAAAGCAGCCCCGAGACCGTGATCCCGCCGACGAGCCCGGCCAGGCCGCCCCATTGCGTCGCGCGTTTCCAGAAGATGCCCAGCAGCAGGATTGAGAAGATCGGACCCTGGAAGAACGACAGGAACGTCTGAATGGCCACGTACAGCCCCTCAAAGTAATCGCTCACCTTGGACGTCAGCACACCGAACAGCAGCAGAGCCACCGTCGCGATTTTCCCGACGAGCAGATAGTGGGCGTCCGTCGCGCTGCGGCGTATGTATTTCTGGTAGATGTCCTTGGTCCAGAGCGTCGCAGTCGAGTTGACCATCGAATCGATGCTCGACATCAGTCCGGCCAGCAGCGCCGCAAACGTCAGTCCGCCCAACCCGGCAGGAAGAAGTTCCGCGATCAACATCGGGAAGGCCTTGTCACCGTCTTCGAGCCCCGGCTGATTGACGATGGCGATGAGGCCGGGGAACAGAACGAAGATGGGGATGAACATCTTTAGAAAAGCCGCCCAGACCATACTGGCCTTGGCGTGCCATACGTTCTTGGCGGCCAGGCAGCGCTGCACGACCGCCTGGTTGCCGATCATGTAGGCGTTGGCCATGACAAAGGTCAGACCGAACAGGATGCCCGTCCAGGGATAGGGTGTCGGCGTGTTCACCGGTTGCATCAGCTCCAGGTAGCTCTGGTGATTCTCCCTCACCATCGAGAGCTTGTCGACCAGGCCGCTCCAGCCGCCCACTTCGTGAAAGCCCAGGAACACCACCGCAGCGCCGCCGATGAACATGATCACCATCTGGATCACGTCGGTCATCACCACCGCCGCCAATCCGCCCATCAGGGTGTACATCCCCACCACACCGGCGGTCAGGATGATCGAGAGCCACTCGGGCCAACCCATGAGTGTCTTGAGCAGCACGGCGCTGGCCCAGAACACGATCCCCAGGTTGAAGGCGAAGAACACGATCCAGGTCAGCGAAGCCAGGGCGCGGACACCGTCGTTGTAACGCCGGCCCAGGTATTCCGGGATCGTATAGACGCCCGCTTTCCAGAAGTAAGGGACGAAGATGAACGCCGCCAGGAGCATGGCGGGCACCG
>CAYPZL010000305.1:0-4239 GCA_964415045.1 uncultured Pirellulales bacterium | reverse complement strand
AGAATATAAGCCTAATCTCCATTTTGCAAAACTCTACTCATAATTCGAATCACAGGTGCCACGGCGCGCGCATCGCGCGCCGGCACAATCGGTTGGCAGCGTCATCGCCGATGAACTCCTCGTTGGCCGGGTCCCATTTCAAAGAGCGTTTCAGCTTGTACGCAATGATCGCCAGGTGCCCCAGCGAGGCGCCGCGGTGGCCGATCTCCTCGTCGCAGTTGGGGCTGCGGCGGGTGCGAATGCAGTCGAACCAGTTCGCGTGATGGTCGTTCTCACCGATGTTCACCTCGCGGGTGCGCAGCTTCATCTCCTCGAAGATCTCCGCCGGCCCGCCTTCGATGGGCCCGCCTGTGGACATGGAGGTGAGCCAGCCGCGCTGCCCGACGAAGACACCGCCGAAGTTGCCGGCCAGACGAGCCCCGGCCGGCACGGCCTTGTACACGTCCTTGACCATCCCCCAGTGATCGACCAGATGCAGGAGCGTCCCGTTGGCGTATTTGAAGGTCAGCGTGGGATAGTCGCCGCTGCTGGGATGAATGATCTCGACCGGCCCGCTGCGCTCGGCGCCCAGCGCATATTGAACCACGTCCGCACTGTGTGAGTGATGCCACGTCACCGAGGCCACGCCGAAATCCTCGCAAAAGCACCACGGCACCACACCGGGTGACGGATTCAGGTGGTAGACACTGTTGTAGGGATGCCAGGCGGCCGGACCGACCCACAGGTCCCAGTCCAGTCCCTCCGGCACCGGCTCGGCCGGGAAGGCGAAATCCGACGGCACATAGGACCGCCGGCTCTCGGCGTTGCTCCACACACTCGCATATGGCTTGAAGCGAGCGGCGCCGAACGCCCCGGCCAGGCTCGACCACAGCGTAAACACCGACTTGACCTTCCCCAGGCCGCCGCCCCGCACGAACTCGCACACGCGGCGGATCGTCGGAATCGAGCGGTACTGCGTCCCGGTCTGGAAGATACGCCCGTACTGACGCATCGTCTCGACCAGCCGGCGGCCTTGCCCGATGGTGATCGAGATCGGCTTTTCGCAGTACACGTCCTTGCCCGCCCGGGCGGCGTCGAGGGACGCGGGCGTGTGCCAGTGGTCCGGCGTCACGATCACCACCGCATCGACGTCGTCGCGGGCCAGAAGCTCGCGATAATCATTGTACGCGGCACAGCCGCTGTATGTCGCGCCCGGACTCCTCGCAGCGTAGGTCTCCTCCACCCGCCGCCTGGCCTGGTCGCGCCGCACGCGATCCACGTCACAGACGCCCAGCACCTGCACCTCCCGATCGCCCGCCAGCCGTCGCAGGTGGCCCCGCCCCATCAGCCCGTGGCCGATCAAGCCCACCGTGATACGCTCGCTCGCAGCCACGTTTCCATCGCCCCCACGCGCCGAAGCGGGAACGATCCACGGGACCGTCACCGCCCCCGAAAGCGCCGCCGTGTGACCCAAAAATGCCCGGCGCGTGATCCCCGCCGCCGCCGATGTTGCCTTGTCCGATCTCTCTGTCACGATCTACCTCACTTCGCAAGTTGCACGCTCATCTGGTTGAACGAATCGATGCTCTTCGCAGTTCCGCGCCGTGACGCGACGCCGAACATCACGGGCGTCAGTCCCAATCGCCGAATCTCCTTGACGACCGCGCCGCTGCCACCGGAGACTTGCGGCACGATCAGCCGCCTGCCGAGCGTACGAACGGTCTCGACGGGATCGAGCCCCCGGCGCTTCCAGGCGACCGGATCGCCCCAAACTCCGATGTGCTCGCTGCGCCCGCGACAGACCTGGAGCAACCGCTTTATGTCACCGTCATTGTCGTCAAGGGCGAAACGAATGTCGTGCTCGTCGCAGAGCTTCTCGATGGTGTCCATGGCCGCCACTGGCGGGCCGCCGATGAGAGCCTCGACTCCCATCTTCCGGCCGAACTCGAACACGTCCCGCCAGTCGGCCGTCTCGGTCGGTATGCGGCTCAGACGGTAGGTCAGAAGGCGAACGCCCGCGGCATCGAGCTTCAAACGAACCGCCCGGCGCTCGTCGTCGCTGAGCCGCCCATCGAAATCCTTCGCGATCTCCGCGCCGACCCGCTGCCGATCCGAGCTCCCGACGTGCAGCACACCCAGCTTGGCGGCGCGGCCAATATGGTCGAACAGCGTGCCGTCTCGACTCGCGGTCAGCCCGAGACGCCAGCCGAGCCGCTCTCGCGCCCGCACGGCCGGCGTCAATTTCGCACTGGGCGCCGTCGGCGCGAGCAGATCGCCCAAAGCAAACTGGGCGGCGGCTAAGTAGAACTCCAGCATCCGGGCGTCCCAGAAGACGTACGGGTTGTGCGCGATCGTGCAGTAGAAGACGCGCCCCCGCCCGTACTGCCGCACCCACGCCAGGGCGTAATCATCGTCCTCGCGGTGGCAGTTGCCGCGCGGCTGCCCGTCGATCTTCGTCTTCTCCGTGTCGATGCTGAAGAGCACGCGGACCCGGTCCCGCGAATACGGGCCGTGGACGCGGAAGAACTCGTCGCGGTAGTCGAAGCCGTTCGGGGCGAAGGGCCGGTTGAGAGGATGGCCCGGGTCGTCGAGCTTGATATAGACGTGCTCGTCGTTATCGTAGTGATTGGCCCCGCGCGCGCCGAGCATGATGCCGAATTCCGGCCAGTCCTCGTGGGCCCCGGGCCAGCGCGTGAAAGCCACCGTCGTGCCGTGAACGCCCATGAGCCCCCCGCCACCGTAGACGAAGTCGATCAGGTTCCCACGCAGAACCGGGTCTTCGAAGAGGTTGCCCACGTTGTTGTTGAAGAAGACGGCGTCGAACCGTTTGAGACTCTCGGATCTGAAGACGGCGGGGTCCCGGCTGATTTCCGTCGCGAAGGCGCCCGTCTTCTCGCCCATGCGCGTGAAGGCCAGATTGGCCGTCGGAATCGAGCCGTGCCCCCCGTAGCCCACGTTGCGGTCGAAGATCAGCAGTCTCCGCGGCCGGCGCGGCTGGACGTACGCCTTTTTCGGAAGCGCCGCCTCGATCCGCTGCTGCTGCGTCGCATTGCCGCCGGCCTGCCTCTGCCACGCCACCGCCAGCATGCCGGACAGCGCTGCATCCCTCAAGAATTGCCTCCGCGTGCTTGCTTCTTTCGACATCGTCATTTCCTCCACAGGACGCGCGGCGGCTCCGTCGTGACGCATTCGCAGCGCCGCCGCACATAAAGGGCCATGGTCAGCGCCCTCATCATGCCAGTTTGCGTGACGTTTGGCAAGCTCGACGCCCCGATTCCTTCCGCGCCGCATTGCCCGCCCCGGTCCGCGCGCGGCCCGCCCGATCCCATTTCGGGGTTCCAAACACGGACCATCGAGCCAGTCCGCAAATCGCCCTGTTCGTTCCGCCTCATCCGATCGCACATTGGCTTCGTTTGACACAATCGCGACCCGCCTCCCTGCTGACGGGCCCACCCGAGCGGCTTTCCTGTCTGCGATCGTCCCGCGTCTCCGGACGAACGGCGTTCTCAGCGTGGCTCGCCCACCCGATTGGCTTCGTTTGGCGCACCGCCCCACCGTTGGCGGCGCATCCGGCCCCCGCCGGTTGCGTCGCGGGCGCAGGCTCGGGCTTGCGGCACCGCCCTTCCGGCCGGGGTGGTTTTTCCGTCGCCGGCTCGGCCTCGCGCATGAGGCGCAATCTCCGCAACTCGCTCATGCTCTTGTACAGACTATACTCGATCCGCCGCTCGTACATCGACAACCGATCCAAAACCCGGGTATAGGTGAAATCGCGCACCACTGCCCGCCCCAGCGGCGTTTCCTCCACAAAGACCTCGGAACCATCCTCCATCGGCAGCGATTCCTTCCGCCTCGCCACCGGGAAGTCGGCATCCTTGGCCAACAGCGCATCGAACACCTCGTTCTGCGCCCTCTCAGCGCGCCTGAGCCGCCACGACAGGTTCACCACCCGTTGGGCTAACACCGTCTCCACCGCCCCGGCCGGCGCCAGCTCGCCCAACAGCTCGTCCCGATAGAACTCAAACTCCCCCAAATCCTCCCCCGCAATCACCATCGTCTGCGCCAGCAAACCGTGCTTGAGGGCGTTCTGCGACGCTTTTCGCTTTCCTTCCTCCGTCCGCGGCCCCGTCGACTTCTCCGCGTTCAACCGATTCGCCTGAATCTGTGCCTGCGTAGCCATAAGTGGCCCTCCGAATTGGGTATTTGGTATTTACTCAAGTTGACTGATTTTTGTATTGGTTTTCATGCGGCCACCAGGAGTCG
>CAYPZL010000304.1:0-4316 GCA_964415045.1 uncultured Pirellulales bacterium | reverse complement strand
AGAACGAGGCACTCAATGGACCGCACCGAGATCACCGCGGCCGTGGTGGACCAGGCTGACCGCCTGCTCGCCTTCCGGCTCGACCACGCCACGATCGCCGCCCGGCTCGGGGTCACCGAGTACGTCGTCGGCGTGATCGCCGCCGACCGCGGGCGCGATGGCCGGCGCCAGCCGCCGGACCTGTACGCACGGCACGTCCGCAACCGGCAGAACGCCGTGGACAGTTCCGTCGTCCGCATGATCCAGCGGATGCTCGCCGTCGGGATCCTGAACCACAGCCAGATCGCCCGGGAAGCCGGTGTGTCGATCAACTTCGTCACCCAGATCGCCAACGGCGACCGGACGGCAGTCAGCACGCTCCGGCCCGTGCTCAGTGACGGCGAGCGGTTCGTGCCCGAGTCGGTTCGATGCGGCGAGTGCGGCCGGCGGATCTACGTGGTGCCCTGTCGGGCGTGTCGGGCCCTAATCCAAAAACATCTGCAAAAAGCCTCTTCACGCATGTGAGCCTTTTTGGTGTGCTCACCTGAAGCATGGAAGAGGCACGCGTTTCCTATCGGCTGGCTCGCTCGAAGATCCGCGACGGGGATCTGTTGTTGTTCCGTCCCCGGCGCGGACTCTTCGGGCGCCTCATCGCCAAGGCTGGGCGTTCGGACTACTCGCACGCCGGCATGGCCGCCTGGTGGCAGCGGCGGCTGATGTGTCTGGAGACGGTCCAGGGACGCGGCGGGCGGGCCGTCTTGCTCTCGAATCTGGTCCGCGAGTATCCCGGCCGGATTGACGTCTACTCGGCCGAGGCCAACGGACAGCCGTTCGATCGCCGGGCGGCCGTCGAGGCGATGATCGAGATCACCGGCCGACCGTACGGTTGGCCCTCGCTCGTGTGGGTCGCGCTGGTCCACCTGGCCGTGGTCCGACTCTTCGTGCGCCCCAACACCGACGACGCGGCCAACGGCTCGCTGCCGTTCTGCTCGCAGGCCGTGTCACGGGCGTGCCGCGCCGGCGGCGTGGATCCGGTGCCCCGACTGGCCGATCGGGCGACCGAGCCGGGCGATCTGGCCCGGTCCCGCTTCTTCTCGTTCCTTTGCACACTCGCGTGAAGGAGACGCCCCCATGGGTTCCGACAAACGACCGCAGGTCGTGCTGGGCATGCTCGCGGCCATCGCCACGATCGGGCTTCTCTTGGCAGGTGCCAGTTGCGATCCGCAGCCGTGCCGAGATCCGTATCGCTGCCCACTTCGCCACGACGTCTACCAGCCCCAGACCGCCGCCAACCTGCTCGATTTGCCCCCGGACCTGCGGACCCACAACTACGCGGGCGGAAGCTGCTGCCACTGTGCCATCCAGGACGTTTTGCGTTGGCACGGCTTCCACGGCACGGCCGACTGGTGGCGTGAAAACCGAAGCGGCGGCTACAGCGTCGACGAAGGGGCCCGGCAACTCGAACGGCTCGGCTTCCGATACGCCTACACCGTCACCGGCGACGAGAACTTCCTGGAATGGTGTAGTCGCAACCACCACGGCGCGGCAATCCATTACTACCCGATGCACGCCATCACCTTCCGGGGCTACGACGACGGCTACGCCATCCTGCAGGACAACAACCACCCGGATGACTTGATCCGGGTCCCCAAGGACACGTTCATCCAGAACTGGAAGGGCTATGGAGGGCGGGCCCTCTCGGTCGTTTACTCGCCCTATCCGCCGAGACCTTGGATCTGAGAAGAGGAGGAGACGCAAGATGAACCGGCTTTTGGCAGCGATTCAGTTGGGCCTGTTGGCCTTGGTGGGCGGCCTGGTCGCCTGGCACTTCGAGCACACCGGGCAGTTGGAGGTCGTCGCCGACCAGAACGACCGGGCGATCGCCAAGTTGTACCGGGGCCTGAACCGGGTCCGCGACGGTCGGGTCAGCGAGCGAATCGTCGACCTGCCCGAGACGGGCGGGGCCTGGCACCTGTCGATCTTCGTGCACCAGGATTGGCGCAGTCGCCCGGCCGAGCGCCGGTTGGTCGCCTGGTTCTCGGTCGAGCCGCGTCTGGTGTCCTTGAAGGCCCAGACGCACGACCACCTGTACACCGACGCGGACCCGATGTACCGGCTGCGTTTCGCCAAGATCGTGCCCTTGCTGCCGGGAGTGATGTTGCAGGACGGCACGGGCAAGGTCTGGTACAAGGCGGCGGTCGGGTCGAAGGACGTACCGTTGCCGTCGGAGCCCACGATGTTGGGCGACAAGTTCCAAAAGCTCTTCTCGGGCGGGCCGTGTCCGTGGCCCAAGCCGAAGCCGGAGCCCGAGCCGGGGCCGGGACCGGATGAGTCGCCCGACCTGCCGGACATTCCCGACCTGGACGTGCCGTCCGATCGCCCGACGCCAGCCCGGGAGCAGTTCCCCTGGCCGGTGGCCATTCTGGTGGTCTTCGGCGTTGGGGTGGTCAGCGGAGTCGTCGTCCTGGTGGCCAACGTCCGGCGAGAGATCGGCCAGGGGCTGTAGCGTCTCGACTTCCAGGAAACTGGAAGTCGCCCATCCATCTCAACCACTCGAACAAGCAAGGAGACCCATTCGATGTTTCTCTTCGCCATGACGTCCCAGCACGCCCTCGTGATCACCCTGGTCGCCATGATCGCCGCGTTGGTCGTGGGGATCATCGTGGGCTGGGCCTTCCGCAAGGACACGGAGTTGGAGAAACGCCAGAAGGCGCTCTGCAAGCTGGCCACGCTGTTGGAGAAGTACGGCTTCGAGCATCTCTCGTCGATCGTCACCAACCTGGCGGTCAAGGACCTGAGCGGCGTGATCACCGAGACCCTGATTCTCCTGCGTCAGATGGAGAACGAGGAGATCGCCATGCAGATCCTGGCCAGGAATTTTTACCACCAGTTGGGCGTCCGCGTCCAGCGACCGGAGGACTGGCCCAAGATCCAGCGGGTGATTCAGGACCGGGCCGCCGCCGAGCGAGCCGAGGCCAGCCGGCGGTTGGCGGCCTACCAGGCCCAGCAACCGCCGGCTGCGGACGCGGACGCCAAGCAGCCCGCGGCGCCGACGCTGACGACGTGAGCCTGGAAGGAGTCCTTGGCGATGACCGCGGAGCGCGAGGGTTGCGACTTCAGGCTCAACGGACTCAAGCGTTACCTGGTTGGCGTGGCCGTGGCCCTGACCACGGCCATCTTGTGCCAATCGATGGTTCTGGTCTGGTGGGCGGCTACGATCACCACTCGGGTCGACTACGTCGAGAAAGACGTGGCCCAGTTGAACGTCCGTGTGCACACGCTCGAGACGGGCCGGTAGCAGGCACGTTTTCCAGACGCCGCCCGCGAGTAGCCCGGCGCAGACGCAGTACCAGCGAAAGCGAGGCCCTGCCCGGGCGGCGTCTTCTTCCATAGGCAAGCCATGAAGGTCGAGCACCGGAAGCTGAGCGAGATCAAGCCCTACCCGGGCAATCCCCGCCAGAACGACGCGGCGGAAACTGTGACGGTGTCCCCCTGGATGGATGAACAATGGGCACCGGTGCCGGGTTACGAGGGGTTGTACGACGTGTCGTCGTACGGGCGCGTGCGGCGTAGCAGCAAGTCGCGAATGGCCCCGGCAGGGCACTTGCTGAAGCCTCGCATTACCTGGGATGGCTATTTGAAGTATGGGCTCAGCAAGCACTGCCGATACTGGCATGTCAAGGCTCATCGGCTGGTCGCGCTAGCGTTCCTCGAGCCGCCACCGTTCCCCGGAGCCCACGTTGCACATTTCGATGGAAACAAGCGGAACAACCACGTCTCAAACCTCCGCTGGGCAACCCCGAAGGAAAACGAAGACGACAAGAGACGTCATGGACGCGTTCGCGGCGCCCCGCCGGGCGAAAGTCATCCGCAGGCCAAGTTGACTGAGGACTTGGTCAAGGAAATGCGGCACCTCGCCGCGTCGGGACTACGTTTCAAGGAAATTGCGGGGCGGTTGGGCGTCGCACCTCTGACCGCGTACGACGCGATCTTCGGCATCACGTGGAAAACCGTAAAGGAACCGCCACCAGTTCCGCGCCGGAGGAGGAAGGCATCGTGAAGGTTGAACTCGTGGACATCGATCGCCTGGTCCCCTACGAACGTAACCCACGGATCAACGAGGGCGCGGTCGACGCCGTCGCGGCGTCCATCCAAGAGTTTGGCTGGAACGTTCCCATCGTGTGCGATGAGCAGATGGTGGTCATTGCCGGGCACACTCGGCTCAAAGCGGCGATCAAGCTCGGTTTGAAGCAAGTGCCTGTGTACATCGCGAGGAACCTCTCGCCCGAGCAGATCAAGGCGTACCGGATTGCCGACAATAAGGTGGCCGACCTGTC
>CAYPZL010000303.1:0-4343 GCA_964415045.1 uncultured Pirellulales bacterium | reverse complement strand
GGACAAACTGGTCGAATTCCTTGAATTAACACACCATTCTACGCGAGCACCCCCTATCAAAGCGCCTCCGCCAGACTATGATAGGACCACCCGGCGGTGCTGTCAAGCCTCGCCAACCTATAGATCGCAAAGTTCGCGCAGGTTGCCGGCGTGGCGCTCGTAGAGGTCGCTGATGACGGCGGCACAAGGGTCAACTCTTGACACTTGACGCAACTGGCCGCTACCTGGTCCCGTCGTCGGGGACAATCAGACATCGGAAGGAGCCCGAATGTCTGTGATTCGCGGTATTTACAGAAGTCGTCGTTCCTGATAGAGTGGAGTCATGGGCAGACTTGATTCTGTGAAGATCGACAGGAAGGCGTTCTCTGCGGCCTCCATCCTTGAGCCGTCGGACGAGAAAGCGTATTGGCTTTCCCGGACACCCCATGAGCGCCTCGAAGCAGCGGAACTGATGCGTCAGATTGTCTATGGCTACGATCCAGCTACCACCCGACTTCAAAGAGTTCTTGAGGTCACTCAACGCTCACAAGGTTGAGTACCTCCTCATCGGCGGCTACGCGGTCAACTACCACGGATATCCGCGTGCAACGGCCGATATGGACATCTGGATCGCGATACATCCGACCAATGCCAATCGGGTGGTCACTACCCTGAAGGAATTCGGCTTCGATCTTCCCGACCTGTCAACCGAACTGTTTTTGCGCCAGTGGCAGATCATCCGCCTGGGTGTGCCCCCAGTGAGGATCGAGATCGCGACAACGATCTCCGGCGTCAGTTTCGCCGAATGCTACGCGGATCGAGTAGAGGACTCCCTGGACGGCGTTCCGGTCAATCTCATCAGCCTGAGACATTTGAAGCTCAACAAGAAAGCCTCCGGCCGGCATCAGGACTTGGCGGACCTGGAGCATCTTCCTTAGCGAGGAACGCCTGGCGAGCACGCAATTGAAAGCAGGCCAAGCCGTGGCCTCCGTGGCTCAATCGTAGCCGGCGTAGAGATCGTAGAGTTCGCGCAGGCAGTCGCGCAGGTTGCCGGCGTGGCGCTGGTAGAGATCGGTGAGAAAGCTCGGGGGAAGGGTTTGGCCGGGGGGCTTGAGCTCGGCGACGATGTCGGCAAGCAAGGCGGGCGTGGTGGCGCACTTGACCAGCGTCGGCAGCAGGCCCGGGCGGTGCGAGGTGATGATGAGCCCGGCGGCGTGGTTGGCGGTGCGGCGGCGCAGCAGCGACCACGAGGATCGGCCCACCGCATCGGCGCCGTCCAGCAGCACGATCTCGTCGGGCGCTACTTCCGTCAGAAACCGGCGACAGGCCGGCCCGGTCAGAGGCGCCGTGTCGTTCACGAAGAACATCCAGGTCTTGAAACCCTTCTGCGCCAGCGCGTCCTGCACGTTTCCCAGCAGCGTGGTTTTGCCCGAGCCTTCGGGCCCGACGATGGCGGCCCGGTAGTTCATCTCGTCCAGGCGGCTGAGAATCTCGTCGAACGTCGCCTCCGGCGTGCGATACCGAACCGCGTGCAGACGCTCGACGCTGAATGGATTGTCACGCGCCTTCATCAATGCGAATCCAGAATCCGTTCCAGGGGGTTGCGTCCCAATACCTTCTCGTTCCAACCAACGCTGCCCTGCTTGGAGACCTCGCTCAGGATGATCTCCCGGCCCGTCGGCGAGAGCGTGATCTCCCGGCGGGCGGTCTCGGAGCCCGGCCTGCAGGTCAGCTCGACCGCCCAGATCAACGAGATCAGCTTGCCCGAGAAACTGTACGGGCCGTCCGGCAGCGGAAAGGCGAATTCCTTCGAGCCGCACGCGCCCGGATTGTCGAACCGGGCCGTCTCGACCACGCCCACGTCGCGCGTCCCCTTGCCCGCCGTGTACCAGAACAAGGAAAACTCAAGATGCTCCGGATTCGTCTGCAGGCTCCACCGGATCGTCCCCTCAACCGTCTGGCCGGGAGCGAACGCGGTCTTGTCGTCGTGCAACGCGATGTTGAGCGTATCCATAGCGGCTCTCCTCTACGCAACGGCCGGCGTCACGGTGATCTTAAACGATTCCTTCACGTCCGGCCAGCGCCGGATATCCCCGTGAACGTCCAGGTTCCAGATGATCTTGTTGTTGTCGGCTTCGAACGAGTGCATCATCTCCTGGGGCAGGACGAAGCCGACCTGTCCCGAGGCGACCTCGCCCGTGCTGGAGGTCTTGTACAGCTCCATCTCGTAGAACGTGTTCCTGTCCGTGTAGGTGCTGGTGCCCCGCCGATACCGCGCTTCCTCGATGCCGCGGAGCGTCACGGAGAACTGGCCGATACGGTTGGTCCGGCCCGCGAAACGCCATTTCAGCTCGGCCGCACCGCCCAACGGAATCGTCGCCGAGCTCAACTCCAGCGTCGGACGCGGATTGAACAGCGCCAGCAACTGGTAGACCACCAGCGCCAGCAATCCGATGCCGACCGCCGCGAAAGGCAGCATGAACAACGCCTGGAACCAGCTTGGGTGACCGTGGCGAAAACTGCCGACGACGTCGAAGAGAAAGATGGAAACGATGCCGTTCCAGAAGCCGGCGATCACGATGGCGCCGAGCAGCTTGACCGATCCGGAATACTTCGGCTCCAGCACCGCCGGACCGCCGTCGGTGGCGCGCAGGACCGACAGGTCCGCCGGCACGCTCGCTCCGCGTCGCGGCATCCACGACCGCCCCGGCGCAATCGGACCGTCTTTCTTGCTGCGGATCGTGTAAACGATGCCCCCGACGCCGACGAGAAGAAACGGCAGCGGAAACAGCGCCAGCAGCAGCTTGGCGTGGAAGCCGCGCTTGAGCACCGCGTCGCTCGGGTTGTCCGGATTCACGTAGCAGACCGGATTGGCCGCTGATTCGTACAGTGCCACGACGCGGGCCTTGCCCCGGTACCCGCTGGAGGAGCCGCCGATGAAATCGTAGCGGTCGCACTTGTAGGTCCGCCCCGCGAATTCGTACTGGTACAGGATGTAGACGCTGTAGGTCGTGCCGTCGTCGCTGTCGTGGCTGCGGACCTCGGCCCGCAGCACCTTGCAGGGCGTCTCGGACCACGACCCGGCGTCGAGGGTCCGGGCGATGGGCTTGATGCCCAGGAAGTAGAGCATGACGCCGCCGGCGACGGCGAAGATTCCGAAGAACGCGGCCATGGCGTACTTGCTTTTGGCGCCCGTGCGCACAGCTTCGGCAGCGATGGGCTTTGCCTCGACAGGCGGCTGCTTGCGCCAGACGAAGTAGATCCCGCCACCGCCGATCAGGACGAAGATCAGCGGGAAGAAGAACAGCAGGCCGATGAACATGCTGTCGCGTTGCAGGACCGCCCGGTCCGGCTGCTTTGCATCGACGTAGCAGACCGTGCGTAGGCGCGCCGGGTATTTCTGCGCCAGATTCTGGGCCTGCGAGTATTTTTCGGACGCAGTGTAGCTACGTTTGTAGGCCGTACCCGTGTAGGTCCGCCCGCCGTACTCGTACTCGTAGCTGACGGCCAGCGCAAACGGCCGCTCGCTGTCGCTACGCTCTCGGACCTCGCTGGCGACGATCCGGCACGGGACCTTCTTCCACGACCGCTGGCCGACCGCCCTGCCGAACTCCCGCACGATGAACACCTCGAACAGCGAGCCCATCGCAAAGAACACGAAAAAGAACAGCGTCAGCCCCAGCTTGCCCACCACCCCCGCCGGCTTACCCACACCCCCGCGCCGACCACCAAAATTCAACCGGACCATAATCAATCCCATTCCCAGAAAACAACCCAACCGCATCAAACCCTCCCCCAAACCCTATCGACCGACCACAATCCCCGGTTTCATTGTTTTTCCACGAGGCCGACCGCTCAGATTTGACCGTGAGTGCGCTGCCTGATGCCTTAACGAAGCTCTCTTTGCGGCTGTCAGAGTACCGGTGCCCACCTGCTGCAAGAGACGCCTCTTCCGGCAATGCCTCGTCCGTGAGGCACATCGACTCGCTTGACAACCTGGGACGCAGTAACGATAATCGATTCCGTGAAGATAACGCAGTGCTGAGGTATGCCATGTCCGATCTCGTTAAGAAAGTCTACCAGGCGTTCGATCCGGGGCCGCTGTCGCCGGAACAAGCCGACCTCTACGTCCAACTCGATGAAGTACGTGGCAGTTCCGGACTCGTACGGAAGCTCGCCCAGACAATCCGCCTGTCGAGCGGCTCGACCTGTCAGCTTCTGGCCGGCCACGTCGGCAGCGGCAAGAGCACGGAGCTTCGCAGACTGCAAAAGGAACTCGAGACCGGCGCCGATAAACGTTTTGTCGTATTCTGTACTACTAACCTCAAACATCGTTAAGTTTTTGACGAAGTTGTCAAGCGGCA
>CAYPZL010000302.1:0-4350 GCA_964415045.1 uncultured Pirellulales bacterium | reverse complement strand
ATCCTGTTCCCCACGCCCCAGACCAATCGAAAAAGTCAGTCAACTTGAGTTATTATAATAAGGACAACTGGCAACCGCAATCACAAAGGGTCTCGAAACTGTGTCTTTGGCATGCTGGCACCTTCAAGAACAAAAGCCGCATTGCCACCCCACTTGAATGGATGGCCCCCGTGCGGTAGAATGTTACCGGAGCAGAAAAGGCTTTGAGATCAGGGGAGGCGCGGTGGTTAGCATGCGGTCGGTGGCGGTTTTGGAGGTGCGTTTCGATGGGACGACCATATAGGCGTGAAGTGTCGTTTGTGAAGCGTGAAGAAGGAAAAGCAAGAATCAAAGATCAAAATGTAAAATGGCGGAATTGCCGCGTTGCGGCGATGACCTCCTCAATTTTGCATTTTGCTATTTGCATTTTGATCTATCCACCGCGATGCTGTCGGAGCGATTCGATGGTTGGTTTGCATGGCAGACCCTGCGCGGTACTCCTTGTCCTGCTGTCGTTCTCGGCGGCGCTGGGGGCGGGGCCTTATGAGCTGGCTTTCTCGACCTACTTTGGCGGTAGTGCGGGCGATGGGGTTCGGGACGTGGAGGTTGACGGGGCGGGCAATATTTATGTGGCGGGGACGACGCGGTCGGCGGACTTTCCGACCACGCCCGGTGCGTACGACGAACAGCTCGACACCGGCGCCGGGGCGACGCGCTGGGGCTACAACTCCGAGATCTTCGTGGCCAAATTCGCACCCGACGGAACCCTCGTCTGGTCCACGCTGATCGGCGGGCCCAACTCCGAGGAGGCCTACGGCCTGGAGATCGACAGCCAGGGCTACGTCGTCGTGCACGGTCGCGGGGCCGAGGGCACGCCCGTGACACCGGGGGTGTACCAGCGGCAGTTCAAGGGCTGCGGCGGCGAGGACCCGGGCAATCCGCACAACACGGCCCAGAACGCCTACGTCTGCAAGCTCACGCCCGACGGCTCGACGATGGTCTGGGGCAGCTTCTTCGGCGTCGACCACCTGCACCGTGACCTGGCGCTCGACGCCAACGACGACATCTACGTCACGTGGGGCGTCCGGCCGGACAAGAACGACCCCGCGCACCGGGACACGTGGATGGACCCGGCCTGGAATGCCCACGCCTTTCAGCCGGAACCACAGGGCGGCACCGACTGCGGCGTCGCCAAGATCGCCTCCGACGGCAGCCGCGTGATCTGGGCCACCTACTTAGGCGGCTCCGACTATGACTCCATCGAGGCGTCCATCGACGTCGATGCCGAGGGGTACGTGTACGTCGGACTCCAGACGCGCTCCACCGACATCCCGACGACGCCCGGCGCCGCCGACCGGACCCACAACGGGGGCGTCGACTGGTACGTCGCCAAGCTGCTGCCCGACGGCTCCGACATCGTCTACGGGACATACATCGGCGACGAGGGCGACAACTGGCTCAACACGCACAACCTCGTCGTCGACGACGCGGGCAACTGCTATTCCTCGACGTGCGCGTTCAGCTCGGCCTTTCCGAAAACGCGCAGCGCCCTGCAGAAGGTTCACGCCGGCGGAGTGGACTGGGGCATCGTGAAGCTCTCGCCCACCGGCTCGCTGGCGGCGGCCACGCTGCTCGGCGGCAGCGCCAATGACAATTCCGACGGCATCCGCATCGACAGCGAGGGCAATCTGGTGCTGTTCGGGCAGACCGGCTCAGGCGATTTCCCGGTCACGCCGGACGCCTATCAGCCCAACAAGGGAGCCCGCGACGACGCCGTCATGGTCAAACTGAATCCGAGCCTCAACCAGATCCTTTACAGCACGTTCCTGGGCGGCGACGGGGGTGACGCTGGCCGGGCCGGCTGCGTCGCCACCGACGGCAGCCTCATCGTGGCGGGCTCGACGACGGGGACGGACTGGCCCACGAAGAACGCGTTCCAGGACGCGCGCAACGGGCCCGGTGACGCGTTGGTGGCGCGCCTGGCGCCGGCCAGCACGATCACCGTCGATCCGGGCGTGACCTACCAGACGATCAACGGCTGGGAGGCGACGGCCTGGGTATCCGAGCCGGGCGACCCGGCCTTTCCCTATTACCGGGACACGCTGTACGACGCCTTGGTGAACGACATCGGCATCAACCGGGTGCGGCTGGAGATTCGCAGCGGCGTCGAGAACGCCAACGACAACTGGTCGGATTACCAGGCGGGCAAGATCGAATACCAGACGTGGCGCAGCCGGCGCTACGCGACCGTAAACGACAACACGGACCCGTATGAGATTAATTGGTCGGGCTTTCATTTTTCGGAGATGGACAGCGTTATCGAGCGCGTCGTCAACCCGCTGCGCGCCTTGCTGGAGGCCAGGGGCGAGAAGCTGTACGTCAACGTCAACTACGTCGCCTTCACGGGGCAGATCAAAGACGGCGCGTATCTGCACGACGACCCCGCCGAGTACGCCGAGTTCGTACTGGCCGCGTATCTGCACGTTCGGGACAAGTACGGCTGGGTCCCCGATTCCTGGGAGGTCCTGCTGGAGCCCGACAACGTGTCGCAGTGGGACGGCCGGCTGCTGGGCCGCGCGATCGTCGCGGCCGCCGCCCGCCTGGAGGACAACGGGTTCGAGCCGGTGTTCGTGGCGCCCTCGAACACGAACATGGGCAACGCCGTGACGTACTTCGACCGGATGATGGAGGTGCCGGGCGTGCTGCCCCACCTGCGCGAGTATTCGTACCATCGCTACGGGGGCGTGTCGCTGCAAAACCTGCGTGCCATCGCCGCCCGCGCCCAGCAATACGGCCTGACCACGTCGATGCTGGAATGGTGGACCAACGGCAACACCTATCGCACGCTGCACGAAGATCTGAAGGTCGGGAACAATTCGGCGTGGCAGCAGGCCGTGGTGCGCGGCTTCTTCGACATCGACGACTCGAATCCGAACAGCCCAGTCGTGTCCATCAACGCAAAGACGAAGTTCACACGGCAATACTACAAGTTCGTGCGTCCCGGCGCGGTTCGCATCGAGGCGACCTCGCAGGAGGAGCATCTCGACCCGCTGGCTTTCATCAATGAAGACGGCCGGTACGTCGTGGTGGTCAAGTGCGACGCCGGCGGGGACTTTTCCATCGGCGGTTTGGCGGCCGGGACCTACGGCATTAAGTACACCACCGCCTCCGCGTACGACGTGGACCTGCCCGACCAGACGATCGCGTTCGGCCAGCCCGTCGTCGCCGGCATCCCCGACGCCGGCGTACTGACGGTTTACGCCAGGCCCGCAGCCCTCGACGACCAGCCGCCATCGACACCGACCGGCCTCGTTGCGAAAACCATCCTGCCCACGCAGATCGTGCTGACGTGGAGCCCCTCCGTCGACGACACGGGCGTAGCCGGGTACAAGGTGTACCGCGATGAGGTCCGCGTGGGTTTCGCGCCGACCAGTTCGTACGACGACGCCGACGTGGAGCCGGGGATCGGCTACGCATACACGGTGGCCGCCTACGATGCGGCCGGAAACGAATCGCCGCCGTCGGAACCGCTGCTGGTCACAACGCCGCTCTCGAGCCAGGCCGGCGACCTGATCGGTTACTGGACCTTCGACGACGGACAGGGCAGCGTGGCGATGGATTCCTCGGGCTATGGTCACAACGGCGCGGTCATCGGGGCAACGTGGACCACCGGCGTCGCGGGCGGCGCGCTGGGCTTCGACGGATTCGACGATGCCGTGGAGATCGTCACCGACGCCGACCTGAACAACCTGGAGGCCGTGACGATGGCCGCCTGGATCTATCCCACCCGAGACGGGCACTGGCACGTGCTCGACAAGGGCGACGGCGACAAGCGCCTGTACGCCGAAGGCACGAGCCGGACCTTCGATGCGAGGATTCGCTACACCGGAACGCACGCATTCTCGCGCAGCGTCGGCAATACCGTTGTTTTGAACGCCTGGCAACACGTCGCCCTCGTCTGGAGCCGCGCGACCGGTACGACCCGGATCTATCACAACGGCGCCGAGGTAGACTACCAGATGCACGATGTCGCCACGGGCAGTCCGCTCGACGATACGACCTTTCCGTGGACCATCGGCGCGCGGGGCGCCCTGGGCGAGGGGACCTTCTTCCCCGGTTCGATCGACGAGGTCCGCCTCTACAAGCGTCCCCTCAGCGCCCAGGAAATCCGTGACATCTATCTGCTCTACGCCCCCACACCGCCGGGCCGCTAAGGCAGGCCGAATGCGGGCGAACGCAATCCCACGACAGGCGTCGGCAGCAGCCGCGCTGCGAGTGACCGGTCTTGCGCCGTCGCGTCTCACATGTTAGGGTCCGAACTTTTGCAAAATGGAGATTAGGCTTACTTTAGGGAGGAAAAATCTCCTTGTC
>CAYPZL010000301.1:0-4368 GCA_964415045.1 uncultured Pirellulales bacterium | reverse complement strand
GCCTGCTCTGGTACCGCCGGCAGCACCGCTTGAACCTTTTGAGATAGTTACTTAGCCGCCTGGTTCAGGACCCTGGGAATGTTGGGGCCGCGTATGACCACCATTGGGGACAAGCAGAAATCAGGTTCCTGCCGCGCGCTTGGGCGGGGTTTCAAGATCGGCGTCTTGGCATCACTCATGTTGGTTCGGGAAAAGTCTGTGTACGCTGCGGACATTCGGGGTTGAAATCTTGGGGGAGTTGCACTATGGTGATGCTCGACAGGGCTACCCGATGCCGTCCGACAGGAGAGTTTCCGGGGCGAAACGACGGGCAGCCTACCGACAGGCCGTATGGATATGATTAAGAAGGAGCAAGGCAATGTCGAAGTTCATCCCGTATTTTCTACTCGCTTGCACGATTTGGTTGGTCGCAGCGCCCGCCTTCGCCAGGGAGGTTTCGAGAAAGCCGGTGACCGATGCGGAGGACGCCGCATTAGCTGCACAGCAGACAGCGGACGCAGATCAACTTTCCAGCGTCGCCGCGGGCGATGGGGTGGTGCTGGCCCTTGCGGTCGTAGGGGTGGTATTCCTCGTCCTGTATCTCACCGGCGCTATCGATTGAGGTTCCGTACTTGCGGCGGCACAGTATAGAACCCAGGGGAAATACGTGATGCCGGGTTCGGGTTTTGCGCGCGAGTTGGCTCGTGACCTGAACCAGTCATTCCTGCTGTTCTCGCTGACGGCTTTCGTCCTCGTACAAGGCTGCGGCTCGTTACCGACGAGCACGGACGAGCCTTCGTTCCAGCGCCGGTACGGGGACTTTCAATATTGCGCCGTCGAGACAGTCAGGCAGAGCAAAGCCTACACGTGCGGTCCGGCGTGTCTGTCGAGTGTACTGGAGTACTGGGACGTCGAGATTTCAGAAGGACAGATCGTCCGGAAGTATCCGAGCCCAAAACGCCGGCCATACTTTCTCCTGGAACTTCGAGCCATCGCTGAAGCCGAGGGACTCAAGGCCTACGTCATCTCCATGGACGCGCAATCCCGCAGCGAGGTCGAAGAGCAGATATCCAGAGGCAGACCCTTGATCTGCGCCGTGCGTCTGCCGCGCAGCCTTCACCTCTTTGACGGCATACCCATTCTCGGCGCCGCCTGCCAAACCCTGGCGTGGGCGCTGGATCCGCGCAAGGACCACTTCGTCGTCGTCGCCGGGCTCAAGCCTCAAGAGGTCCTGGTCATGGACCCCGCCCACGGTTTTGCCGCGCTGCCCTGGCGCCGGTTCGAGAAGGCGTGGTCCCAAATGAAGCACGCCTGCCTGCTGGTGTCGAACTGAGAGATACTGCCGGCTTTCACACTACTGCTCCGTCTCAACTTGTTAGACGGTTGTCATGCTGAACGAAGTGAAGCATCCGGGCCGGGAGAGAGAAGTCGGCATCGCACCATAAGGAACGTACGATGGCGGATGCTTGACGCAGGGGGCAAATTCTTGTATCATCGGGTGTATCGGGTGGGTCCGGGTGGTCATATCCGGCCAAACAGCAGCCGGGCCCCGCGCGTCGCTACACGGTAGTCAGATCATGGGCGAAGTTCGAAGAGGAGTCTGACCATGTCGCAGCGAAGAGGATTCACACTCATCGAGTTGCTCGTCGTTATCGCCATCATCGCCCTGCTGGCGGCGATCCTGATGCCGGCTCTGAGCCGGGCTCGCAAACAGGCGCGGGCGACCGCTTGCAAGGTGAACCTGCACCAGTGGGCCCAGATCTGGGCGATGTATTGCCACGACAACGACGGGTATTTCTGCCGGGAATCCAATTACGTCGGCTGGCCGCGGGGCAACTGGATCGAGGCGCTGCGCCCCCTGTACCAGACCAAGTCGGGCATTCTCATCTGCCCGATGGCGAAGAAACGCCGCGACACCGGCACGAATATCGTAAATTACGGCGGCCCCTTCAAGACCTACGTCATGGGGACCGGCGGCATGGAAAACCGCCGCGAAGAGGCCAGCTACGGGGCCAACTGCTGGATTTACGCGGCCCGGCCGGGACAGGACAAGATTCAGGGCCGGCCCGTCGAGTGGAACTGGAAGACCGCCGACGTCAAGGGCGCCAACAACATCCCGGTCTTCGCCGATACCATGTGGAGGGGAGGTGGGCCCTTCTATGAGGGCGGCTCGGCCCAATCCAATCGAATCCGTCCCCCTCAGTACGACGGCGAATGGGTCAACGCCAGCGGAGAGATGATGCACTTCTGCATCAACCGGCATCACGAAACAAACAACCACCTCTTCATGGACTGGTCCGTTCGCAAGGTCGGGCTCAAGGAATTGTGGACGCTCAAGTGGCACCGGGAATTCAACATCCACGGCCCGTGGACCTGGGCCGGCGGCATCCAGTCCGCAGACTGGCCCGAATGGATGAGGCAGTTCAAGGAGTTCTGACCGCAGGGACAATACGTTTACCCCGAGGAAGCGGTTTCGCTGGGACAAGGAATACAACCCTGAACGGATCAGGCGCGCCTGGCGAGTCCCGACGAGACGTTATCTATGATTGCCGGCGTGTCCTCTAATGGCACCAGGAGATCGATTCATGGAACGAGAACTATCGCGTCGTGACATCTTGAAATCCACCGCTGCGGGCGCGGCGTTGACGAGCCTGCTGGCCGGCAGCCGCCGGCCCACAGGGGCCAACGCGGCCACCGTCGACTCCGGACGAAAGGTCAAGCGCCCCAACATTCTGTGGATCGTCGGCGAGAACTTGAAGCTGGACCTGGGCTGCTACGGGGCCAAGAACGTGCATACGCCCAATCTGGACGGTCTGGCGGCGGACGGCATGCGCTACACGCACGCGTTTTCCACCTCGCCCGTGTGCGCTCCCAGCCGCAGCGCGTTCTTCGTGGGCATGTACCAGACGACCACCGATACCCACAACATGCGTTCCCATCGCAACGATGATTACCGCCTTCCCGAAGGCGTGAGGCCGATCACGCACCGGCTCAAAGACGTGGGGTATTTCACGGCCAATATCAAAACGATGGGAAGCGAAGTGGTCGGTTCCGGAAAGCTCGACCTCAACTTCGTCAACGAGGGAAAACTCTACGACGGCGACAAATGGGAGGATCTGAAAGAACATCAACCGTTCTTCGCCCAGGTCAACACGCTGGAAGCGGAGTACGACATCTACGACCGCCAGACCTGGCGTCAGCCGAGGGTGGAATGGAAGGGAGAGCGGACGCACGAAAAGATCGCCACGCCCGAGAACGTCACGCCACCGCCGTATTATCCCGACCACCCGCTCGTCCGCGAGGAATGGGCCCGCTACCTGAACTCGGTCTCCGGGATGGATCGGACCGTCGGGAAGATTCTGAGGCAGCTCGAAGCCGACGGCCTGGCCGACGACACGATCGTGATCTTCTTCGGTGACAACGGCCGCATCGAGCCGCGCGGCATCCACTGGTGTTACGACACCGGCCTGCACGTCCCCCTGATCGTGCACATCCCCGCCAACGTCGCCAAACCGGGAAACTACAAGCCGGGCACGGCGAGCGACGAGGTGATCAGCCTGATCGACATCACGCCCACAACGCTGAGCTTTGCGGGAATCGAGCGGCCCAAAGGCATGGACGGCCGCATCTTCCTCGGCGACCGCCTGACGCCGCCGCGCCAGTACGCCTTCTCGGCCCGGGACCGGATCGACGAGACGGTCAACCGAATTCGCAGCGTTCGCGGCAAGCGCTATCACTACATTCGCAACTATTATCCCGACCGCCATTTCACCTCGCTGAACCGGTACAAGGAGAAGTGCTTTCCGATCAAGCCACTGATGCGCCGGCTGATGGCGGAGGGCAAGCTAACGGGCCCGCCGGCCGAATTGATGTCGCCGACGGTTGCCCCGGAGCAGCTTTTCGATACCGTCAACGATCCGCACGAGATCCACAATCTCGCCGATTCGGACGACCCGCAGCACCGGGAGGCGCTGATTCGCATGAGGGCGGCCCTTTCCGTGTGGATCGTCGAAACCCAGGATCAGGGCGTGTTTCCGGAGCCGCAGGAGGTCGTGGAGCCTTTCGAGAAGGAGATGCACGACTGGTTCGGCACACCCGACTGGTACAAGAGGTAATGGGCGAAGGAACGTGTCCCGGCGCAATCAACTGGCGACCCACGCGACGCCAAACGACCCGGTCGACCGGGCCTTGCCGGCTGCGTGGACTAATGGGTCAGCGCATAGATAATGACGTTGATGCCGATTCTGAAAGCGTCCTCCGTTGCATATCTCCTGCAACTGGGAATGCAGGTTGGCCTTCTGGTCCAGCCGCAGGTGAGTGCTTACGTTTCTGGTAGAATGTAGAGTTTTGCAAAATGGAGATTAGGCTTATATTCTTCAAGGAAATCGT
>CAYPZL010000300.1:0-4416 GCA_964415045.1 uncultured Pirellulales bacterium | reverse complement strand
ATACCATCGTCAACAAACAGGGTGATCTGTTTGTAGTCGTCGTCCCGGGTAAAAGAGCCAGCTTTGAATGAGATTCGATGATGGGCAATGGCGCGCGACAGACGCTGTCGCAAGGTCTCGGTGGTTTGTTGAAAGATCTTGTCCAAGGTCTTGCTCAGCGACTGTTGGGCCTTTTCGATATTCCTCCGCTGTTCTTCAGTCCGTTGCTCATAAAGATGGCGGATGAGGCGCCCGTACCATGAGAAGGAAGTAATGCGAAGTTGGTTATGAGGATCTCGGAACGATGGTACGAAAGCGGTTGTCAATAGAGCATCCCGAACGGGGTTGCCAAACCGCCACAGCTCGTACCAATCGCCAAGCCTATCCTTGACAATAGCTGCAAGAATTCGTTCTCCGTATACATCGTCTCGTGGAATGAGCAGATAAAGCCATACTTTATTAGCAAACTCCAGGAATCCGGCCAAGTCAGGACCTCTGAGATATTCTGCAGACTTCTGTTTCTCCTCCCTTGTAACGATTAAGAATTCTTCAAATTCATGTCGAGATGGTGGGTTCTGAATGAGACGAATGTAGGCTCCTGCGTTTTCATTTACGATTACCTGGCTGTTTACCTGTCCTTCCAAGCAGACTGCAATCAAGAATCGGTCGACAGGTTCTGCATTAGATGAGGCTCTATAGAAATCTTTCTCACCAGCCTCATAACGTGGTGGCCATTTCTCACCCAGCACTAAATCTAATGCGCGAATAATATTGCTTTTACCTGCATTATTCTTGCCGACCAAAACGTTGATCCCTGGATAGAACTTTACGGACACATCTTCGAGACTTCGGAAACCTCTGATCAGCGCTTCGGTTACATACACGGTTTTTCCTCCTCTATGTTAAAACGTTCAACCCACGCGCCCACCTTGCTTCAAGATTTCATCTACGCCAACCCGATATCGCACTTCTACCACATCCTCAGGTTTCAGCCGTGCGGTCGGGTTTTGAATGACGTACAACTCCGGCTCGGTGGCCGCGTTGAGGACAACGTACAGGTAGTAATCGTCGCCAAAGCGCTGGGCTTTGAACCATTCGTTTTTAGTTAGCGCTATGGGGCCCACGCCGGCCCGGGCTTTGACCTCGATGTAGCGCTTGCGGCCGGTGCTCGGATCCCGTGAGCGGATGTCGAAGCCCAGGTTCTGCGCGGATACGTCTTCGGGCTCACGGCCCTGACGGCGCTCGTAGTCCATGGCCACCTGCATCCCCACCGCTTCAACTTGCGGGTCCTCGCTCATTTCCTCCACCGTCACCTGCGCAGGCACCACTCGCAACGCGGCTACGAAGCGCGGCGTGGTTAGGGTGAGCATTCGCTCACGCGCGATTTCTTCCTTCAAATCCTGCAGGGCCTGTTGGTACCGTCGCTTCTGCTCCTCCTTGTTGCGAATGGCCAGATCCACCTTCTCGCCCCGCTCGCGGCGGGAGTAGAGGTCAATGAGGTCGCCATCCAGTTCGACGATGAGGTGCTCCAGTGAGCGAATGCCATACTTCTCCTTGATGCGCGCTTGGCGTTCCCGTTCCCGAAGCAGTTCCTCCCGATAGCGTTCCAGTTCAGCGAGAACAACGGGAATAGCTCGGTCTTTGATCTCCTCCAGGGACACGCGGGGCTCTTGGCCGAGCTTCCCCCCTTCGAGTAAGTCCCAGATAATGGCGGGATTGACCGGGCGAATATCACCACTTTGCCGGTCCGCGAAGAAAGCTAACAAGCGACGTCCGGCCACCTGACCGGTGCCGTCGGTGACTTCCCCCTCGTAGAAGAGCAACACGCCGTCCAGGCAACCGTCCGGGTCGGTGAACACCGCGCCGCGGTAGAGCGCGTCGCTCAGGTCCTTCTCCACCCAGCGCAGCAGTGCCTCAAACAGGGGATGGCCGAAGGAGACGAACTCGGCCTCGGGGTGGCGGAAGGCCACCTCGCGGTCGAAGGTGATCTTGGGATAGCGGCTGAGAAGTGTCCCAAACTGCTTGCGGAAGTCGTCTTCCTCGGCCACGCGACGGATCGCGGCCGGGATACTTTCCACGGCCAGAAAACCATCCCGGCGCTCGCGATAGCGTCCGCCCGCAGCCTGCCAAGCTTTTTTGAAGAAGGCTTCCGTGTATTCGGGAATCAGGCGGTGCTCGCGGGCCTGGTCGGCCATCTCCCGGATGCGGGTGTAATCGATGTAGCGGGTGGCTAGGCTCTCGCCCAGGTTCTCGCGCACGCGGCGGATGTACTCTTCGTCCACCTGGATGTCGATTTCGCGCAGGATCTCGTCCAGGCTGCGCGCGCTGGCCGCGGCTTCCAGCATCAACTGGGCCAGGTTCTTGCCGTAGTAGATCTCTCCCAGGACGTCGAACACCTTGTCGCTGCCCAGGGCCTTACGGATTTCCTCCAGTTTCTCGAAGAGGCGGTTCATGACACGGCCCTCGCGGGTGTCCGCGGCCACCAGGTTGAAAATGTAGACTTCTTTCGTCTGGCCATAGCGGTGGATGCGGCCCATGCGTTGCTCCAGGCGGTTGGGGTTCCAGGGCAGGTCGTAGTTGATCATCAAGTGGCAGAACTGGAGGTTAATGCCCTCGCCCGCGGCTTCGGTGGCCACCATGACCTGAGCTTCGTTGCGGAACACCGCCTCGGCGCGGATGCGGTCCTCCAGTTTCATGCCGCCGTGGATGGTGCAAACACTGTAGCCCCATTGGCGCAGACGCTGTTCCAGGTACTCCAGGGTGTCCCGAGATTCCGTGAAGATAAGGATCTTTTCGCCGGGGAAGCGGCGCTCCAAGTCGTCCAGGGCCTGGCGGAAGTGGCGCAGTTTAACCTCTTCACCGCCGCGGATGATGGCTTCGGCCTGGCGCAACAAGCGCTTGACGGTCTCGATCTCCCGCTCCAGTTCGCGGCGATTCTCGGCCACGGTGAGGGTTTCCCAGATTTCTTCCTGTTGCCAGCGCTCGGCTTCGCTCGCATCTTCGGCCTCCTCCAGGTTGAAGAAAGTGGGCCGCTCCAGGTGCTTGCGGCGCTCGGGGTCGCTCATGCGCAGGAGGTCTTCCAGTCGCTTCTTACGCCGCTCCAGGGAGCGGTAGAGCGCGTAGGTGCTGGATGCGAAGCGGCGCTGAAGGATGACGAGGGCAAAGGCTACGTTGCGCCGTTTGTCCTTGGTAAGCGCCTTGTTGTATTGGGTCTGCACGTAGCGGGAAAGGTCATTATACAGGGCCTTCTCCTGGGGCGATTCCCGGCCCAGGTCGAAGGAGATGGTGCGCACGTGGCGGGGCAGGAACAGGGGCTTGCCCTCGAAGTCCTTTAGGTCCTCTTTCATGCGGCGGATGAAAAGGGGGTTGTCCCGGTTGCGGATGGACTCCTGGAGCAAGTCCTCGGTAGCGAAGAAGCCGGGGACCAGGAGGTCAAGGAAGAGACGGAAGTTCTCGGGGTCTCCCTTGTGGGGCGTGGCGGTGAGGAAGAGTAAGTGGGTACTGATCTGGGAGAGAACCTCGCCCAGGCGATAGCGGGCCGTGCGTTCCAGTTTGTTGCCGTAGCGGTAAGCGCTCATCTTGTGTGCCTCATCCACAATGACCAAGTCGAAGTGCGCGGCCACCAGCGAGCGGAGCACGTCTTCCTGCTTGGCGAAGTCCATGGAGGTGATGATTTGGTTTTCCCGCAGCCACACGTTCTCGCCGAACAGGGCCTCCATCATGCGCCGGTCCACCACTACAAAGTGCTCCTCGAAACGCTCTTTCATCTCACGCCGCCACTGGTCTTTGAGGTGGCCGGGCACGACGATGAGGATGCGCTGAGCGAGGCGGCGCAGTTTCAGTTCTTTGATGATCAGGCCGGCCATGATGGTCTTGCCCGCGCCCGGGTCATCGGCGATGAGGAAGCGGATGCGGGGCAGGTTGAGCACATAGCCGTAGACGGCCTCGATTTGGTGGGGAAGGGGGTCCACCTTGGAGATGTTCATAGCCAGAAGGGGGTCGTAGAGAGAGGCGAAGCGGTAACGTAGGGCCTCCAAGCGGAGGAAGACGTCGCGCGCGGAGGCGGTGAAATCGGCAAGCACCGGGACCACGCTGAGGTTTTTTAGGTCGGTTCGGGGCACTATCTGGTCCACATGCTGGCCGGAGATGTGCATTTGCCCTACGATGCGCACGTAATCGCCAAGTTCTTGGATTAGCTTGACCTCAACTGGCTCCGGCCAATGAGGACCTTGAATAATGTCTCCGGCTTTGAAGTTCACACCCTCGCTGTTTACCCCTTTCATCATGTAGAACCCCTGAAATTGGGGAACGACACGGTTGATTGCGTTATACGAAAGCGCCGTTTGCCTTCAACAAAATCCATGCCGCCTCGCAGTATGTCCGCGGCCTGCCAAAGCTGTCGTTCGAACCCCGATGTGGCCCCGTTTGAGTTATTGC
>CAYPZL010000299.1:3128-4430 GCA_964415045.1 uncultured Pirellulales bacterium | reverse complement strand
AGAGGGCGGAATTGAAAGCAGGCCAGACATGCGTTCCGTAGTGCGGGCCGCTGGTAGCGCCCTGTCCGATGACCCGTTCGATACGCGTGAAATGCTCGGCAGCATCGACGCTTCCGAGGGCTTCCATAACCTCGTCATGGATCGCCACGTTATAGATAATCAGCACGGCCTTCATGACGTTTTCCCCTTGGCGGCAGCCTTACGTTCGCTCCTGGCCTCGAACAAGCTGTAGATGATCGGCACGAGGATCAGCGTGACAAGCGCCGAGAGTGACAGCCCGCCGATTGCCGTGATCCCGAACGGCTGCCACATTTCCGAACCCTCGCCGCGCGAGAGCGCCAGCGGTAGCATCCCGAAGACCGTCGTCAGCGTGGTCATCAGGACCGGGCGCAGGCGATGGCGGCCGGCCTGGGCCACCGCCTCCTTCAGGCCGATTCCCCGGGCACGCAAGATGTTCGTGTAATCGATCAGGACGATGGCGTTGTTGACCACGACGCCCACGAGCATGATGCCCGCCATGAAGGACATCAGGTTCAGCGTCACGCCGGTGAGGTAAAAGGCCCAGATCACACCCGTGAACGCAAACGGAAGGGCGAAGGCGATGACGAACGGGAGCCTGAGGGACTCGAACTGCGAGGCCATCACCATGTACACCAGGATCACGCCGACTGCCAGCAGGAGGGTCAGGTCGTGGAATGCCTTTCGCTGTTCCTCCACCTCGCCGCCGAAATCCAACGTTACTCCTGGTGGGGTCTTGAGTTTCTTCAGTTCGCGTTCCACGTCGGCCCTTACTTCGCCTAGCGACCGGCCGTAGGTGTCCGCGCCGACCTTCACGATCCGCTCGCGGTTCTTGCGGTCGATCTGGACCGGCCCGGTGCTGTACTCGATGCGGGCGATGTTTTTCAGTTTGACCGACTTGACGTCTTCGTCCATCGAAGGAACGTCCACCTCGCCGATGTCGTCGAGGTTCCGTCGCTCGGATTCCTTCAGTCGCACAAAGATATCGAAATCGTCGCCGGCGTCGCGGTACTTGGACGCCTCGAAGCCGTAGTAGTTGCTGCGGAGGACCTGCGCGACCGTCGCGACGTTGACGCCCAGGCTGGCCGCCTTCTGCCGGTCCACCACGACGTGCACTTCCTGACGGGGCTTCTTGCGGCTGATGGAGACATCCACTGCGCCGGGGGTGCGCTCGAAGATCTTGCGGACCTGCTCGGCCAGGCGGTTCGTTACGTCCATGTCGTGGCCGATGATCTCGACCTCGATTTGCTTGCCGCCACCTAACAGAACCTGCTTCATCGGTGC
>CAYPZL010000299.1:0-3028 GCA_964415045.1 uncultured Pirellulales bacterium | reverse complement strand
ATGCGCTTGGCGACCGCAGCCGACTCCTCCAGCCGCGCGCTTTCGTCCAACGAGACGCGGATGTTCACCGTTCCTTCGTCAACATCCGGAAACAGGTCGGTCCCCATGAAACGAAGCAGGTATAGGCTGCCGCCGAAGATGACGGCCAACACCACCAGCACCTTCCACCTGTGCCGTAACGCCCCGTGCAGCAGACGTTCGTAGGCCCGCTCGACGGCTTGGAACCCCCGTTCACTGAAGCGATAGAGCCGACCCGTCTTGCGGGCTTCGATCGGCCTGATCCATTTCGACGCAAGCATCGGCGTGAGCGTCACCGCGGCGAAGAGCGACCCCGCCAGCGTGATGGATACGACGAAGGCCAACTGGTCGAACACGATGCCGCTCAGCCCGGACACGAAGACCAGCGGCAGGAAGACGGCCACGGTGGTCAACGTGGAGGCCATGACGGCCGTGCCGACCTCCGCGGCGCCGAAGACGGCCGCCTCGCGGGGCCTCTGGCCTTCCTCGATGTGTCGCGTGATGTTTTCCAGAATGACGATGGCGTTATCGACGACCATGCCGATGGCGATGCTCAGACTCATCAGCGAGACGACGTTGATGGTGTAGCCCTTGAGAAACAGGAAGATGAAGGCGGTGATCAGCGAGAAGGGAATCGTCAGGGCGATGATCACGCTTGCACGAAAGCGCCTGAGGAACAGCACAACAACCACCACGACGAGGATGCCGGCGACCAATAGCGTCTGAGCCAGGTTGTCGATAGACCACAAGATGAATTCGGAGTTATCCATCGGGATGGCGATCTGGACGTCCGACGGCAGGTCCTTCTGCAATTCGGCCAAGCGCTTGCGGATCGCCCTGCAGACGGCGACCGTGTTGGCGCCGGTCTGCTTCTGGATGATCATGACGACGGCCCTTAGCCCGCCCTCGCCCCAGCCGTACATGGTTGGCTCTTCGAAACTGTCACTGACGTCGGCCACGTCTCGGAGGTGGACCAGGCGTCCCTCCTGGGTGCCGACGATGATCGAGGCGATCTCCTCGGGCGAGGTGAAGCGGCCGGTTAGCCGAATCTGGTACCGGCGCGTGCCCATCTTCACGTCGCCGGCGGGCATGTCGAGGTTTTCGGCCTTGATCTTCTGGATGACTTCCGGCACGGTCAGACCGTAGCCGGCCAGGGCTCGCTTGTCGAACTCGACGTTGATCTGGCGGATCATCCCACCATACATCATGATGGCGCCCACGCCGGGAACGCGCTTCAGGGGATCGGAGATTCTCTTGTCGACGAGGTGGTACAGTTGCGGCCAACTCTCCGTCGCCGTCACGGCCACGAACATTACCGGGGCGGTGGCGCTGGAAAACTTGAAGAGCATCGGCTCTTCGGCGTCCGGGGCGTGCTCATGAATGTCGGGCTTGGCCAGGTCGATCTTGTCGCGAACGTCGTTGGAGGCCACGTCGAGGTCGGTACCCCAGGCGAACTTGCACGTGACCATCGCGAGATTGTCCTTGGACAGGGATATCAGTTTGTCGAGATTGTTGACCGTGCTGAGTTGGTCCTCCAGGTACTTGGTGACGTCGCTCTCGACGTCGCTGGCCGTTGCGCCCGGGTAGGGAACGAGAACGCTGATGGCCGGCGGCTCGATTTCCGGGAGCAAATCAATGTTGAGCATTGAGAGGGAGATCGCGCCCATCAGGGCGATGGCCAAGAAGATCATCATCACCGTGGTAGGCCGGCGAACGGCAAATTCAGGCAGATTCATTGAGCAACTCCCGGAGCATTACTTGGCCTCGTGGACGGCCATGCCGGTCTTGAGATTCACCTGGCCCTTGACGACCACCTTCTCGCCCGGCGCCACGCCTTCGACCACCTCGACGTAGTTGCCGCGGCCGATGCCCAGCGTAACGGTTCGCTTCTCGGCCTTGCCGTCCTTGACGACGAACAGGTAGTACACGCCCGTTCCCGGCAAGCGCATCAGGCAGTCCCGAGGCACCGCAAGACATCGCTTCGCCCCGACCTGGATGCTGACCTTCACGAACATCCCGGGTTTCAGGCGGATGTCCCCGCCGGCCTGGGCCCCGGCGGGCCTGCCATCGGTGCGAATCTCCACGGGCAGGGTGCGGGTCTTCGGAGTCACGGAGGGGTTGACGATGAAGACCGTACCAGGAAATTCCACCTCCGGCCAGGCGTCCGTCGTCAGGACGACTTTCTGGCCTTTCTTGACCTTGCCGGCGTTGACCTGCGCAACGTCGCAGTTGACTTTAAGTGTCGAAACGTCCATCAGCTGGACAATGGGCAGCGCCGGGTTGTCCATGGCACCCTGGTCGACGTATCGGGCGGTGACGACACCGGAAAACGGCGCGCGGACCGTGTAATCCGCGATCCGCACGTCGAGGCGCCGCAGGGCTGCCTTGGTCTGTTTCAAGGCCGCCTGAGCCTGGGCGACCTGCGCCTTGGCCGCAGTGAGCTTCGCGGCCGCCAGGTCGCGCCCCGCCGCGGCGATCTTGTACTGGGCCATCACCGCGTCGTATTTCTGCTTGGGAACGCTCTTGTCCTTGTAGAGGTTTTCGATGCGCGTCTTTTCCAGCGCCGCGTTTTCGAGTTGGGCCTCGGCCTGGGCCAACGCAGCCTCCGCCACCTTGGCCGCCGCCTGCGCCTGACGGACGCCGACCTCGGCCATTTCCACGGCCGCGACGAGTTCGTCCCGCTGGGCGAGTTCGGCTTCGTGCTCCACCACGGCGATGGGGTCGCCGGCTTTGACCCGCATTCCGCGCTCCACGAGAAGTTTTTCGATTTCGCCGGTCACCTTCGACAGGACCGTCACCGTCTTGAGTGCCGAGACGCTTCCCGTCAGTTCGAGTGTCTGGTCGATTTCACGTTCTGACGCGAGGATCGTTTGCACCGGCACGGAAGATTCGCGGGCATCCGCCAGGGCGGAAGTCGGCCCGATCCCCGCCGCTATCAACAGCACGCCAACAAAAACGACACGGAGGTGGTTCATTTCGCTTTCTCCTTGCCCGTAGCAGGCGAAGCCCC
>CAYPZL010000298.1:0-4436 GCA_964415045.1 uncultured Pirellulales bacterium | reverse complement strand
CCGGCTTGTCCAGATGGAGAACCGCGCCTTCGATCTGGTGCGCCAGGGCCGTGCGCAGGAAGCCGAAGCGCTCGTGTTCAGCGACGAATACGAATCGCAGAAACAAGTTTATGCGAAAGGAATGGACACATTTGCCGCTGGTCTCGCCGACGCCGTTAGCACTACTCTGAAACGGGAGCAGCGGCTGCCGTTCCTGCAAGCTCGGGCGATGCTTGTGCTCATGCCCTTTTTGATCGTCGGTTGGGTCGTCGTGTTCCGTGCCGTGCGCAACTGGAAGACGACCCTGACCAAGCAGGCCGAAGAACTGCTCGATATGAACGAGGCGCTCGATCAGAAGGTCGCCGAACGCACCGAGGCACTTGAACGGGAAGTCAGCGAACGCAAGATGGCTAACGACTTGCTGCGGCAGTCCGAGGTCAGGTATCGAACGCTCTTCGAGAGCTCGCGGGACGCCATCATGACCCTGGCCCCTCCGTCATGGAAGTTCACGTCGGGCAATCCCGCCACCGTTGAAATGTTCGGAACCAAGGACGAAGCCGAGTTCGTCTCTCTCGGTCCCTGGGAACTGTCGCCGGAATTCCAGCCGGACGGAAGGCCTTCGGCCGAGAAAGCCAGGGAGATGATCGAAACGGCGATGAAGGAGGGCAGCAATTGCTTCGAGTGGCAACACAAGCAACTCGGCGGCCAAGAGTTTCCCGCCACCGTCCTGCTGACCCGGGTCGAGCTGGGCGACCAAGTGTTTCTCCAGGCAACGGTGAGGGACGTCTCCGAGCAGAAGCGGATCGAGCAAGAACGCGAGAGCAGCCAAGCCATGGCAACGCAGGAAGCGCTCAAGCTGCGCGCGATGATCGAGGGCATGGACGAAGGCGTCGTGGTTGCCAACGCGGACGACGTGATAACCGAGGTCAACAGTTGGTTCTTGGAGAAAGTTGGCTTGAAACGCCAGGATATGGTGGGCAGATCGCTGTGGGACCTGCACCCGGACACGGAGGGAACGGCCCGTCTACGGGCCGTGCTGGCGAGGTTCCGCGCTGGGCGGCAACGCACGGCCTACGTTGTCAACCGGAACCTGCTCGGGATGCACCTATCGCTACGGGGCCAGCCCATCTTCAAGGATGAGCGGTATGAAGGCGTGATCCTGAACGTCATCAACGTCACTGATCTGGTTGAAGCCCGGCAGGTGGCCGAAGCCGCCACGCGGGCCAAGAGTGAGTTCCTGGCCAACATGAGCCACGAGATCCGCACGCCGATGACGGCGATTCTGGGGTTCACCGACATACTCCTGAAGGAGCTCAAGGAGCCGGAAGCCCTGGAAGCCGCCCAGATTGTCAAGCGAAACGGCGAGCATCTGCTGCAATTGATCAACGACATCCTCGACCTTTCGAAGATCGAGGCCGGCAAGATGGAGTTCGAGGAGATTCGCTGGTCGCCCCGCCAGGTCGTCGCGGACGTTGTCTCCCTCTTGCACGTGCGAGCCCATGCGAAGGGCCTGTCGCTGATCGACGAATATGAAGGGCCCCTGCCGGAAACCATCGTGACCGATCCGACCCGCCTGCAACAGGTCCTGACCAACGTCGTCGGCAACGCCATCAAGTTTACGGAAACCGGAGGTGTCCGCATCGTCACCCGTCTGACCGATGGCGACAGCGACGAGCCGAAGCTGCGGTTCGACGTGATCGACACGGGCATGGGAATCCCGGAAGAACAGATCGACAAGCTGTTCGAGGCGTTTTCGCAAGCTGACGGATCCGTCACCCGCCAGTACGGCGGCACCGGATTGGGCCTGACGATCAGCCGGCAGCTTGCCCGAAAGCTGGGAGGCGACGTGACGGTGACCAGCGAGCCCGGTAAGGGAAGCACGTTCACCGTGACCATTGCCACCGGGCCCCTTCAGGGAGTCCCGCTCGTGGAGTATGCGAGGGAGGCCGTGCCGGGCAGCGAAGTACCGAACGCACGGGCGGCCAAGGACGAGCGGGAGCTGGAGTGCCGTGTCCTCTTGGCGGAGGACATTCCGGACAACCAGCGGCTGATCGCCGCCGTCCTGAGAGAAGCCGGCGCGGAGGTGGTGATCGCCCAAGACGGCCGGGAGGCGTTGGAAAAGGCGCTGGCCACCCAACGGGGAAGGGGGAGAAGGTATTCCGATCCCGAGGAGCCGTTTGACGTTGTCTTGATGGACATGCAGATGCCGGCCCTCGACGGCTACGAAGCCACCCGGCGTTTGCGGGAGGAAGGATACGCCGGTCCGATCATCGCCTTGACTGCCCACGCTATGCAGGGCGACCGCCGGAAGTGTCTCGACGCCGGCTGCGACGCCTACCTGGCCAAGCCGATTCGTCCGGAGAAGCTGGTGGAAACGGTCGCCCGGTGGGCGTCCAAGCAGCAGCCGGAAGCGGCAGCCGGGAATGAGCGCGGCAGCGAAGAGGCGAAAGGAGACAGCCTGGCCCTCCCGTTTTCCAGGCAATCCAATACCCTTGAAGAAGACCATCGAGTCGATTCCTTGCAGAGAGACGAGCCATGACCAAGGTGCTCGTGGTAGACGACACGCCCGACATGGCCACGCTGATGGCCCGGGCCGTGGAGGCTCAGGGATACGAGGTGTCTGTGGCGGGTGACGGCCGGTCCGCACTACGGATGGCGGTGGCCGAGCCCCCGGACGTCGTTCTCCTGGACGTCATGATGCCCGGAATGTCCGGCATCGAGGTCCTGCGCTACCTGAAGGAAAATGCCGAGCTGAGGTCAATCCCCGTGATCCTGGTCACCGCGATGAGTGAAGGCACGGACATCGTCCACGGTCTGGATGCCGGCGCCCACGACTACGTTACCAAGCCCTTCAAGAAGGAGATCCTTGCCGCGCGGGTGCGTTCCGCCGTTCACGTCAAACGGAGTCACGACCGGCTGGTGCAGCTCAACGAACAACTCCAGGCGGAAAGCCTCAATCGCAAGCGACTGGAGGAACAACTGCGTCACGATGCGTTGCACGACGCGCTGACCGGCCTGCCGAACCGCTCGCTGGTCGGCGTTCAACTGGATAACGCGATCGAACGGTGCAGGCGACGGAAGGGTTACTTGTTTGCCTTGCTGTTTCTCGATCTGGATCGATTCAAAAACATCAACGACAGCCTGGGGCATCAGGCGGGCGACCGGTTGCTGATCGAGACGGCCGGTAGACTGCGAGAGTGCGTTCGCGGAACCGATACGATTGCTCGTCTGGGCGGCGACGAATTCGTGGCCCTTCTCGACGACATCACGGATATCACCGATGCGATCCGTGCTGCCGAGAGGATCCTGAAAGCCCTGGAACGACCAATCCAACTGGACGGCAAGGAGTTCTTCACGGCCGCCAGCATCGGCATCGCCGTTAGCTCAACAGGGTACGATCGACCAGAGGACGTCCTCCGTGACGCGGACATCGCGATGTACCGGGCCAAACGCGAGGGAAAGGCCTGCTATAGACTCTTCAACTCGGCAATGCATGCGCACGCAAGGAAGGCCCTGGACCTGGAAAACGATCTGCGGCGCGCCGTCGAGCGGCGCGAGTTCCTGAACTTCTACCAACCCATCGTTTCGCTCCAAACGGGCGGGATCGTTGGTTTCGAGGCACTCGCGCGGTGGATGCACCCTACGCGCGGGATCATTCCTCCCTCGGACTTCTTGAAAACAGCGGAAGATACCGGGCTGATCCTGCCGATCGGCGGGATGTTGATGCGCGAGGCCTGCCGCCGATTGCACCAGTGGCAACGGGAATTCCCGAATGCGGCCGCCCTGACGATGAGCG
The DNA here is from genome assembly GCA_964415045.1 of uncultured Pirellulales bacterium. Taxonomy (GTDB): domain Bacteria; phylum Planctomycetota; class Phycisphaerae; order Sedimentisphaerales; family Anaerobacaceae; genus CAYPZL01. Next base: position 661 of record CAYPZL010000298.1, on the reverse strand, counting down.
TCAATGCGTCACCCAAGCAGATCGTGCAACCCGATTTGGCGTCGATAATTGCCCAAATTGCCCATGAGTGCGGGATTGACACGCGGAACCTGGTCTTGGAGATGACCGAGGACACGCTCATCGAGAACGCCGACCTCCTCGCCGCCAGACTGTCGGACTTGAAAGCCATGGGAATCCGCATGGCCATCGACGACTTCGGAACGGGCTATGCCTCGTTGAGCTATCTCCATCGCTTCCCATTCGACATTCTCAAAATTGACCGGTCGTTCATTGGGACCCAGGACGATTCCAACGGTCAGTGGCACATCGTGCAGTCAGCCATCGATATAGCCCACAACCTGAACATGCTCGTTGTGGCCGAAGGCGTGGAAACCGAGATGCAACGTGCGAGGCTGCAAACGATGCAATGCGATTACGGACAAGGCTTTCTCTTTTTCAAGCCGGAAGACCATCGGGGCGCGGAGGCGATGCTCAGGAGCGACGCGCCACTCGGGCAAGTCGCAAATTGGACCCTCGAAGCACCGGCGGACGCCTGTCTGGCACACCGTTGACAAGAGCGCGCGCCAAGGAGAAAAAGAGGACAGGTCCAATTTGCCGCGCAACGGCCCGGAGGGTGCTTCGCACAAATTGGACCTGTCCCCTTTTTCCGCCGATTGGCTAG
>CAYPZL010000297.1:0-4474 GCA_964415045.1 uncultured Pirellulales bacterium | reverse complement strand
ATACCATCGTCAACAAACAGGGTGATCTGTTTGTAGTCGTCGTCCCGGGTAAAAGCGCCCGCTTTGAAGGAGATACGATGATGCGCGATAGCCTTGGATAGACGCTTACGTAAAGCGGCCGTTGCCTGTTGGAAGATGTCATCGAGGGTTTCGCCCAACAAGCGGCGTGCGTGTTGTATATTCTCACGTTGCTCTTCTGTTTGACGCTCATAAAGGTGGCGAACAAAGCGACCATACCAAGAAAAAGAGGTGATGCGCATTTGATTGGAAGGATCCCGGAAAGAGGGGACAAAGGCCGTGGTCAATAGTGCGTCTCGCACCTCTCTCCTCAAGGATTGTATGCGATACCAACGCCCATCCTGATGCAAAATGTTTGCTCCGAAGACACGGTCCTTTCGCGCACTGTTTCGCGGCACTAGGAGGTAAAGCCAAATATTTTGTGTATTTACAATAAATTGCCTTAATTCTTCTCCTTTTTTGTACGGACGCTGTCCATCTGGCTCCTTACGTAGCGACTCGTAGTCGCTCCAAGAGGGTGGTTCTTGTAAAGAGTGGACATATACACCGATGTTGTCTTCGATTACCTCAGTATTAACTTGACCCTCTAAGCATACGGCGATCAAGAATTCATCGACTGGGGATGTGTAGGAGGACGCCCGATAGAAATCCCTGTCTTCAATCTCACGGTAAGTGGGCCATTTTTCACCAAATACCATATCTAACGCGCGAATAATGTTGCTTTTTCCTGCATTATTCTTGCCGACCAAAACGTTGATCCCTGGATAGAACTTTACGGACACATCTTCGAGACTCCGGAAGCCTCTGATCAGCACTTCGGTTACATACACGTTTTTCCCTCCCTCATATGTAAAACGTTCAACTCACGCGCCCGCCTTGCTTCAAGATTTCATCTACGCCAACACGATACCGCACTTCTACTACATCCTCGGGTTTCAGCCGTGCAGCCGGGTTTTGAACGATGTACAACTCCGGCTTTGTGGCCGCATTTAGGACAACGTACAGGTAGTAGTCGTCGCCAAAGCGCTGGGCCTTGAACCACTCGTTTTTGGTCAGCGCCACAGGGCCCACGTTGGCCCGGGCCTTGACCTCGATGTAGCGCTTGCGGCCGGTGCTCGGATCCCGCGAGCGGATGTCGAAACCCAGGTTCTGCGCCGAAACATCCTCGGGCTCACGGCCTTGGTCCCGCTCGTACTGCATCGCTACCTCCATCCCCACCGCTTCCACTTGCGGGTCCTCGCTCATTTCCTCCACCGTCACCTGCGCAGGCACCACTCGCAACGCGGCCACGAAACGCGGCGTGGTTAGGGTAAGCATGCGCTCACGCACGATTTCTTCCTTCAAATCTTGCAGGGCCTGTTGGTACCGTCGCTTCTGCTCCTCCTTGTTGTGAATGACCAGATCCACCTTCTCGCCCCGTTCACGGCGGGAGTAGAAATCGATAAGGTCGCCGTCCAATTCGACGATGAGGTGCTCCAGTGAGCGAATGCCATACTTCTCCTTAATGCGCGCTTGGCGTTCCCGTTCCCGAAACAGTTCCTCCCGATAGCGTTCTAATTCAGCGAGAACAACAGTAATAGCTCGGTCTTTGATCTCCTCCAGGGACACGCGGAGGTCTTGGCCGGGCTTCCCCTCTTTGAGTAAGTCCCAGATAATGGCGGGATTGACCGGGCGAATATCGCCGCTTTGCCGTTCCGCGAAGAAGGCCAACAAGCGACGCCCGGCCACCTGACCGGTGCCGTCGGTGACTTCCCCTTCGTAAAAGAGTAACACACCGTCCAGGCGACCATCCGGGTCGGTGAACACCGCGCCGCGGTGGAGCGCGTCGCTCAAATGTTTTTCCACCCAGCGCAGCAGGGCCTCGAACAGAGGATGGCCGAAGGAAACGAACTCAGCCTCGGGGTGGCGGAACGCAACCTCGCGGTCGAACGTGATCTTGGAGTAGCGGCTGAGAAGTGTCCCAAACTGCTTGCGGAAGTCGTCCTCCTCGGCCACGCGACGAATCGCAGCCGGGATGCTTTCCACGGCCAGGAATCCGTCCTGCCGTTCGCGGTAGCGGCCGCCCGCTGCCTGCCAAGCTTTTTTGAAGAAGGCTTCCGTGTACTCGGGGATCAGGCGATGTTCCCGGGCTTGGTCGGCCATCTCCCGGATGCGAGTGTAGTCTATGTAGCGGGTGGCCAGGCTCTCGCCCAGGTTCTCGCGCACGCGGCGGATGTACTCCTCGTCCACTTGGATGTCGATTTCGCGCAGGATCTCGTCCAGGCTGCGCGCGCTGGCCGCGGCTTCCAGCATCAATTGGGCCAAGTTCTTGCCGTAGTAGATCTCTCCTAGGACATCGAACACCTTGTCGCTGCCCAAGGCTTGGCGGATCTCCTCCAACTTCTCAAAGAGGCGCTTCATAACGCGGCCCTCGCGGGTGTCGGCGGCCACTAGGTTGAATATGTAGACCTCTTTCGTCTGGCCATAGCGGTGAATGCGGCCCATGCGTTGCTCCAGGCGGTTGGGGTTCCAGGGCAGGTCGTAGTTGATCATCAAGTGGCAGAACTGGAGGTTAATGCCCTCGCCCGCGGCTTCGGTGGCCACCATGACCTGAGCTTCGTTGCGGAACACCGCCTCGGCGCGGATGCGGTCCTCCAGTTTCATGCCGCCGTGGATGGTGCAAACACTGTAGCCCCATTGGCGCAGACGCTGTTCCAGGTACTCCAGGGTGTCCCGAGATTCCGTGAAGATAAGGATCTTTTCGCCGGGGAAGCGGCGCTCCAGGTCGTCCAGGGCCTGGCGGAAGTGGCGCAGTTTGACCTCCTCACCGCCGCGGATGATAGCCTCAGCCTGGCGCAACAGGCGCTTGACGGTCTCGATCTCCCGCTCCAGTTCGCGGCGATTCTCGGCCACGGTAAGGGTTTCCCAGATTTCTTCCTGTTGCCAGCGCTCGGCTTCGCTCGCGTCTTCGGCCTCCTCCAGGTCGAGGAAGGTAGGCCGTTCCAAATGCTTGCGGCGCTCAGGGTCGCTCATGCGCAAGAGGTCTTCCAGTCGCTTCTTACGCCGCTCTAGGGAGCGGTAGAGCGCGTAGGTGCTGGATGCGAAGCGGCGCTGAAGGATGACGAGGGCAAAGGCTACGTTGCGCCGTTTGTCCTTGGTAAGCGCCTTGTTGTATTGGGTCTGCACGTAGCGGGAAAGGTCATTATACAGGGCCTTCTCCTGGGGCGATTCCCGGCCCAGGTCGAAGGAGATGGTGCGCACGTGGCGGGGCAGGAACAGGGGCTTGCCCTCGAAGTCCTTTAGGTCCTCTTTCATGCGGCGGATGAAAAGGGGGTTGTCCCGGTTGCGGATGGACTCCTGGAGCAAGTCCTCGGTAGCGAAGAAGCCGGGGACCAGGAGGTCAAGGAAGAGACGGAAGTTCTCGGGGTCTCCCTTGTGGGGCGTGGCGGTGAGGAAGAGTAAGTGGGTACTGATCTGGGAGAGAACCTCGCCCAGGCGATAGCGGGCCGTGCGTTCCAGTTTGTTGCCGTAGCGGTAAGCGCTCATCTTGTGTGCCTCATCCACAATGACCAAGTCGAAGTGCGCGGCCACCAGCGAGCGGAGCACGTCTTCCTGCTTGGCGAAGTCCATGGAGGTGATGATTTGGTTTTCCCGCAGCCACACGTTCTCGCCGAACAGGGCCTCCATCATGCGCCGGTCCACCACTACAAAGTGCTCCTCGAAACGCTCTTTCATCTCACGCCGCCACTGGTCTTTGAGGTGGCCGGGCACGACGATGAGGATGCGCTGAGCGAGGCGGCGCAGTTTCAGTTCTTTGATGATCAGGCCGGCCATGATGGTCTTGCCCGCGCCCGGGTCATCGGCGATGAGGAAGCGGATGCGGGGCAGGTTGAGCACATAGCCGTAGACGGCCTCGATTTGGTGGGGAAGGGGGTCCACCTTGGAGATGTTCATAGCCAGAAGGGGGTCGTAGAGAGAGGCGAAGCGGTAACGTAGGGCCTCCAAGCGGAGGAAGACGTCGCGCGCGGAGGCGGTGAAATCGGCAAGCACCGGGACCACGCTGAGGTTTTTTAGGTCGGTTCGGGGCACTATCTGGTCCACATGCTGGCCGGAGATGTGCATTTGCCCTACGATGCGCACGTAATCGCCAAGTTCTTGGATTAGCTTGACCTCAACTGGCTCCGGCCAATGAGGACCTTGAATAATGTCTCCGGCTTTGAAGTTCACACCCTCGCTGTTTACCCCTTTCATCATGTAGAACCCCTGAAATTGGGGAACGACACGGTTAACCGCGTTATATGAAAGCAACCTTTGCGTTCAACAAAATCCACGCTGCCGCGCAAGGTGTCGGCGGCCTGCCAGAGCTCGCGCTCGAAGCCCAATGTGGCTCCGTTGGAGCTATTGCCGGAATTCCCCCGTTTACGCGGCGCCATCTTCCCCTCCGGGGTTCTCTGCTGATTTCATGCCCTGTCCGAAA
>CAYPZL010000296.1:0-4484 GCA_964415045.1 uncultured Pirellulales bacterium | reverse complement strand
TCCGCTCCAGGACAAATATCGGCAACGCGGACCAATTTACTCGAATCTACTTAGCAACTGGCTTTCTTACGCGTGTAACGTGGCGGCCGGAAAATCTTGCTTCACGTGTTGGCGGTGCGCTGACGGTAGGTTCCCTTCTATGTGGCTTGTGGGCCTACTCGATTTGTGGAGCACTGTACAAGCACCTTTGGGACAGTGGCGCCGGACCGCACCCGGAGCAGCCTGTTGGCGTTTCCCCACGGGCAAAACAAGCGCCCCTCTCTGCCAGAAAGTCGCGAAGCTCCAAAGGCCCGGCAAGAAGAAAGGCCGAATCATGAACCGTAGGTGAGGGGTCAAAACTGTGAGGCGAGCACGACGAAGTCCACCGATGCAAAGCCCCTGTCGAATCAGGTCGTTGAGAACGCTTCGCATTTCGTGCCGCACTCGCCTTTCTTCTTGATGTGGCTGGACTGCTCGGCGAGATCCTCGTATGAGGCGAACCGCAGGAAGCCCATCAGGCTCATCTTGTCGTAGTTGCTGTCTTCCTGGCCCTGGGACCGTTGCCACTTCCCTTGCCTTCACGGGTGTACCCGTATTTCTTTTCCCTTGATTTTCCCTTCCGTTTTGTTTTTCCACGCGTAAAGGGCTGCGAGAACTTTCGAGATTCTTCGAGCTTTCACGAGAAACGGCATTCCGGCGTCCGCTTTTTCGCTTTGCGCTTTTGGCCTTCTCGCTGCCTTTTGTGGCCTTCTTACGGCGTTTCCTCTTTGGGGCCTCATTCTCGGACAGGTCAAAAGTCGGACAGCGCGCTTGTTCAATGAGACCGATCTCTGCCAGCGTCTTGAGGATCCGCGTTGCGCGCCGCGGGTCGCAAAAGAGCACTTTCCGGCCGATCTCGGTGGCGCTCATCGGACAGTTGGAGGCGGTTAACAACCAGCCCCGATACGCCCGGCTGCGGCTGCTGGCGGCCCGTCGAATACGAGACCATGCCCCTTCAAGTTCCAGGCCGTTCTGCCGGCGGCTCAGGGCGTCGAGCTGCTGCAGATACGTTGCCGATTCATCATCGGCAGCGGATACATAATCGCGGCTGTATACCAGCGGACCTTTGCGGCAAAACCGTTGATCGTCGGCCAGCTCGAACCGCTCGTGAAAACGGAATACATGCCAGCCGATATCAAACTTCCGTGTCTTCGCCATTATCGGAGAACTCCATTTTTCGTTGCCCGCGCCCTTGACTCATACGTACCTCATACGTACCTTTTGGGGCGGTTGGGTCTGACTTCGGCCCCGTTTCGGGGTCATTGGGGAACGGGTTGCTATCCGTTACGCAACCGTGTGTTCGGTTCCTAAGTAGCTGTTGAGAAACAACTTGTGGATCCACGTTTTTGGCTGAAATAGTAGGTGTGGCAAGTGAAAGCAGACGGAAACTCTGCCTTTTAAGCCGTAGGTCTTGGGTTCGAGTCCCAACACTCTCATTCGCTCATTTGGGCTATGGGCCGCATGGGGCCCGATACAGCACGAGCCGAACCGACGCACACCCGAGACCTGTGACAGTCGAGCCATGAAAGGCGTTTTTGCCCCATGAAAGCGATGGTACTGGTAACAACGGCGCCCATCGAGACGAACCCGTTGGCGTTGCAGGAAAAAGCCGCGCCGCAGCCGCAAACGGGGCAGATTCGCGTGCGGGTAACCGCGTGCGGCGTCTGCCACACCGAGCTTGATGAGATCGAAGGCCGGCTGGAGGCCCGACTGCCCGTGATCCCCGGCCACGAAGTCGTCGGACGCGTCGATACGCTGGGGCCTGAGACTTCGCGATTCAAGCCGGGCGACCGGGCCGGAATTGCGTGGATCTTCTCCGCGTGCGGCCGGTGCCCGTTTTGCCGGGCCGGCAACGAAAACCTTTGTGCCGAGTTCCGCGGCACCGGGTGCGACGCCGACGGGGGATATGCCGAGTACATGGTGGTCCCGGAGGAATTCGCGTATCCGATCCCCGAGCCGTTCAGCGACTTGGAGGCGGCGCCTCTCCTGTGTGCCGGCGTGGTTGGCTATCGCGCCCTGAAGCTGACGGGTCTGGCCGACGGTCAGGCGCTCGGCTTCTTCGGTTTCGGCGCTTCGGCGCACATTCTGATCCAGGTTACCAGGCACAAGTTCCCCCGCTCGAAAGTGTTCGTCTTTACCCGGCCGGGCCAGACGGAACATCAGGAACTGGCGCGGAAACTGGGCGCCCACTGGGCCGGCGCCACGGGAGAAGACCCACCGGCCAGACTCCACGCCGCCATCGACACTACGCCCGCCTGGACGCCTGTCGTCGAGGCGATGCGCGTCCTCGAACCGGGCGGCCGGCTCGTGATCAACGCGATTCGCAAAGAGACACCCGACCAGAACGCCCTGTTGAGGCTGCGATACCCGGAGCATCTCTGGCTGGAAAAGGAGATCAAGACCGTGGCCAACGTCACCCGGCAGGACGCCCTCGAGTTCCTGCCGCTGGCGGCGGAGGTGCCGATCCGGCCGCTCGTACAGGAGTTCGCCCTGGACCAGGCTAACGAGGCCCTGAAACTCGTCAAGGCAGGCAAGACCCAGGGCGCCGCCGTGCTGCGAATCTCCGAGCCGGCCTCGTAGCACGTTGCGGCTCCGTGTCGCGATTTCCGCGCCAGAAACGCTGGTTCCGGCAATCCTCGAAATGCATCGAAAGTATTGACAAGACCCGATCCGGTGGTACCATCCGAAATGTGCGGTTCAAGGGCAGCCGTCTCGGGCAGGCGCTTGCAGGCACTGCCATCCTGGAATCCCGGGCCGGGGCATCGTTGCCGGGAACATGGAGAAGCGCGCGTCGTTTTTGCGTCCGTTTGTGCCGTATGCGCATCGATGAAGCCGTCACTGCCACTGCATAAAGGAGGGCGGCATATGTTCGAGCAAGACACCGGAATCCCAAAGCACTTCAGCCTGTTCCCGCAGGCGGACCGCGCGACCCACTGGGCAGGGCACATCGTTCAGAGCGGCCTCCAGAGATACGAGGGCACGTTCGTGAGCTATCTGACCCGGATGGTGGTGCAAAGCGAGGGCGATCCGCCACGATCGCAGACGATTGCCATTCCGGTTCTGACCGCGCCGCTGGAGTTCACCGACCCGCCCATGGTCGGGTCCGGCGGGGTCGAGGAATGGACGTTCCGGGCCAACGCCGCCGGCACGACCGCGCTCACCCTGGCGTACCGTCAACCCTGGGCCACAGACGAGCCGCCGGCCGAGCAGAAGACCTTTGCGACCGTGGCTCGCTGATGAGCGACGCTGCGGGCCGTGGCCTGACAGGGATATGACTAATCTGTATTAGCTGGAATCCCTCAATCCCTCTCTGGTGATGCCCAGCTCGTCGATGTACTTGCGAATCATCTCCCGCTGCGGCTCGCGAAAGCGATGGAACGGCTCGGCCAGGAAGTCGTTGCAGATGCCCAGGCACGACAGCGCGCACTTGAGGCCTTTCAAGAAGCTCGACCCGTAACGGCCGACGTTGTAGAGCGTCGCATCGAGCCGCAGGACTGTGTTGTGCAGCGATGTTACCCTGGGCAGGTCTTTGGCGCAGGCGGCCTCGTAGAGATCGACGTACAACCGGGGCAAGAGATTGGCCCCGCCGCAGACGCCGCCGTGCCCGCCCAGCAGCAACGTCTCGGCCAGAAGCTCCTCGGGCCCCATCAGAAGCGAGAAATCCGGGCGGTCTTCCAGCACCGATTGAAGCTGGCGGAAATAGATCATGTCGGCGGAGCTGTCCTTGAGACCGACCACGCCGGGCAGTTCGGCCGCCGCCCTGACCGTGTCGGGCTCGAACATGGGCTTCGGCCGGTTGGGCATGTTGTAGAGGAACAGGGGCAACGACAGCTCGGGCAGCAGATGCTTGAGATATTCCAGCAGTTCGGGTTGTCCGGCCGGAAAATAATAGGGAGGAGCCAGCACCAGCCCCTGCGCCCCCGATTCGGCGGCCTTGCACGCCAGATTCACCGATTCCACGAAAGACGTATCGGCGATGCCTACGAGCACGGGCAGTCGGCCGGCAACCAACGCACAGACGCGCTCGGTCAGCTCGTGTCGCAGGCGATGGCTCAGGCTGGGCGCCTCGCCGGTCGTGCCCAGGATGAAAAGCCCGTGGACACCGCCGGCGATGATGTGCTCAACCAGCCGCTCCAGGCCTTCCACGTCAAGGGCATCCCGACCCAGCAGCGGCGTCACCATCGGCGGAATGATCCCCCGCAACGGCCTGCCCAACATGTCCCCACTTCCATCCATCTCGATCCGCCTCCAACGAACGACTCTGTCGCCGCCCCATTCAACGGCTCACACGATAGCAGAAATACAAGACCGATTATGAGCGACAGGTGCGCCCTTGCCAAGTGTTTCTTGCGTGTCGTTGTCACGAAACTTAGCGAAGGCAGCCAACAATCCTTCCCGCGCACGTTGATTCCTTACTGAACTTTTGCAAAATGGAGATTAGGCTTACTTTAGGGAGGAAAAATCTT
>CAYPZL010000295.1:0-4603 GCA_964415045.1 uncultured Pirellulales bacterium | reverse complement strand
CCGTCTGCCCCAACGGCCATGGCCGCTTGGTCCGCCGATTCACCAAGGCCGAGCTACGCAAGGCCCTCGCCGCGAAACTCCCGCAAGCGCGACGCTTGGGGCGCAACCGGTTCACGATCCACGGCCACGAGGGGCTTTTGGGCTATCGCAACGGCAGCGGTCGCAAGCCGGCGTCGCCCGGCACGTCCGTCGAAGCCGACGAGGTGATCGCCCGCCACGTCACTCGCAGCCGACAACTGATCCGCGTGTACGCAAGGAAGGTCCGCAAACGACAAGCCACGACGTGACCGAACCCTGTACCCACAGCGATTCAACTTCCCGCAACATCACTGCCGGCAGCTACCGGTCGGAGAAGGCAGCGGAGGAAGACCTTCTCCGTTTCCTGAAGACCACCCGTGCATTCGTGGTCTACCAACAGTTGCCTGGCGAGCCACTCTGGAAACACCACTTCCAGATCCCCAAATCCGTTCGTGCGGACCTGTTCCTGTTGCCCAGCCGACGACTTATCGACGCCGGTTGGCAAGGCGGGGCCGTGGTGATCGAGGTGAAACGATCCGGGGAGAAGATCGGCCCGGGCCTGAACCAGTTGATCGACTACACGAACGCCGCCTTCTATGTCGAGGGCCAGGTCGCCGTGGTCCCGTCTTTCGGCTTCCTGTTCCCCGTCCTTCCCCAGGGAGAGGCCGTGGCCAGCGTGATGGCCCACCAGCACGTCGGCACCGCAATGATCGAACGGGGCGTTCTGAAGCTATGGTGTGGTGAAAGCCGGATTCTCAGCCTCTGGGAAGCGGGGAACATCCGCCTCGGAAATGCCGACATCGGCCGAGGTCTGGGGAGACGATAGATGGAACGCTTCCTGGCCGACCTGTTCGCCGACGAGGTCACGCCCGAGCGACGAATCGCCGTGTTCACCACGCCGGATCGGCAGACGCGGTTTTTCTGCGACCTTGGACAGCTGGGCCTGTACGCCCGCCAGCGGAGTCCCGCCCAGAATGTCTACTTCGGCGTGGGCCTGATTCGCGGCGATCCGGCGGGCCGTGGCAAGCACGAGGATATTGCAGTGATCGGCGCCCTGTGGTGCGACGTCGATGTCCACAGCCCGGCCCATCCCCGAGAGAACCTTCCCCAGTCGCTGGAAGAAGCCCGGGGGCTCCTGCGACAAATGCCGCTTCCGCCTTCGGTCGTTGTCGCAAGCGGACACGGGCTGCACGCGTACTGGCTTCTGCACGAACCGTGGATCTTCGATCGCGACGAGGATCGGACGCTGGCTGCGTCACTCGCCCGGCGATGGCATGGTCTTGTCTGCACGCTGGCCACCCAGAAAGGCTGGTCGCTGGAGAATCTGGGCGACCTGACCCGCGTGCTGCGACTGCCCGGAACCCTCAACCACAACGCTTCAGGAAACCCGGTCCCGGTACGGATTCTCGAGTCGCACCCGCTTCGCCGCTATACACCGGACGACTTCGAGCCGTTCCTGCCCTCGGAACCGCAGGCGGCGCCTGCTGAGACCGCCCCGATCGGGCCGCTCGTGCTTCGACCCGATGCCGAGCCGCCGGCCGTGAAGCTCTTGGAAACAGCCAGCCAAAGCCCCCTGTTTTGGGCCACGTGGAAGCGAGATCGCCCCGACCTCGCCGACCAGTCGCAAAGCGGCTACGACCTGAGCCTGGCCACGATCGCCGTGCTCAGCGGCTGGAGTGATCAGGAAGTTGCCGACCTGATCATCGCCGCCCGTCGGCACCACGGCCAGAAACCCGAGAAGGCCCTGCGTGAGGATTACATCCGGCGCACGCTCGCCAAGGCCCGCCAGGCATCCGCCCCAGAATCGTCCGATGTCGACTTGTCGAAGATCCTTGGCCCGGATGACGCCTGCATGGAACCGGAAGCGGAGCCCGGGCTGGAAGACCCCGGCACTATCCCCGCCGACATGCTCCGGGTCCCCGGCTTTGTCTCTGAGGTCATGGACCTCTGCTTGGCTTCGGCTCCCTATCCCAATCAGGCCATGACTTTCTGCGGCGCTCTGTCTCTGCAAGCGCTATTGGCCGGCCGCAAGGTCCGCGACCCGGGCGACAACCGCACCAACATCTATCTGCTGGGCCTAGCCTTGTCGTCGGGCGGCAAGGATTGGATTCGCAAGCTGAACGCCAAGATCCTGCACCACATCGGGATGGCATCTTGTCTTGGGGATCGTCTGGCGTCGGGCGAAGGGATCCAGGATGCCCTGTTTGTCCACCCTTCGATGTTGTTCCAGACCGACGAGATCGACGGCATTCTGCAAACGATCAACAAGGCCAAGGACGCCCGCCATGAAGGCATCATGACAACGCTCCTGTCACTGTATTCGTCCTCCAACAGTCTCTTCGCCATGCGCCCCAAGGCGGGCAAGCCCAATCCCGGCGTGATCGATCAGCCCAACCTGGTCCTCTTCGGTACGGCGATTCCCAACCACTACTACGAGGCCCTGTCCGAGCGGATGCTCACCAACGGTTTCTTCGCCCGCATGATCATCGTGGAAGCGGCGAAGCGAAATGAGGGGCAAGAGCCGGACATCATTCGGGCTTCGGAGCGCGTGTTGACCACGGCCAAATGGTGGGCCGACTTCCGACCGGGAAGCGGCAACCTGGAAAACTGGCATCCCGAGCCGGCCATCGTCGAGCATACCCCCAAGGCCAAAGAACTGCTGATCGCCACCCGCCAAGAGGCCGACGCCGAGTACACCCAAGCCGAAGCTCTCAGCGATCCGGTGGGGACGACCGTCTGGGGACGCGTGAGCGAGCACACGCGTAAGCTGGCCCTGATCTATGCCGTCAGTGAGAACCATCGGTCACCACGGATCGACGCCCCGGCCGTCGAGTGGGCATCACAGTTCGTGATGCACCAGACTCGCCGCATGCTCTTCATGGCGGCGATGCACGTCGCCGAGAACCCGTTCCATGCCGAGTGCCTGAAGCTGCTTCGCAAGCTCAGAGAATCCGGGGGGCAAATGGCACGCCGTCAGCTCATGCGCGTGATGCGGTGCAGGGCGTTGGACTTCGACCAGATCATCAGCACGCTCGTCCAGCAAGGGGATATCGTCCCGGTCGAGATCCCGACGAAGACCCGCCCGGCCCAAGGATACCAAATCGCATGAGCCGATCGAATCCGTCACGAATCCGTCACAATCCGTCACGCATCGGTGACGGATTTGGCCCAGAAGGGGGGAGAAAACGGGGGAATCCGTCACAATCCGTCACGCCCTTTTGTGACGGATTCGTGACGGATTTCTATCGGCGTAAGTGCATATATATCAATAATATATCTCTCTCTTCTTTAAATCCGTCACGCTGTCACGCGTACCCCCCCGCGCGATGCTTGCGCGCGCGTGAGAGGGGGGTGGGACGGATTTCGCGTGACGGATTCCTTCGCCAGGCCTTTCTGCCCGCCCCTTGCCCCCCCAACGTGCTGGTTCGATTGGATCGCCGCCCCATGGCCACGACCTCTTGCGAAAAGGCGAGCCGCTGGGCGAAGGATCGAGCGGGTGCGCAGGCTCAGCGCACAAAAGAGGCCAGCTGGCGAATCGGGATTCACCAGCTGGCCTTAGGGGACCCGCCGTGTGAGGTCGGGAGATGTTTAGGTCTTCGGCAAGATCACGTCACTGATGACGTGGATCACGCCGTTACTGCAAGCAATGTCGGTGGCCATGACCGTGGCGTTGTCCACCAACACCTTCCCCTCTTTGACCTTGATCTTCACTTCGGAGCCCTGAGCGGTCTTCGCCTTAGAAAGCTTCACGACGTCTGCCGCGAGCACCTTCCCGGGGACCACGTGGTAGGTGAGGATCGCGGTCAGCCTCTTCTTGTTTTCAGGCTTGAGCAACTCTTCCACGGTGCCGTCGGGCAACTTGGCAAACGCCTCGTCGGTCGGCGCGAATACCGTGAACGGACCCTTCCCTTGGAGGGTCTCGACCAAGCCGGCCGCCTTGAGCGCCGCGGCCAAGGTCTTGAAGCTGCCCGCGTTGACCGCCGTAGCCACGATGTCCTTGGGCTTCTCACACTCCGACTTGCTGCAGGCGGTGGCTTTGCATCCGCCGCAGTCAGCAAGGGCGGGGCCAGCAGATACCGCGAACAACGAGCCAACAATCATCACTGTCAGAGCAAACCGTTGCATCGTTTAATCTCTTCAAAATGTGTGGCAAATCGTCTCTTTCATCTCCCGAGCGACTGCTCCGTGCAGTCTTCGGCGTTCATATCTCGTTTCGCCGCTGGAGTGAATTCGGTTTCCGCTTCGCGAAAAGATTTTCAGCGAGAGCCGGCATGGTGCCTGCCGGCCTAGCGGCAGATCGACCTCGGGGCAAATTCGCCTCTCGCGACATATTTTGGGCAATGGGCCGTGGTATGCGGCGGCATTTTCGCGGACGACCGTGCCAAATCGGCCCCGCGGCCCACAAAATAGGTCGAACAGATTAGGTACTTCCGCCCTATTATGGCATCGGCCCCGCGGCGGGAACCGTCGCGCTATTGGGCACAGTTTGTTTCAGGTGTCCGGTTTTTCGGAATACCCAGAAGGGGGGACAGAACGAGGCACTCAATGGACCGCACCGAGATCACCGCGGCCGTGGTGGACCAGG
>CAYPZL010000294.1:0-4633 GCA_964415045.1 uncultured Pirellulales bacterium | reverse complement strand
GTTTGGGGGCTGAGCCCCCAAGAAACACGGAAGTACCCAAAAACCGGATGAGCCACAAAAAGCTTTGGGAATTCATCCCCGCGACGTCCGTGTAGTGCGGACCATTTCCGCCGGTCATCGTTCAGGTTGTTGTTGACCGCTTCGCAATTGGGCCCACAGCAGGCGGCGGAGCGGATCGCTGAGGCTCGGCAGGGGGACAACAGCGACCTTGGGTGCGTTGAATGTGCCGCTAATGTCGACGAAAGCGGCGCCGGACTGAAGTGAGGACATGAGGCGATCCAACTCCTTGACGCCGGGCAGCGCGATGCCCTTCAGAACACGAGTCGAGGCGAAAGCATAGCCGTTGATGGGACTGACCGAGCCCAGACGGAAATTGTCGATTTGTCCGGCGCCGCGAATCTCGACGCCGCGATTGAAATAGACGAAACTGGAGATAGACATCCGGACACCGTCTACTTGCAGCTTCATCCGGCCGGCGCCCTTCGGTTCGCTGCTTCCCAGATTCAAATTGAGCGTGTTGTACAGCGTGCGGACGACACTGTTACTAACCAGATCCGACTGACTCAGAGCGAGATCGGCTTGGCCGCTGAAGGAGTTGAGGTCGGACGAGAAGAGGAGGTTTCCTGTGCCTGTCAGCCGGCCTGCGATCTGTCTTGTCGCAGGGTTTATGACGTGTACGAGTTGGTTCAGGTCGAGATCGTTTGCATCCATCACAATGTTCGTATACAGCTTCTTAATGTGACGACTGACGCGGGCCCGGCCGTCGATCTGCCCTCCCAGCAGCTCCAAGTGGGCTCGGTCGATCAAGAGGCGTCGTGTCCCGAGGTAGGCAACGATGTGGCCATCTCGGACCTGTGCCGTTCCGATTCGTCCATCCGTCATCTCCGCGTGCAGTTCCAGTCGCATGGGCTCAAAAGGACGACGTTCGTTTGCTGCCAAGGAAGCTGTCAGTGAACCGGACAGTCGGCCGTGGATGCGCGATGCCGATGGCCACCATGGTTCCAGTGCGTTCGGCTCGATGCAGTGCCACTGGAATTGGCCCGTGCTATTGGTCCACTGGTTCAGCGGAATCTGTGCCGTGCCCTCGATGATGCCGCCTAAAGCCTCGCCTTGAAACTCTTGCACTGTCAGTGTCCGTCCCCGCACCAAGGCAGCGAGGCTCATGCAGCCGAATCCCTGGTCCTTCCACAAAACGTGACCTGAAAGTTGGCCCGTGCCACTTATGGTCTTGGCGAGAACGTCCAACTCTGCCTCGGCCGTGCCGTCGAGGCGGAACGCCAGCACGTGATCCCCCAACTCCACGGGCCAGGCCTTCGTTCGGAAACCGACCGATAGGACTTGAGGACGATCCAGACGGAACTGCAAGTGCCCTTCGGCCTGCCCGTGTCCCTGTTTGAGCCGGATCTCGTCAAATTGGACGAGGCCATCGGCGATTCGAATCCTCCCCCGCGCGGTTTCAGCGCTGAGTGATGCAACCTTTACTGCTTCCGCATTCCAATTTCCGAAAGCTACCGCCTTCTGCAGACGGAAACCGGGAGCCGATAGCTGCAGTTCCGCCCTAGCATTGCCCTGGCAGGCCAGAGGTGAACCAGCGAGCGCGGCTGCGGACTTGAGGGATAGATTGTCAAGCGTCAGACTCAGTTGTGTCTGAGTGTTAGACCAAGCGTGCCGTCCACTGATGCGCCAATCGCCGCCCAGCAGCGTAAACGGCTCGCTGGCGATTGTGACGCGTTGGGCGTCAACGTCGGCCTGTATCGGGATGTCTACCTGACGAATGACTTGCTTGCCGAGCGGAACGTTCGTACCGGTCAGGCCGCCCTTGACGTGCAAGTTCGTTGGGTGAATTCGTCCGGTGAGGTCGACCTCGCAATGCCAGGTCTCCGGCTCTCTCGCTGAAGCCTCTCGGGCAAGGTTGGGCATACGGACTGGCCATTGCGCTGAGACATGAGCGTTTTGTAGGCTCAAGTCTGCAAGGACCAGCTCGCCTTGGGCTGCGACCGTTTGCTCTCCCTGCGTTGCTTTGAATTTGGAGACAACGACGTTGTCACGGTCGCCGGTCCCGTCGAAATCGATATCGATCGGCTTGTCTTCCCATCGTTCCAAATGAAGACCTTTGACGGCGATCTGTGCCGACCACTCCCGGGTAACCCCATGGAACCGAGCGTTGGCCTGCACCTGCTGGGCATTCGGCAAATTCAGCGATGTCAGTTGCACGTCTGGCCAGTTACAGAGGATTCCGGCGCCGATCCCGGAGATATCACATCTCGTCGCGTCGTCCTCCCATACCATTTCTGGCACAGACAGATCCCAATTTGAATCCTCCCAGGTTTCACCTTCGCCTCGGAGTCTAGCTGTGATAGAGCCAATCCCTCCCGCCACCTTGACCTTTCCCGTCAGGTCAATGTCAGCCTTCCGGTATCCGACCGGGGGCGAGCGCCAGGTAATCTGGCAAACCCCCTGAGCTTGCGCGTGTTCGGTGGCTCGGGCGAACGTCCAGGACGCGGCAACGGCCCCGTTGTGCGCGGTATTGTCCCATTGACCATCGAGCAAAGCAGTGACATCACCAGCCCGCAGGCCCAGCTGTTCCGCACGAATCTCCTCTGCGCCAAAGTATAGGGCGCCAGCGGTCAGTCGTACCGGTGCAGCGAAGACATTCGGCTCACTAATCGCTAGTGTGTCCGGTCGCAGCGTGACACCGCCCGGGCCTGCCGCGACACCGACCGCTCCTTCCAGAGACAGTTGACCTGTCCGGAACCGGTCCAACTCCAACCGACCGGCCAATTTGTTGTTCGTTAGGCGTCCTTCCCATCGACCGGTCGCCTCAACAGGGGAGATGCCTCTTGCGTACAGCGCTTGCAGCAGTAATTCCCGTATACGGATGCTGAAACCTGCCACATGCGTCCAGTCGTGTCCCTGGGCCAATTGTCCCGTCACTTCGACCTGTGGGCGGGATTGAAGCGAAAACGTCCAGGCCGAATGGTCTTGAGGTTGGCCCTCAAAATGCAATGGCCCGATCGTCTCGGTGGTCCCATTGGCGTCGGTGATTCGAATGGTGGCATTGTGGACCTTTATCCTGGGCAGCGCGGTCTGACGGCGTGGTCGATCCTCTGGCTTACGACCGGCGTTGATGCGCGCCCAGGCGTCTTGTAGGTTCCAGCGACCACGGCTGTCATGGTGCAAACGCAGGCTTGGACCATCGATTCGTATCGCATCAAGGCCGATTGATCGGGTTAGCAGCAGCCAAGGAAGGGCCCGGTGGGACAACTCGATTTCGTCCACAGTGAGAATATCCTGGTTGCTCAATGGCATGGTGACCTTGGCGTTGCGAATGGTGGTCCGGCCTGTCCAGCCCACCGAAAGCGACTGGGCCATGACATTCAGACCCAGTCTGGCACTGGCCGAATTGAGAATCCACTTCCTTGGCAGCGCGGTTAGCAGGAGAAGATACGAGGCCAGAACCGCCGCAAAGACGATAGTCGCAAGAATCGCTCCTGTTTTCAACAAAGGCCGTCGCATGGTGGTTGCTACGTTGCGAAGCTATCCAATTCTGCAGACATTGAATCTTCTCTCGTGGAATACGCAGCCGGTCAGGTCTATTCCATGCGGTGATCAACGGGCGGGACGGTACCAATCGTGCGGGGGCCGAATCCGAGCAACCACCAGTCGTCCCGGTACGCCCGGCCGATCGAAGGGCCGGAACTGGCTACGACCTCGCCGGTGTCGACCCAAAAGGCCACGTAGGCAACACTGGCGAAGGCAAGCTGTCTGACCTCTTTCGTAATCGCGAGCTCGGGCGTGACAATACTGGCCACCGGTACCCCGGCCGCGGCCGACGCCCCCGCGCCGGCCGCACCGATCGAAGGAATACCCAGCAGACTCTCGTATCGGTCGATCCCCACGCCACCGCTACGCAGCTCGAGGATGATCTCTGCCTGCTCTTTTGGGGCGGTGATCTCCACGCCAGACAGCAGCAACTTGGCCCGCAGTTCACCGAGGACAAACTCCTTCTCCGAGGCGGCGAAGTACGTGTCGTCTACGTAGACCTTCCGACCGTGCAGCGCTTCGAACGATAGGGGTCGCACCGCTTCAATGGCGGCCTGTGAGAGCAAGAACTGCTCCGTCGCAGTCCGGGATGGGTCGGTTACCCGCAGGTTGGCACACCCGGCGCTCCAGCAGGCCATCGCGGTCAGCCCTGCTACGAATCGGACCAATCGTATCGATCGATTCATCCCTTTCATTCTGACGCTTTCTCCAAAGAACCCGACGTTCTTCCCGTCGCCCCCTGTAAACCGGGATTCCCCTGTAAGTTTGTAAGCAACGTTGCTGAACGCCACGGTCTCCATCATACTCAACCTTCTTGACGATGGCAAGACGGTGCAGAGAGTAGATCCTGATGCGAGACGCCAAGGCAAAGAATAAGCCCCTCCAGGCCAGCGATCCATGGTTGACAGGACCGGGAGGTGTGCTTCAATCCCATCCGCCTATTGTCGGGCCGTTCGGACTCCGGTCGGAGCAGCCCCCTGTTCGGCGATATGTGTCGGTCTTTGGCGAACTGGCGATCACGCGGTATGTCTACGACACCCGCGAGACACAGAAGCATGAGGTGATCCCGCTGGACGCGATCCTGGGCTTG
>CAYPZL010000293.1:0-4634 GCA_964415045.1 uncultured Pirellulales bacterium | reverse complement strand
CGAGCACTCCGTAGTCTGAAGTCTTTGAACAACTCCAAGCTACCGGATTCAACTCACGATGTCTCTTCTATACTCGTGTTGCACTTACCATGTGAATTCGCGATGCTTCCTTGTTTTGCGCGCTTGCCTATACATTTGCCAACGAGATCTTCCTGCTCGCAACAGAGATGATGATGGAGGAATTCGCCTCCTACCTAAACGTGCCTGCCCTTCAGAGCCGCCTCAAGAAGGTGAAGCTGCGCGGGGCTCAGATATTGTGGGATGCTGCGGTGAAGGCAGGAAGGAATGACACTACCTGTTGAGGGTGTGACTAAGCTCGCCGGTTGCGCAATGCTTCTGTATTGTAGAACGTTGTTGTACTGTCGTCAGGGGTACAGACGTGCATCATCTGGCGTCATCAATGTGAGGTTCAACACTGGGTGAACCCGGCCTCACCGGCCGGGCTAAGGGGGCGGCCTGCACGGCGTCTACGTCGTGGTCTCGAAACGGGCCGCAGGGGGGCAGGTTGTTACCGGGCGGCGGCGAGGGCTTGTTTCAAGGTTAGGGTTCCTTCGTAGAGGCTTCTCCCGGCGATGACGGCGGCGACGCCGATGGGCTTGAGGTTGCGGATGTCGTCGGCTTCCTTGACGCCGCCGGAGGCGACCACGGGCGTGTCGACGGCCCGGACCAGTTCCTGGGTGCGTTCGATGTTGGGGCCGGTGAGCATCCCGTCCTTGGCGATGTCGGTGTAGATGATCGCGGCTAAGGGCAGCTTGTCCGCTTGCGCGGCGAATTCGAGTAGCGTCTGGTTGCTGTCCTCCAGCCAGCCGTGCGTGGCGACCATCGCGCCGCGGGCGTCGAGGCCGAGCACGACCCGACCCGCGAACTTCTCGGCCATCTCGCTGAACCACTCGAAGTCACTGACCGCTTTGGTCCCGATGATGACGCGCGTGACGCCCATATCGAGCAGTTGCCGGATGGAGGCCTCGTCGCGCAGGCCGCCGCCGACCTCGACCTTGAGCAGGCCGAGCTTCGCTATTGCGGCGATGCTCTCGGTGTTGACGGGCTTGCCCGCCTTGGCGCCGTCGAGGTCCACCACGTGCAGCCACTGCGCCCCGTCGGCGGCGAACTCCCGCGCCTGTTCGGCCGGATCGTCCTTGTAGGTGATCTGGCGGTCGTATTGCCCCTGTATCAGCCTGACGCATTTGCCGTCTCTCAGGTCAATGGCTGGAATTACATCCATCAGTCTACTCCTTGCAGCCTTCATCCGGCCTGCGAATGAACGGTTTCTTTCGTCCGCAGCCCAGATCCTTCCCTACGCTGCGCTTCGTTCAGGATGACGAAGCGCCCGAAGATTAGTCATGGTTCGCATTATCTCCATTGCGGCGTTCTTGTCAAATGTGCCCGGTTTGTGTCCTCCGGTGTCCCCGGTGTGCGTTTGGCTGGCGTATGCCCCGTCTTCGGGCGGGAAAAAGGGCTTGTTTTACGAAATGGCCGCGTTACACTACTGCCGGTGGCACTTTGGAAAAACGCGTGAAATTGGAGGTTGAACCATGATTCGATTCTCATGCATCGGCGCCGTCCTGATCCTGGCGACGGCGGCTGTCTCTGCGAGCGCGGCGCGCAAGCCGGTCATTCTCGACACGGACATCTGCGACGACATCGACGACACCTGGGCGCTGGCGCTGCTGTTGCAGTGTCCGGAGCTCGAGCCGAAGCTGGTCGTTACCGCCGTGGGCAACACCGAGGCCAAGGCCCGGGTGGTGGCGAAGTTTCTCGACCGGGTCGACCGCACGGACGTCCCCGTGGGCATCGGCGTCAAGCAGCGTGAAGGCTCGCATCGGCATACGGACTGGGCCAGGAACTACGATCTGTCCCGGTACCCGGGCACGGTGTATGAGGACGGTGTGGACGCGATGATCGACGTCATCATGAAGTCGCCCCGGCGGGTCACGGTGATTGCCGTAGGCCCGTTGCCGAACATCGGCGAGGCGCTCAAACGCGAGCCGCGGATCGCCGAGAAGGCCGACTTCATCGGCATGCACGGCAGCGTCTACAAGGGCTATGGCGGCAGCGCGAAGATTAGCGCGGAATACAACGTGCGGGCCGACGTGGCGGCCTGCCGCAAGGCGTTCACCGCGCCGTGGGACATGACGATTACGCCCCTGGATACGTGCGGCCTGGTCGTGCTCAGGGGGGACAAATACCAGAAGGTGCTCAAGCGCAACAGCGCCATCACCGGCAATCTGCTCCAGAACTACCGCCTCTGGTACAAGAACGGCCTGCGCGGCCGACAGAAGGACGCCGACGAAGCCGATCTCAGGCGCCAGGTGGACAAGAAGATCAACAGCAGCAGTTCCACCCTGTTCGACACGGTGGCGATCTACCTGGCCGTGGCCCGGGATCTGACCGAGATGAAGCGTCTGCCCATCGAGGTCACCGACGAAGGCTACACGAAGATCGTGCAAGGCGCCAAGATGATCGACTGCGCCATCAACTGGAAGGATCTCGGCGCATACGAAGATTGGCTTGTCAAGAGACTGACCCAATAACGTATGGCCCGAGAGCTTGTGGAACGCAAGGGATACCGCCGGGAGGATCGAAATTATGCAAGAGGATGCAAAGGTTGTCGTCGTGGGCAGTTCGAACATGGATCTGGTCGTCAAGTCGGCGCGGATTCCGGCCATGGGGGAGACGATTCTCGGGGGAGATTTCCTGATGGCTCCCGGAGGCAAGGGCGCCAATCAGGCGGTGGCCGCCGCCAAGCTCGGTGCGCGAGTGTGTTTTGTGGCCAAGCTGGGCGACGATCTCTTCGGTCGCCAGTCGCTCGAGAACTTCAAGAAGGAAGGGCTGGACACGACCCATGTCACCCTCAGCGCCGAGGCGCCGTCGGGGGTGGCCCTGATCATGGTGGACGAGGCGGGCAACAACGTGATCGCCGTAGCCCCCGGCGCCAACGCCCGACTGACCGCCGAGGACGTAAAGGCCGCCGAAGCGGATATTGCCTCCTCCGGGGCCGTAGTGGCCCAATTGGAGGTCCCTTTGGAGACCATCGAGTTCGCCGCTCAGCTCGCCCATGTCTCCGGCGTGCCTTTCGTTCTGGACCCGGCCCCGGCACGACGGCTGCCGGCGGAGCTTCTCAAGATGGTGGATGTTCTGACGCCCAACGAGACGGAGGCGCAGATCCTTACCGGGATTGAAGTGCATGATGAGCAGTCGGCTCGTGCCGCGGCGGAAGCGTTGTTGAGCACGGGTGTCAAGACCGTGATTCTGACCATGGGCGTGCAGGGCTTTCTGCTGGTCGACCCGCAGAAGGTCGAGTTTGTCACCGCCCGTCAAGTGGACGCCGTTGACAGCACCGCCGCCGGCGACGCCTTCACCGGCAGCCTGGCGGTCGGAATGGCGCGGGGCCAATCGCTTTCCGAGGCGGCCCTGTTCGCCAATTGTGTCGCCGCGCTGTCCGTCACTCGAATGGGAGCGCAGCCCTCCATGCCCACCTTTCAGGAGGTCGGTGAGTTCATGCGTCAATAAGCCGCACGTACGCGTGCTTCACGTGATGATCCGGAGAAAGTGAGGTCTCAGAGATGGTTGTTATTCAATCGTATCCCTTGGCGGTAGCCATGTGTGTTGTCACGATGCTGTGTTGGGGGTCATGGGCCAACACCCAGAAACTGGCCAGCAAGGAATGGAAGTTTCAACTGTTTTATTGGGACTACTGTGTCGGCGTCGTGCTGCTCTCGTTGCTCGCGGGCCTGACGATGGGGAGCATGGGCTCCGTCGGTCGTTCTTTCGCCGCCGATCTAGGGCAGGCCAGCGCCGCGGCGATCACCTTCGCCTTCCTGGGTGGCGTGGTGTTCAACCTGGCCAATATCCTGCTCGTGGCGGCCATTGACATCGCCGGCATGGCTGTGGCTTTCCCCATCGGCATCGGCATCGCGCTGGTCGAAGGGGTCATTATCAACTACATCCTCAAGCCGGCGGGCAATCCGGTTCTCCTCTTCATCGGCGTCGCCGGCATCGCCGTGGCGGTCGTCATTGACGCGCTGGCATACAAGAGACTGGCGTCGGGCGAGCAGAAAACGACGGCCAAAGGGATCGTGATCTCCGTTGTTGCCGGCATCTTGATGGGGCTGTTCTACTACCTCGTCCAGAGAGGCGTGGCCGTGGATTTCGTGAATCCGGAGGCAGGGAAAATGGGGCCCTATGCCGCCGTGTTTATCTTCTCCCTGGGCGTATTCCTGTCCAGCTTCGTATGGAACACGATTGTGATGGCCAAACCCTTCACGGGCGAGCCGGTACCGTTCGGCGATTACTTCAAAAAGGGCAACCCCCGGCTGCATCTGATCGGCATCCTGGGCGGGATGATCTGGGGCATTGGCATGTCGGTGAATAACGTAGCCGCCGGGACCGCCGGCCCCGCGATTTCCTACGGGCTGGGCCAGGGCGCTACGATGATAGCGGCTCTCTGGGGCGTTTTTATCTGGAAGGAATTCAAGGCTGCCCCCGCCGGAACGAACAAGCTGCTGTTGCTGATGTTCGTGTTTTACTTCGTTGGATTGAGTCTGGTCGTCGCCGCCAAGGTGATCTAACGGTCCAGGTTAGAAGGTAGAGTTTTGCAAAATGGAGATTAGGCTTATATTCTTCAAGGAAATCGT
>CAYPZL010000292.1:0-4644 GCA_964415045.1 uncultured Pirellulales bacterium | reverse complement strand
CGTGGAGCCCCACGAACCGCTCACTTCCTGAAGGGCCTATGTCAGGAGGTCTGAGCTTGCAGTTGGACGTTCTCTTCCGAGATGATTCGATAGCCGGAAGCTCCGTAGCAGGCTTCCGGAGGGTGGGGTGTCCCAATGTGATACTCAAGCCAGACGGCGGCGTAAACGGACACCATCTCTCCCGTGGCATTTCGATACATCCGAGTAACCGTGCTGTCAGCCCCGGCGTTAGGAAAGGTTTCGGGATCCAGGGGGACTTCTTCACCAATCCATGGCCTCAGGCGGATGGGTAACGTGCCTAGATCCTGCCTGGGAAGTCTCACTTCTCTAGGCACTCCCGCTTCACGTATTACGTGGACCCCGCCGTAAGTCGCGGCCACAATGATCGCCGTCACAAGCAAACGAATCGTTGTACCCATTTTCGTAACCCTGGACGTAATTGTTTACCGCCTCATGGCGGTGCTTGGAGGAGGAGTACGGGGCTTGGGGAGGTGAGGGCTTCGGTAAACAAACGCAACGGGTCGATGCGGCGAAGAAGGCACGTGCCGGTCACCGACATGAGCACCGATTGCGACCAGGCACCCCGCCAAGTACGGTTGTCGCCAGCGCGGACGGCCTAAGCTGTCGAGTCGTCACGTTACCGACCCTATAGAACATGAAAGGACTATCGGCTCGACGCGGTTGCCTTCACCTGCCGTTCAATCCACGGATACGTCCGCGCGATGCCGTCTTTCAACGAAAACTGCGATCTCCATCCGGTCGCGTAGATCTTGGCGTTGCTGAAGTTCCTGGATTGGACGCCAACGGGCCCTTCAACATGCTCGATACTGATCTCTTTGCCGGCTATCTCGGCGACGGTATGCGCCAGCTCGTCTACCGTCACGTATTCCGGCGAGCCGATGTTGACCGGTCCCACCAAGTCCGATTGCATCAGCCGGTAAATGCCCTCTGTCATGTCGTCAATGTAGGTGTAGGAACGGATGGCCGTACCATCGCCCCACACTTCGATGGTGCCGCCGTCTTCAGCTTCGGCAACCTTGCGCGACAGCGCGGCCGGGGCTTTTTCCCGGCCTCCTTCCCAAGTGCCTTCAGGACCGTAGCAATTCTGGAACCGCGCAATGCGGATTGCGATATCGTAGCGCCGACCATAGGCGAGGGCCATGCGCTCGGCATACAGCTTCTCCCACCCATATTCGTTATCAGGCATCGCTGGGTAAGCCTCTTCCTCCGACAACTCCGGCTCCCCGGGTTTCATATTCCTATACACGCACACCGAAGAGGAAAAGAAGTACCGCTTGACCCCTGCTCTGGCAGCGCCATGGATCATATTGATGTTGATAAGCGCGCTGTTGCGCATGATCTCGCACTCGGCGGAATGGATGAAACCCATGCCGCCCATGTCGGCTGCGAGCTGGTACACCTCGTCGAACGTACCGCCGTCTACCCGAAGCGCCGCCTCGCAATTCTCCTCATCCCGGAGATCCAACAAAAGGAACTCATCCGCAGCAGTCTCGGAGAATTCAGGCCTCTTCAAGTCTACGCCGCGGATCCAGTAGCCCTCTTTCTTCAACCTTCTTGCCAGGTGGCTGCCGATAAACCCCCCGGCCCCACATACCAATGCTCTTGTCACGAAACGCTCCCGTGATCTAAAAGGCCGTAAGACAGTAAGTTCAGCATACAGACACAAGCAAGGGCGCTGCGACTCCTTGCTTCTTCATCCGTTCAGTTTGGTCGCCGAGTCCGCGTCGCCCGATGTCCGTCGTATTCTGAGTTGTCCAATCCCACCGATGATCGCGGTTCTTGACGTGAACCTGCGCGGTGTTTCGCCGGAACGTTAGAACCGGCTGACGAACGGTCATGCGCCGACGCGCTTCCGGTACTCTGCCGCAAAACCCTTCCGACGCCGGTCGATGAGGTGGGGGCCGAGAACCAGGGCATCCATATCCGTGCGGAGGAAGCAGGAGATCGCCTCAACCGGCGTGCGCACGATAGGTTCGTTTTCGTTAAGAGAAGTGTTTAGGAGGATCGGGACGCCGGTTTGTTCGTAGAACCTTGAGATCAACGCGCGATAGAGTTGCAGACAGCAGTCACGATCGACACAGTCATTGTAGTACTGTTTCGCAAGGGGCCGCACGACCCCAGACGCTCGGGGTAGCTCTAGCCATGCGATAGCGCGGAAGTGCCGACTTGCTCTCTCGTGACTTCCTGGGGGCGCTCGAACTCACTGATCACGTCGCGAAGAATGTCATCTAGCGAATGGGCCGGATCAAAGGCGATCAGTTGCTTAGCCAGCGACAGGTCGGGGACGCGGCGGCGCATGTCTTCAAAACCCTCCACATATGCCTCGTCGTATGGAATGTGGACGATCGGCGATTCACTCTCAGTTAGCTCAACGACGCATTGGGCCAACGCATTGATAGAGACCTCTTCAGGGCTCCCAAGATTCACGACTTTGCCCCACGCCTCCTGGCACTGGACCAGCGCCACCAGCGCCTTGACAATATCCGAAACGTGCGAGAAACACCGCGTCTGTTCTCCGTCACCGTAGACCGTAAGCGGCTCGCCAGCGAGCGCCTGTCGAACGAACGTGGGGATCACCATCCCGTATTGTCCCGTTTGGCGCGGCCCGACTGTATTGAACAGCCGTGCGCACACCACGGGCAGTCGCGTTTCGTACCAGTGCGCAAGCGCCAGGAACTCGTCCAAAGCTTTCGCCGCAGCGTAAGCCCAGCGCCGCGTCGTCGTCGGCCCCTGGACGGTGTCGTCGTTCTCCGAGAAAGGAACCTTGGCCCCTTTCCCGTAAACCTCAGAAGTCGATGTGATGAGTGTCCTTTTCCGATAACGACGCGCTTGGGCGAGCACGACGTTCGTGCCCTCCACGATCGTCTCAATCGTACGCACTGGTTGATCGATGATGAGCCTCACCCCGACGGCCGAGGCGAGGTGGAAAATGACGTCTGTTTGTTTGACGCAGTCTTCAACCAGACGCGCGTTGAGGACGGTATCGATAACCAAGGAGAACTGAGGGTTGCCGTCCAGGTGCGCCACGTTTTCGTATCGCCCTGTGGAAAGATCGTCGATGACGCGAACGTCCCATCCCACATCAAGCAAATAGTCGCACAGATGCGATCCGATAAAGCCCGCGCCGCCAGTTACCAATGCATTCATCGAAAAGTCTCCTTGCAAGGCAGCTCTACCACCGCCCCTTCCTCGCTATGTTGGTTCGCCGGCGCACTATCGCCGCTGCGGAGGAGCCGGAACTCGCGCATCTTCAGACAGACCATGTACTCATAGATGGCCTGTAGCGTGCAATAGGTCAGTCCGGCCCTGCCGTCGCGAAACCCTCCCCGGAGGACATACATATAGAAGAATTTTACCCATGGACGCCCAGGTAAGCTGGTCGCCAATTCCTTAAGTGCCCGGCGCCTGCGCACTGGGTCGGAGCTCAGCAGTCCTCTGTAGTCAAGTGATCTCCGCTGGAGCAGGTCGAGGCACGCCCTGGCGTCGCGAGTGGAATACCGATTGTGACGATTCAGCCAGTCTTCGAGGCCCTTGCTGAAGTTGAAGTGGAGGTAAGGGGTCTTCAGGTAACCGAGCCTGCCGTCGGCTTGATAACCCTCCCCATGTCCCCTCTCCGTGTATCGGACACGTCCGTCGCGAACCAATCGCAGCACCCACACAGGGAATTGGCTACTGTACTTGACCCATTTCCCCAGGAACATCGTCTTGTAGCACAAATGGTAACCCGCCGTATGCCCATCCGCCGATTCGACCGCTTCACGGACTGCTTGGGCCAGTTTCGGCGTTACCCTTTCGTCGGCATCCAGATGCAAAACCCAGTCATGCTTGAGCTCGCCGTTAGCCATCGCCCAATTGCGCTGATCGGCAAACGATCGAAACGGCCTCTGCAAAAACCTTGCGCCCATTGCCCGCGCGATGGCCTCGGTACGATCCGTGCTGTACGAGTCGAGGACCAACACGTCGTCACACCAGGAGACCGATTGGAGGCAGGCGCAGATATTGCGCTCCTCGTTGAACGTCAATATGACCACCGACAGTCCCACTAAGCGCCTCTTCGCGCGACCACGGACACCAGGTTGCCGTACGGAAGCTTGGCGTCAAGTCTCAGGCTGCCAAAAGCGGCCCTGCCGAGTAAGGACCGCCAAAACGCAAAGCCAGCGGCGCTGGCCAACAAGTTACGAACATAGTGAAGGATCTTCCGGGGAGCCGATCGCTCGAAACAACGGTCGGTGGCGACGATCGACAGTCCGCTCTGTTCCAGCACCCTCCTCAGGCCCGCGGCGGAAAACACCCAGAGGTGTTCCGGTGCACAATACCATTGCGTGGTTCCCGGCGCCAGCCTGTCGCACAAGTCACCCGCAATGCCGGTGTCAAGAAATAGAATCCCGCCAGGCTTCAAGCTACGGCAAACCGCCCGGAGAAGGCGCCCTGGGTCGGCAACATGCTCAATCGTCGCCTACATACACGCCACCTCAAACGTATCTCGCCAGTTCTCTTGTTGTTCGAGATTGCCCGCTCGGACTGAGTCGCCCAGGAGTTTTCGCGCCTCCCTGATAGCCGTCCGGCTTATGTCTGGTTCATCCGACTAAAGCGTACTTGGTTTCATGGATGCCGAGGATTTTG
>CAYPZL010000291.1:0-4670 GCA_964415045.1 uncultured Pirellulales bacterium | reverse complement strand
GCCAGCCACAGACCTTTACATAGTCGCAGTACTTATGAAATGCGGTACTAGCAGGCCGCGGGCAGGCCGGAGCGGCTGCGAGGCGGGCCGAGGTGAAAGTCACCAACGTTGAGATCCTTCAGATCACGGGCAAGAACAATCGCAAGGCCCTGTACCTCAGGCTCCATACCGACGCGGGGACCGAAGGCCTCTATGGCCCCATCGACGGTGAGGCGGCGCTGCTGGTCGACCGGTTCTTCCGACGCGGCCTGGTCGGCGCGGACCCGCTGGCCTGCGAAGCGTACTGGGACCGGATGTTCCGCGCCAGCCGGCATTCGCGCGGCAGCCACTACCTCATGGCCCTCAGTGCCGTGGATAACGCCCTGTGGGACCTGCGCGGGCGGCTGCTGGGCCTGCCGGTCTATCGGCTCCTCGGCGGGTCGCGCCACAAGGTGCGGGCCTACGCCAGTTGCCTGGGCTTCTCGCAGGAGCCGGACGCGTTGCAGGCCAAAGCCCGCGAACTCAAGGAGCAGGGCTATCGACACCAGAAATGGTTCGTGCGCGACCGCGGCCCGAGCCACGGACCCGAGGGCGTCGCCGAGGACGTCAAGGTCGTACGCCTGCTGCGCGAGGCCGTCGGCGACGACGTGGACCTGATGTTCGACGCGTTCTGGCAGTGGGATCTCCAGTACGCGCTGGCCTGGGCCCGGCGGGCCGAGCAGTACAACCCACGCTGGATCGAGGAGCCGTTCCAGAGCGCCAACCTCGACGCCTTCATCGAGCTGTCGCGCAAGACCTCGATCCCCGTGGCCACGGGCGAGCATTTCTACGGGCGCTGGGACGTGCATAAGTTCCTCAGTGCCGACGCGATCATGGTCGTGCAGGCCGACCCGGAGTGGTGCGGCGGCGTCAGCGAGCTGGTCAAGATCTGCACGCTCGCCTCCGTCCACGGCGTCAACGTCATCCCCCACGGGCACAGCCTCCACGCCGCGATGCACGTCGTCGCCAGCCGGCCGATAGAAACCTGCCCGCTCGTGGAGTACCTGATCCAGAAGATGCGCAACTACTACCAGTTTGAAAAGCACCAGCCGCGACCGGTCAACGGAATCCTCGAACTGCCGAACCGCCCCGGCTTCGGCATCGAACTCGACGAGTCCAAAATCAAGGAGATCCGCCCCATCTCCTGGAAACAAACCTGAGCCAACACTGCCCCCCCCGAGGCGCGAAGAGCATTGTCATCCTGAACGAAACGGCTGTCTGTTAGTGCTGGAATTCGCGCGGGCTCGGGGGTATAGTCGGGACGCGTATAGTGATCGACAGAGGGTTATGCTATGAAGACAACGGTACAACTGCTGACAGTGGTGGTGATAGTGATGGCAAACAGCGTTCCCGCAATGTCGGACGAGGGTATGTGGCTCTACAACGATCCGCCTCGTCGGCTGTTGAAAGAGAAATATGGCTTCGAGCCGACGGACGCCTGGCTGGAGCACCTGCAGAAGTCGTCGGTGCGGTTCAACAGCGGCGGCTCCGGGTCGTTCGTCTCCGCCGACGGCCTGATCCTCTCGAACCATCACGTGGGCGCCGACGCGTTGCACAAGTTCAGCGACGAGCAGCACAATTATCTTCGCGACGGGTTCCTGGCGCGATCGCGTTCGCAGGAGAAGCGCTGCCTGGACCTGGAGCTTAACGTTCTGATGAGCATCGAGGACGTTACGGCCCGCGTGAATGCCGCCGTCCGCAGCGACATGACGGCCGAAGAAGCGTTCCTGGCCCGCCGGGCGATCATGGCCGAGATCGAGAAGGAATCGCTGGAGAAGACGGGCCTGCGCAGCGACGTGGTCACTCTCTACCAGGGCGGCAAGTACCACCTGTACCGCTTCAAGAAATACACCGACGTTCGTTTGGTCTTCGCGCCCGAGCAGCAGGCGGCCTTCTTCGGGGGCGATCCGGACAATTTCGAGTACCCGCGTTACGATCTGGACGTTTGCCTGTTCCGAGCCTACGAGAACGACCGGCCAGCGAAAGTGGAACACTATCTGACGTGGAGCACGGACGGGGTCAGCGATGGCGAGCTCGTGTTCGTCTCGGGCCACCCGGGACATACGAGCCGGCAGTTGACGATGGCCGAGCTGGATTATCTGCGCGACCGGCAGTTCCCCTACGTCCTGCAGCGACTGTACAACCTGGAAGTGGCTCTTTCGGTCTACAGCTCGGAAGACCGGGAAAACGCCCGCCGGGCCCGCGATCTTCTGTTCGGCGTACAAAACAGCCGCAAGGCGCGAGAGGGCATGTTTGCCGGCCTGCTCGACCCGGCGATCGTAGAACGCAAGCGCACCGCCGAGGAGCGGTTGCGCGCCGCCGCCGCGCGGTCGCCCCAGGCCCGGGAGATCGTGCCCGCCTGGGACCGCATCGCCGAAGCACAGCAAATCATCGCGCAAAATGCGCTGCAGTACCGCCTCCTGGAAGGCGCCAACGGCTTCCACAGCATCTTGTTCAACATCGCGCGTACAATTCTTCGGGCCGTGGAGGAAAAGGGAAAGCCCGGCGGCGAGCGCCTGCGTGAGTTTCGCGACTCGAACCTTGAATCGCTCGAATTTCAGCTCTTTTCCCGGGAACCCATCTACGACGATTTCGAGCAGCTCAAGCTCGCCAACTCTCTGACGTGGCTGGTCCAGCAGTTCGGCAGTTCCGACCCGCTGGTGCAAAAAGTGCTGACGGGCAAGTCGCCGCGAGAGAGGGCGGCGGAGCTGATCGCTGGCACGAAACTGCAGGACGTGGAGTTTCGCAAGAAGCTCTACGCGGCAACGCCGGCCGAGGTACAGGCGGCGCGCGATCCGATGATCGAGCTGGCCAGGCTGATCGACCCGCCGTCGCGGGCGGTGCGCAAAGTCGTCGAGACCCAGGATGAGATCAAACGGCAGGCCCATGCAAAGATCACCCAGGCCCGCCTGGCACTCGAGAAGAGCACGCCTTATCCGGATGCGACCTTCACGCTGCGCCTGGCGTTCGGCACGGTGAAAGGCTACGAGGAAAACGGTCGCTCGATTCCGTTCCAGACGACCTTCACTGGCCTCTACGAGCGGGCGGCCGCACACGAATACCAGCCTCCGTTCGACCTGCCGCAGCGCTGGCTCGACCGCAAGGACCGGCTGGACCTGGATACGCCGCTGAACTTCGTCTCCACCGCCGACATCATCGGGGGCAATTCGGGCAGTCCCGTCGTCAACCGCCAGGGCCAGTTCGTCGGCGTCATCTTCGACGGAAACATCCAGTCGCTCGTGCTCGATTTCGCCTACACGGACGTCCGGGCCCGCGCCGTCTCGGTCAATTGTCAGGCCGTCATCGAGGCCCTGCGAAAGGTCTACGACGCCGATGCCGTGGCCGACGAGCTGCTCGGAAAGTAGGTCGTATCCGGGATACCGCCGGCGCCGGGCGCGTGTGAATTTTCCCGGACCGGATTACCGGGCCGCGAGGAAGCGGTCGAAGGCGCGCTTGCCTTTGCGGCAGGCGTCGTAGGGGTCGGGTATCTCCCAGGCGTCGATATTCATCCAGCCGCGGAAGCCTCCACGCCACAGCGTTGCCAGTGACGCCTGCACGTCGATGTGTCCGTCGCCGCAGGGCAGGTGTTTCGACGTGCCGTTGTCGCGACGCGTGCCGTCGGTGTCGGTGAAGTGTGCGTAGCCGATGTTTTGGACGCCGATCCGCTTGAGCATCTCGTGGGGCCGGCCGGTCGATCCGTTCATCAGATCGAAATGGCTGGGGTCGTAGATTGTCTTGAGGGCGGGATGATCCGCAGCCTCCAGGATGCGGCGGAGATGGTCTTCCGTGTTGAAAACGAAGACCGGCTCGATCTCGAAGGCGCCAATCAGGTCCAGGTCGCCGGCGATGTTGGCGGCTTCGCGAAACGAGGCGCCGAGCCGCTCGATCGCCTCGTCGATTGTCTGGCCTCGCAAGCCGCCTCCCGGCCACATGCCGATACAGTCGCAGCCGACCGCGCGGGCGAAGCGGGCCTGGTCGCGAAACTCCGCCAGCCATCGTTTCCTCTGGGACGCCTCGGGTGCGAACGCACCGCCGGCCCCGGTCTGGATCGAGAAGACCTGCAGGCCGTAGGCGTCGTAGAGGCGCTTCAAGGCGGCGATGCGCTTCGTTTCGTCGGGTTTCGGATAGCCGCCCATCGGCCACGTGGCGTGCAGCTCGATCCCATCGAATCCCATCCGCGCCGCGAAGTCGAGGACCTCCCAGATGGGAAAGACCTGGTTGTACTTCCGGGACGAGGAGGCAAAGCCGTTGAGGCCGAACGCCGTGCGCCAGCCGGCCGGTTTGGGCGGCTCGCCCCGAAGAAGCGAAGACCCCGCCGAAGCGAGAAACGCAGCCCCCATGGCTTTCAGTGCATCGCGTCGCTGCATTGCAATTCCTCCCAGCTTGCCACGGCCCCCGTGGCGATCGTGATTGACGTTCGGACCGCAATTGTACCGCCTCCGTTGTTCGCCGTAACACAACCACAGACGGACACGCCAAGGAACCGCCCCGAAAACCACGCTCGACAGGCGTCGAAAACCTGGCGCGTACTATCACTTCTCCCTCTCATCTGTGCTGACTCCGACTTGCCATGTGCCATGCACAAGACACAACTCTTTACTACTAACCTCAAACATCGTTAAGTTTTTGACGAAGTTGTCAAGCGGCAGTGG
>CAYPZL010000290.1:0-4843 GCA_964415045.1 uncultured Pirellulales bacterium | reverse complement strand
TGACAATACCACCAAAAAAATCCTACTTCATGCACGCTTGCCGAAATGACACGATTCACGGTGGGGAGGAGGTGTGCATTTCTCGCTGGGCAAGCTATCACTGATGGATAGTTCTTCGCTAATCCCTACCACTCAGATCCCCCCAATGAGACTCCAGGTCGGCCCATACGAAGCCTTGGCGGACCGCCAGCGATTGCCCCGTGGGACTATCATCTGAAAAGCCAGGGCGGACGGTGGGACCTGGAAAGTAAGAGCTGGATCCAGGACGACGTGACCAGCCCGTGCATCGATGGGGGTGATCCCAACAGTCCCATCGCCTACGAGCCGTTCCCGAACGGCGGCATCGTCAACATGGGCGCCTACGGCGGGACGGCCGAGGCCAGCAAGTCGTACTTTGGTGAGCCGGTCTGCGAAACGGTCATTGCCGGCGACCTCAACGGCGATTGCCGGGTTGATTTCGCCGATTTGGCGATACTGCTGAAGCATTGGCTGGACCGCGGCGAGCAGGGGCACGAGTGAGGCGCAATCAAGCGCTGCCGGCTGCCCATAGAACGCGAGGCTCACCCGGTTCGGCAGCGTGTAACTGTGCCTGCGTCGGACGGTCTTTCGCAGTTGTTTTGATCGGTTTTTTTGTTACCTCTTGCGCCCGGGTCGGGGGATTTCGGGGACGTTGTCTTTCGGCAGCCAGCGGGCCAGGTGTTTCTTGACGTCGGCGAATTCCGGGTCGGAGGCGAGGTTGCGCCATTCCATCTCGTCTTTCTCGTGGTCGTAGAGTTCCTCGGTCCCGTCGCTGTAGCGGATGTAGCGCCAGCGCTCCGTGCGCAACGAATGGTTGTTGCGTCCGTGCGTAGTCAGTGCGGGTCGATCCCACGCAGCCTGGGGATTCTTGAGCAGCGGCACGAGACTACGCCCCTGGAGCTCGGGTTTCTCTCTCAGGTCGCACAGCTCGATCAGCGTCGGGTAGATGTCCAGCATGGTGACCGGGCGGGAGCAGCGCTGTTGTGGCTTTGTCACGCCCGGCGCGACGACCATCAGAATGTTGTGCGTGGCCTCCTCCCAGAGCGAGAACTTGCGCCAGTGGAGCTTCTCGCCGAGGTGCCAGCCGTGGTCGCTCCAGAGCACGACGATCGTATTGTCCTTGTAATCGCTGTCGTCGAAGGCGTCGACGACGCGGCCGACGCACGTATCGACGAAGCTGATCGAGGCCAGGTAGCCCTGGACCGCCTTGCGCCATTGCTTGTGCTGAAGGACTTTGCGGTGGTCGCCGTCGGGCTTGGCCATCTTCTTGCCCAGCGCCGGGACGTCGTCGAGGTCGTCGTCCTTGACGTTCGGTAAGGTTACCTTGTCGGCCGGATACATGTCGAAGTATTTCTGCGGGACGTACCAGGGCAGGTGCGGCCGATAGAATCCGCAGCCGAGGAAGAAGGGCTTGTCGTGTTTCTTTTTCAGCTCGCCGATGGCCCAGTCGGCGACCTTCCAGTCGCCCATGGCCTCGTCCTCGACCGGGACGGGACCCCAATCGAAATGGGCGGTCCGGGGAATGCCGTTGAGCGGCCGGCCTTCGGGCACCGGGTCGTCGGGCTTGTTCTTCTTCTGCGACGGGAAATACTCCTGCCACGAGGGCGGATCAGGAAAGGCGCCGTGATAGATTTTCCCGCCGCCGACGGCGCGATAGCCGTGGGCCATGAAATGCTGCGGGATCGTCACGGCATTCTTCAACACGGGTGACTTCCGCCACGGATCGGGATTGTGGTACACGCCGGAGGTCGAGGGCAGGATGCCCGTCATCAGGCTGGCTCGCGAGGGGTTGCACGCCGGCGCCGAGCAGTGCGCGTTGGTAAAGAGCACGCCGCGACTGGCCAGGCGATCCAGGTTCGGGGTCTTCACGTCCGGGTGGCCCCCGAGACAGCCGATCCAGTCGTTCAGATCGTCGATGGCGATGAAGAGAACGTTGGGCCGATTGCCTGCGCCGGCCTGCCCCGGTTCTGCGAATGTCGGTACGAGTGTCGTGGCGACGCCGGCGGTCGCCAGCCTCAGGAATGTGCGCCTGTCCATAGTGGTCCCTCGATTCATTGTTTCGGTTGGGTTTTCCATGCCAGAAGGAAGAAGATGGCGGCGGCAATCACGCAGAACGCCACGACCAGATTGTACACGGTGGCGCTGAGCGAGCCGACGCCGAGGAATCCGTAGCGGACGGGCCCGGTGCGCCAGGCCTCTCGCCCGATGAGCAGCAGAATGCCCACGAGCATCCACAGGTTGCCGGCGATGAAGTATCTCAACATCTCTCGTGACCTCCAGTTCAAGGCGACGCTGTCCCCGACGGTCGCAATTGACCGGCCGGGCAAAGTACGGCACAATACGAGGAAATTATGCAGGGTCATGGAATTTTTGTCAAATGTCAGTCCGACGTAGAGCTTGGGCCGGGCGCTTGCGGCATCCATGTGAGAAGGGGCCTTCTATGCAAAGACGCAGCGTATTGATTGGTGCAGTTGTCTTCGTGTTTCTTTCGGTACCCGGCTGGGCGGCAGGCCAGGCCGGTGGCGCGGACGACCTGACCAGATTGCGAGCCAACACGGTCGAGTGGTATACGCGCGGCGCGCCCGCTCGCGCCACCGTCCAGGCGTACGTGCGAACCTTGCGGCACGACGGTTCGTGGCCGGACGTGGATTACGCCGACAGGACCCGCGGCGGCTGGCGAACCTACCGGCACCTCTCGCGAACGCTGGCCATGGCGCAGGCGTACAAGAAGCCCGGCCATCCGCTGGCCGGCGATGCGTCGTTGCGGGCCGCCGTCATAAAGGCGCTGGCCCACTGGACGCAAAAGGACTACGTCAATCCGAACTGGTGGTATCCGCAGATCGGCGTACCAATGACCGTGGCCCCGATCCTGCTGTTGATGGGAGACGAGCTGCCCTCCGACTTGTGCGACGCCACCATCAAACGCGTCCTGACTCGCAGTAAGATGGGCATGACGGGCCAGAACAAAGTCTGGCTGGCGGGCATTGCGTTGATGAAGGGGGTGTTGACGGACGATAGGGATTTGGTCTCCCGGGCCAGGGATAAGATCTTTGAGGAGCTGCGTATCACCACGGCCGAGGGGGTCCAGCCCGACTATTCCTTTCACCAGCACGGTCCCCAGCAGCAGTGGGGCAACTACGGCGCGTCCTTCGGGGGCGACATGATCAAGTGGGCCAGCATCTTTCGCGGAACGAGCTATGCCCTTGATGCCGACCAGGTCACGATTCTAAGCCGCTATCTTTCGGAAGGCTCGGCTTGGGTCCTGTGGCGCGGGCGGATGGATATCAGCGGCTGCGGCCGACAGATCTTCCCCGGATGCCAGGCCAGCAAGGGCAGAGGCATCGTGGGCCAACTGGAGCTGATTACGAAGGTCGATCCCGATCATGCCGATACCTACCGGGACATTCTCGTGTCGAATCGGCCGGGCGGCGCCAACACGCTGACCGGGCACAGGCACTTCTGGCGATCCGACATCACCATCCATCGGCGTCCGGCGTGGTACGCCTCGGTGAAAATGTCCTCTACGCGTGTCATCGGCGCCGAAACCTGCAACAGTGAGAACATGATGGGATTGCACCTCGGAGACGGCGTCACGTACTTCTACCGGACCGGCGCCGAGTACGAGGACCTCTTTCCCGTGTGGGATTGGCGCAGACTGCCCGGCACGACGTGCCTCCAAAACGCGCAATCGCTGGTGCCCAATTCGACGCGCTGCCGGGGAAAGAGCGACTTCGTCGGTGGTGTATCCGACGGGACCGAGGGCGTGACAGCCATGGAGTACATTCGAGGCAGCCTGCACGCGCGCAAGGCGTGGTTCTTCATTGATGATGCGGTGGTGTGTCTCGGAGCCGGCATCCACTGCGACGATCCTGGGGCCGTGTTGACCTCGGTGAACCAGTGCGTTCTCAACGGCCCCGTCACGATCTCGGCCGGAAGACAGACGCGTGAGCTGTCCAGGGGAGAACGCTTCACCGTCCGGCTCGATTGGGTCCACCACGACGGTATCGGATACGTGCTCCTCAAGCCCCAAACGGCGACCGCCGGAGCAGTGACGCAGAGCGGGAACTGGCACGCGATTCACCGCCGCGAGTCGGCCGCCACCGTCGAAAGAGATGTGTTCAGTCTCTGGATCGATCATGGACTCAAACCGACCGACGCACGGTATGCCTACGCCGTCCTTCCGGATGTCTCCGTGGAAGATGTGCGGTCCTTCTCTGAGGCTCCCCGTCTAACCGTTCTGGCGCAAACGCCCTCTCTTCAGGCGGTCGCGAGTGCAGACGGCAGAAAGGTGCAGGTGGCATTCTTCGAGCCGGGCCGGTTGGCTTGGGGCGACGGTCGGACCATCGAAGTCGACGTGCCGTGTCTCGTGATGTTCGACGAGACCGCCGCGCCCGCTCGTCTGCACGTGGCCGACCCTACCCATCGCCAGGAGGCAATCAAGGTGCGGCTCTCGGGCAAATACCACGGCTCCGGCGCTCAATACAACGCTGCCAGGGACCAGACGGGGTTGACGATCAATCTGCCCGAGGACGGCTGTGCAGGCCAGTCCACGGCTGTGCAACTGCGCCCGTAATGAGCACATGTGCGACGAGTTTCCCGTCCGGCTTCATTCCAGTCCTTTCGTACAGATAGGTGCGCCGGATGTCAAAAAGTTCACCTGGTGCTTTGTCTCAGCTTATAAGAGGGTTGTCATGCTGAACGAAGTGAAGCATCTGGGCAGAGAAGTAGAAGTCGGTACCGCACCGGAAGGGACGTGCGATGCCCAGATCCTTAGTAGAGTTTTGCAAAATGGAGATTAGGCTTATATTCTTCAAGGAAATCGTTG
>CAYPZL010000289.1:0-4998 GCA_964415045.1 uncultured Pirellulales bacterium | reverse complement strand
GCGTCCACCAGGCCAGCAGGCTCTCGTCGGTGACGGGAATCTCGGGCAGCGTGGTAAAGCTCCAGACCTGGCCCTTATGCGTGCCGGTCGCAGCAAACTCATCCACCCGCCAGTAGTACGTCTTGCCCAATTCCAGCGTGGCGGGATCGTAGATCGCCTCGGCCGTCATGAAACCGCCGTCGACGGCATCGTTGACCTCATCGAAGCTCTCGCCGAAGAACACCGTATGGAACAAGGCACCGAGCCCCTTCTCCCACGTCAAATCCTGGTCGGGGTCAATGTAGGACACTCCGTCCGCAGGCGTCGGGGCCCACGCAATGTCGGGCTGCACCCAGAAGCTCCAGACCTCACCCTTCCACGGGCTTTCAGGGTCCGTCTCGTTGATGGCGTCGACGCGCCAGTAGTAGGTCGCGCCCGGGGTCAGGTCGACGATCTCCAGCTCGACCGCCGTCTGGTTGCCCAGAAATGCGTCGCTCTCGGGGGTCGCCTGATCGATTTCGTCGAAACTCTCGCCGAAATAGACGTCGTACGAGGTAGCGCGTGCTCCGGGGGCCCAACCGAGCTGCGCCGACGTGGCGGTGAGCATGGCCTCGTTACGCGGCTGCGGACTACTCGCCCGCTTGATCGACAGCGCCACGGCCGCGTGAGCGGCAATATCGGCATCGGAGAGAGCCTCGTCGAAGACAACCGCCTCGTCCAGAACGCCCTGGAACATGTCTCCAGTATGGGCACCAATCCTCACGCGACCCAGATCGATGCTGTCCGAGCTGGTTCCCACTACTTGACCGTTGATGAACAGTTGTGTGCCACCGGCGCCGTCGTTTCGCCATACCAGGTGCATCCACTGGTCCTGCGGAATGATCAGGTCCTCCAGCGTCAGCCCGGCGGCCGGTGTGAATCGGTAGTCGGCCACTCCGTACTGGGTGAAGCCCGCCTCGCCCAGGTCGGTCCAGCCGGCCAGACGGACCGAGGTGCTGGCTCCGTCGTGCAGGGCTTGAGCATCGTTGCCGGCGGGCGCCTTGGTCGTCTTGACGACATACTCCACCGTCCACGGGCCCGGAAGATCCGTCGCCCCCGCGAAATCAACAAGGTTGGCGCCGCTCCTGTCGAACTCCACCGCGGTCCCGAGACCGAAGAGTCCCGGCTGATTCAGAATCACGCCGTTATAGACGCCGTTCAGGCCTGCGCTTCCGGAATCGATGCAGTCGGTTCCGGAAGCCTCGTTGAACTTGTACCAGTGCAGCGGGTCGGCCGCATCGATCGCCGCCTCCCATTCCGCCAGATCGGCCTGCGCCGTACTGACAAGCGTCAGCAGGCACATAAGGGAAAACAAGTAGAGCAGTCTTTGAATCATAACGATCCTCCTTCTAACTACCACGTTGCGACAATCATCTCCGGTCACACACCGAAGCGTTTCGTACACTGGGGAGCGACCATGGCCGAGCCATGCCGCCTCCGTCCCGGCCCGCGTGTCCGTGCTGCAGCCCGTGAGCCGGCCTTGTCCTGCACGCACGCACTCCCCCTTGGGGGCATACACAGGAATGACGAGCCCTGGAGCCCTCGCTCCGAGGGAAAAAGGCGTTACACGTATTGCACCTCAGGACCCTACCTCCAAACATGCAACGGCGAAGGCTGCGCCGGTTTACCGAGACCCGGCCGCACTGAACTTATTATACCACCCAACCCCCCAGGATGGAAATAGGACTTCCATCTTTCCGCCAGTTCCTGCTTGACGCCGGCGTGAAAGCGACATATGATAATTGTACAACTATTGGACCGGGATGGCATGGAACGCCGACAAGGGCACGTCATGACAGGTACAACGTACATCTTCACCAATCGCCCCAAGAGCCAAGCCCTGTCCAGCGGGCACCCGAGGAGCCGATTGCGTCAAAAAGAGCCGCTTTCCAAAACCTGCTTAACTCTAACTTCTTTCTGGAAAGAGCGTTATGAGAATGCGTCACGAAACGGCACGATTCACTCGATAAACGCTGCAATTTGTGGAAGGGGTCAAGAATGCACATTTCAAGAAGAAACGGCGTAGGGCTTCTGATCCTCCTGGCTTCCTGCTCGCTGCTCTGCGGGCAAACGAGAAATCGCGATGCAGCGAAGAGGCCGGCCCGCAGCGGGACAAGGACGCCGCGGAAACAGGCGGTCCAGCCGACGATGGCCGACGTCCGGTACGGCCCGCACCAGCGAAACGTGCTGGACTTCTACCAGGCCCGGTCCGATAAGCCGGCGCCGCTGGCCCTGTATATTCATGGCGGCGGATTCCGGGGCGGAAGCAAGACAAGCGTGAATCAGAGGACGCTGCAGGAACTGCTGGCGGCGGGGATTTCCGTCGCGGCGATCGAATACCGGCTCGTTCCCGAGCATCCCCTGCCGGCCGCACATCGCGACTCGCTGCGGGCCCTCCAGTTCATCCGCTCCCGAGCGGGTCGGTGGAATATCGACAAGAAGCGTATCGGCGCCTTCGGCGGATCGGCCGGCGCGCAAATCTGCATGTGGCTGGCGTTCCACGATGAGATGGCCGACCCGCAGAGCAGCGACCCGCTGAAACGCGAGTCCTCGCGGCTGGCGTGCGTGGCGACCAACGGAGGGCAGACCACCATGGATATTGCCTGGTGGAAGAAGTGGGTTCCGGGCTATGGAGAACCACACCGCGGCCGGGTCGAGGTCTTCGGCGAGGTCACCGACGAGGAGCTGAACCGAATCGTCGAGGACATTTCGGCCCTGTCTCTCGTCACGAAAGACGATCCGCCGATCTTCATGAGCTACGGCATGGCCCCCGATGCCCCGGCGCCGGGCGATCCGGCCCGAGCACGCGGATGGAAGGTCCATCACGTGATCTTCGGCGTCAAACTCAAGGAGAAAATGGATTCCTTGGGCGTCGAAGCCGACCTCAGGTATCCGGGCGCCAAGACCCGGTACAGCTCCGTCGCGGATTTCTTCATCGCAAAACTCAGGCCGGCGGACAAGTAGGTGACCGACGCCGGCAACCGTTGCCAACCGTTCCCTCATGCCGGCGCGAGCGACCGGCGCAGGTACGGCCTTGCCGGACCGAAGTGGCAGGTTTGACCTTTGGGGGCTCTCTTTGGCCACAGGCCTGCCCCGCCGGCCGAAAAATTTTTTCGCAAATTCTGGTAATTTGTATTGACAGGTACCTTGCATTGCACTATAGTACGCCGCATGAACGATCGATTCTTCGACAACTGGTCCACCCAATTGCGTAAAGGCATGCTGGAACTGTGTATCCTCAACGCCATCGACGGCACCCGCCTCTACGGCTACGATATCGTCCGC
Organism: uncultured Pirellulales bacterium; assembly: GCA_964415045.1. Lineage (GTDB taxonomy): Bacteria > Planctomycetota > Phycisphaerae > Sedimentisphaerales > Anaerobacaceae > CAYPZL01. The sequence continues at coordinate 1,695 of CAYPZL010000289.1, read as the reverse complement.
AGGCTTCGAGAGACCGACGCCCTCGTCGTCAGCGAAGGCACGGTCTACCCCATTCTCAGCCGCCTGCGACGCGAGGGCTTCGTCGAGACCACGATTGAGGAATCCACCGAGGGTCCGGCCCGAAAATACTACACCGTCTCCGAAAAAGGCCGCCACATCCTGGCCCGCATGAACGATTGCTGGACCAAGATGAAGGCCGGCGCCGACAAGCTCAAGCGGGAGGAATAGTCATGGTCGAACTCAGTGAGAATGCCAGAAAAGGCCTGGACGACTACCTGCGACAGGTCAGATCGTATCTGCGCTGGTCCAAGTCGTTGGACCGCAGTGAGGTGGAGCAGAACATCACCGAGCACATCGAACGCGAGCTCGAAGGCGCGCCTGAGCCCGTCTCGTCCAGCACCCTGGACGGCGTCCTCGCCCGCCTCGGCAGCCCCCGCCAGTGGGTCCCCCCCGAAGCGCTGAGCTGGTGGGGAAAGCTGATCCTCAAGCTCCACACCGATTCCGAGGACTGGCGCCTCGCCTACATCTCGTTCGGCTTCCTGCTCATCGCCTTTGTGCTCATGTTTCTCGTCAGCCCTCTCCAGGTGGTCTTCTTCGCCGCCAGCTTCATCACCGCTCGCGCGTCGCTGGCCGCTGCCAGCGACGAAGATCTCGGCGCCCAGAAGTGGCTGCTGTATCCCACGCTGCTCATCGTCAGCGCCGCCTTTGCCCTCACCCTTCTCGCCGGCCCTGCATTCCTCGCCGGGATAATCTGTGTAGAACTACATAAAGCAGAGTGGATTCGCTTTGTGAGCGACATGGGCCTCATCCCATTCGCCGCCGGCACGGCGGTCCTCGTCACCGGCCTCTGGTGGATACTCCTGGGTCTGCTGACCTGCAAGTGGCCCGGCTTCGTCCGCCACGCCTTTTACCCCTTCGCCGACGGATTCAACCGGCGCCACGCCCTCACCATCTCCGGGGCCGGCTTCCTCCTGCTTGTCCTCCTCGCCGGCTTCATCGCCGTCTATATGAACATACTGTGACGTTCTTCGAGAATCGCCCGTTGGCAGATGAATGAAAAAGACAAGTGTGTCGGGAATTGGAGGTTCGAATCATGTTCCGCAAGCTGCGTTTACCTGAATCCAAAAGGTTGCCTTGGGGTCTTGATTTCTCGTCAGCCTTGTGGCCGCTGCTCATCGGCCTGCTGCTCGTTCCCGGGCTGCTTCGCGCGCAATCGGACGGTGCCTATTATCCGGGCCCGACAGGCGAATGGGAATCCCGCCGCCCCGAGGACGTGAGGATGGATGCCGACTCTTTGCAGAAGGCGGTCGATTTTGCCCTGGCAAATGAAGTCGACATTCCCAGAGACCTGAGGCTCGCAATCTCGAATTCATTTGAACCCGACAACACGATTGTCGGCCCGACGAAAGACCGGGGCGGGCCTGCCGGAATAGTCATTAAGAACGGCTATATCGTGGCAGAATGGGGTGACACGAAGCGGGTGGATATGACGTTCAGCGTTACCAAAAGTTACCTCTCGACTGTCGCCGCCCTGGCGCTCGATGCCGGATTGATAAGGGACGTGCATGACAAGGCAGGCGATTACGTACGGGACGGCACATTCGCTTCCGAACATAATTCAAAGATCACGTGGCACCATCTTCTGAACATAAATCTGTAATCCACCGGCTATGCCGGTGAGAATTGAAAAGGCTC
>CAYPZL010000288.1:0-5016 GCA_964415045.1 uncultured Pirellulales bacterium | reverse complement strand
CCGATGGAGAATAGTCCTTGACAACCGGCAGCCTTTCATGAATAGGATGGGCTTGGGCCCATGCGGATGATCTCGATGAAGCCAAATAACGAATCTCGACCAAAGGGAGCTGTGAAATGACACGTACATCTCTGCGTCAACGCCTCCTCGTGCCCGCGCGGTTTACATCCTGCCTCCTGCTCACAACGGCAGCGACGATGTTCGCCGACACAGCCGGCGCGAACGATCTCGGCAGCCGTTCGGCACGCGTGTGGGAATGCCAGGAGTATGGCTTGACCAACACGACCTGGTCCGGGAACCCTTTCGATCTCGTGGCGACGGTCACCTTTAGACACGAAAAAGAAACGCGCACAACCGGGATGTTCTACGCCGGGGCAAACACATGGAAGTTCCGCTTCACGGGCACGCGGACCGGCGCCTGGACTTTCTCGACGTCCAGCAGCGACGCCGACCTCGACGGGCACACGGGCTCGATCGCCGTCACGCCGCGGGCCCACCCCGGCATCAAAGGATTCCTGACCCACGTCGGGAACAAGTACGCCATCATGACCGAAGACATCGACCACCGGGAAGGATACGTCTACCAGGTGTTCATGAACCAGCAGGACTACGAGCAGCAGCACGAGCACCCCTCAAGGATCCTGGGGCACCCGAGCCGGGCCGGTCTCATCGGCGACTACTGGAACAACACCTGCGAAAACGGCTTTGACATCTACTTTTTCGCCGTGTTCTACAGTTGGTTCCGGATGGGCGCTCTGAGTATCAACGACTTCTCCGGCGGCGCCGACCCCGACCTGGACCAACCCGATTTGGCCCTGTTCGACACGCTCGAACTCGCCATCCGGTACGCCCACCAGCGCGGCGGACGCACCCATATCTGGGCCTGGGGCGACAACGACCGCAAGCAGACGCCCAATCATCTCGGCGACGGCTTCAAAGGCAAGAGGCATCGACGGCTCATCCGCTACATCGCCGCCCGACTGGGGCCGCTACCCGGATGGAGCATGAACTTCGGCTTCGATACGGTCGAAATGCCCGGCGCCAAGGCGGCCACGACCTGGTGGGCCGACGAAATGAACCGCACGATGGGCTGGCCGCACATCCTGACGTCGCGCGGATGGGCGGACGACAGCTTTACCGCCAACTCGTACGCCGGATTCGGAGGCAACCCCTACGACCTCGAAACCACCGACAAGGGACCGGCCGATTACCAGGAGATCAGGCAGGACATGGAGGCCCACAAGGACAAACCCTCCATCTATGAAGAACGCCACACCTACAACCGCTGGAAATGCTGGCCGCACAGCGTCCGCGATCCGGAGAGGCTCAACGAGACCGGCTGCCGCCGCCTGATCTGGTGGGAGACCATGGCCGGAGGGATGGGCGGTTTCTTCGGCCACTTCTCCGAGCGGTTTAACCAGTACGGGCCGTTCAAGCCGAGCGGACCCTGCGGGTACCATCCCCACTCGCTCAAGCAGGCATTTCGCACGCACCGGGAATTCTGGAAGGACGGGCGGCTGAAACTGAGCATGTCGCCGGACAACGGGCGCGTCGGTGGAGCGACCGGATACTGCCTGGCGGCCGCCGACAGGAAGCACTTCATCTTCTTCGTCGAAGATGCGGACTCGGTGAAGATCGATCTGGCCGGTATGCCGGGCAGCCAACCGGTCGTCCTGGTGGACGCCAGGGCCGACTATGCCGAGATCGACAGAGGCCAACTGACGGCCGGCGTCCATACCATCGACCTGGGCTCGACCTCGGACTGGGCGCTGGCGGTCGGGCAATTCACCCCGACGGCAACGAAGAAATAACGGCCGAAAATATTGAGATTCACCCGCCTCTTGTGGTATTATAGAGTGCAGTGTGCAGAAACGCCGGCTTTGAAGGCGAACGGGAAGCCCCCGATTGGGGAACAGATACCGCCAATCAGGCATCCTGTGTGGGTTGACAGAGGGTGGACTGCATCGCTACCATCGTTCTGCGGCCTCTGTCGAGCCTCCGAAGCCAAGGTACCAACACCAACGGTAAAAGGAGCGACGAAAATGAGACGTAACGCGTTTACCCTGATCGAGTTGCTGGTCGTCATTGCCGTTATCGCCGTGCTCATGGCCATCCTGATGCCTTCCCTGAAACTTGCCAGGGAGCAGGCCCGCAGTCTCCACTGTCGCAGCAACGTGCGGACCCTGGTGCTGGGCTGGCTCATGTACAAGGACGCCAACGACGCCAAATTGGTCCACGGCCACACGCCGGGCCCGAACTACAACAAGAATAGCGTCGCGCCGTGGGTGGTCATGCCTCCGGGTATGGGAAACTCCACCGTCGAGGAGAAGAAGGAATATATCATGCAGGGCCTGTTGTGGCCTTACGTCCAGGAGATCGATGTCTATCGCTGTCCGTCGGACAAGCGCAAAAACAATCCGCACCACCTCTATGCATTTCGCACGTATTCCATCGCCGGCGGCCTGGCCGGACTGGGGGCCAACGGCGGTTTTGGGGCTTATGAATGTACCCGGTATACCGAAATCGACCAGCCGGCGACCAAGTATGCCTTCCTGGCCGAGTGCGACAAGCGCGGATACAACATGAATTCCTGGGTCATGAATCCCAGCGCAAGGCAGTGGGTGGACCCGTTTGGAATCTGGCACCGGGACAACGCCAGCACGCTCGGGTACGCAGACGGCCACGTCGAAATGCAACGCTGGAAGGGCAGAGGACTGATCGAATGGAACCTCAAGGCCCTGCACAACCCGGATGCCTTCAGCTTTTACAGAACACCGGTCGATGACGACGAGTGGGAGGACTTCGAGTTCATGCTCAAGGGCTACGCATACAGGGCCCTCAAGTAATACCCGAGTAGCGGGAAAACCGCATGGTTGGCTTCCCCCGCGCCGCCGGCGTCCTCCGCAAAAAAAAGTCGGCGCCGGCCAGGCCGACCGCGCATCCAAACCCAATGGCGGCGCATCGATCCGCTCCAGGCCGGATCAGCACGGACTTGGCCACTGAATCACCATCTTCATCCATCCTGCCGGCCCGTTGCACCTCCGCTATCTGCGCCCCCGCAACAGCATAAGTCATTAACTGTCTTTCGCTATTGCCCCCGAGTGTTCGAGGCGCGACCTCGCGGGGCGAACATGACCAAGGTCAGGAGCTTCCTCGACAACGCACATGGTTCCCTCAATCACGGCTCTTTCGAAAACGAGTTCAGCATCGACAAACAAAGCACTGCTCTCGGCCTTGAGTTGACGGGCGGCCATTTTGGAGTAATCGAGGTCGATCTCGACACCAATGCTGTTACGCCCACACTGCATAGCGGCAATCATCGAGGTTCCGGAGCCACAGAAAGGGTCAAGCACCGTGTCGCCGGTGAACGAAAACATGCGCACAAGGCGGCTGGCCAGTTCCAGCGGAAATGGGGCCGGGTGCTTACGGGTTGACGCGCCGGGAATGTTCCAAATCTGTTGGAACCATTGATCGAAGTCTTTCTTCTTGATCATACTCTCCCGTCTCTGCTCAGCGCTGGGTTTACGATAGCCGCCCGGCTTGCGCTGCATAAGGATGAATTCCATATCGTTCTTGATGATCGCGTTCGGTTCGTACGGCTTACCGAGAAACTTCGATCCGTTGGCAACTTCGTAGCAGGCGTTGGCGATTTTGTGCCAGATGATAGGATTGAGGTTGTCGAAGCCGATTTTTCGGCAGCGCACGGAAATGTCAGCGTGGAGCGGAAAGACCAGGTGTCGACCGAAACGCCTTCTGGATACGCAGACATCGCCAACGACGCCAACAAGGCGACCACCAGGCACGAGCGTCCGAAAGACATGTCTCCAGACTTTCTCCAACTCGTCAAGGAACTGCTCGTAATCGTTGATGTGACCGAGCTGGTCCTTGTGATCGTTGTACTGCTTGAGATTCCAATACGGAGGAGATGTCACGACCAGATGCACGGACTCGTCTGGAAGATATGACAGGTCTCTTGCATCTCCGTTAATGAGTGTATATCGAGTCTTAGCCATAAGCATTATCGAAAGCTGGAAACGTGAGCGACCAGCGAGCGCGCGAACTGGTCCAGAGAGATATCGTCGGCGGGGGTCTGGTGATCCCCCTTCAAGCCCGTCTCGCGATTTGACGTGATGAAGGCTGTGCTGCTGTAGTGCCGTTCGAGAACGAGCTTCCGGCAAAAGAGTTCATAGCGCTTCATATAGGAGGCGCCCGCAAACTCCGGGAATACGGGAAAGTGTGGTTCCTTGACTCTAACAGGCCGCTGGGACGCAGGGCAGTCCTCCAACATGAAGAAGTAGCCCAGGAAAGGCTGCGGGCTACTGCGGAAGGCCCCTTCTCGGTAGGCGGTCCAGAGGTCTAAAGCACTGCCCATCGCCTCTTCCGTGCGGTTGTTGAAGTTGTTGCCGAAAGACGGGCCGACTTGGGATTTCGCCTCGATGGCCGCAATGAGGGTTCCATCTCGGACGACAAGCAGATCCCACTCCTTGGTGGGACGAAAGAACCGGGGCAATTCCAGTCGCCTCTTGCGGTGAAGACACTCGGCAGAGAGACCTGGATCCGTAATGAGATCGGAGAAGAACTCGATGAATCCATCCATTTGGGCTCCGCCGGTAACGGCGCTGCGCAGCCCCTGATCCGTTCGGCCACTCTCTGCCTGCTTATTCTGCTGGGCGGTGCGCGTAGCCCAATAGTGAGCCACGGCCTCCCGGGTCCGGCGCTGAATCTCCGCAAATGCCCTATTACCAAGCATATGGGAAAGCATACCACAGGTCGACTCGCTTTTCCATTCTTTCCGGCATCAAACGTACTTGCCGGCCTCCGATAAAGCGAAATACCGCTTCATCAGAAGACGGAACGCAGCCAGGTACACTTTCACGTCAAAGTCAGTGTCAGGCCGCTGGAAAAGGCAGGCACACGGCAGGCCGAACACAAACACTGCGCGAATTCACATGGTAAGTGCAACACGAGTATAGAAGAGACATCGCGAGTTGAATCCGGTAGCTTGGAGTTGTTCAA
>CAYPZL010000287.1:0-5026 GCA_964415045.1 uncultured Pirellulales bacterium | reverse complement strand
CGGATCATAACGAGAACCTACGATTCGCACAACATCATTTTATACGAGCACCCATGGCAAAATGGGTGGGGAGAGACGGCCGCGTAGTGGCGTTCGAGCCTGAACCGACGAATTTCTCCTACCTTCAGAAGAGTATGGCTGCAAACGCATACCAGAACGTGATCTGTATTAACAAGGCATTGGGAGACGCGATTGGATCTGTCCCCTTTGAGGTGCGAGATAATGCGACTGGGTGCGTAAACACGGGTGAAGCTCAGCGGCAAGGTACGATCATATCGGTTAGCGCAACGACGGGTGACACCCTCGTGGAGCACGAAGGGGTACCGCCTCCAGACGCAGTGAAGATTGACGTAGAAGGCTATGAGTTCCACGTCCTTCGCGGTCTGCGGCATGTTTTGAGCACTTTCCAACCAACTTTGTTCATCGAGGTTCACAGCAGTCTCGCCGGCAAAGACAGACGCGGCTTTTTCTCTCTTCTACGGGAGTCCAGTTATGACCTTCGGGTCCTGGAGGGCGACGAGGACGGGCGCTCCGAAGTCGCGGTAGCAGAGACGTCTACCATTCGCTGTTGGATCGTAGCCACAACGGCTACGACCGCCCAGCGCAGGGGCGCCGGTAATTTGTAACGCCGCAGGTCGTGAGGTGGCTAACGTGGGCGCGACCGAAACTGGATAACCCGAAACGCTCCTCGGCGGGCGATTGCAGTGATGGCGTCGTATGTCAAGTGTGCTCTCCTTTGGGCTGGGGCGAAATGACTGGGTAGCGCTGCCGTAGTATGGCTATACAGGCTCGTATCTTGCGTAACGCGGTGAGGATCTTCTGATGACAAGGATTCTCGGCATTTCCGCTTTCTATCACGATTCTGCCGCGGCGTTGGTGGTGGACGGCCGAATTGTGGCCGCCGCGCAAGAAGAGCGATTCACGCGCAAGAAACACGATGCCTCGTTTCCCCGGCACGCTATCGATTACTGCCTGCGCGAAGGCGGGCTGACGGCCGACCAGCTCGACTACGTCGGCTTCTACGACAAGCCGCTGCTGATGTTCGAGCGGCTGTTGGAAACGTACCTGGCCGTGGCGCCGGCCGGCTTCCGTTCGTTCCTCAAAGGACTGCCGGTGTGGCTGAAGCAGAAGCTGAACATGCGGCGCGAGCTGAGCCACGGCTTAGGCGGCCGCTACAAGAAGCGATATGTTTTCACCGAGCACCACGAGTCCCACGCCGCCAGTGCGTTTTTCCCATCGCCTTTTGAACAGGCGGCGCTGCTGACGGTCGACGGCGTGGGCGAGTGGGCCACTGCCACCTTCGGCCGCGGCGAGGGCAACCGGATCACGCTACTGGGCGAGCTGCACTTTCCTCATTCGCTGGGGCTGCTCTACTCCGCTTTCACGTACTTCTGTGGCTTTCGCGTCAATTCGGGCGAGTACAAGCTGATGGGGCTGGCCCCGTATGGCAAGCCGAAGTACCGGGACGTGATCCTGGAGAGGCTGATCGATTTGAGGGAGGACGGCTCCTTCCGCATGGACATGTCCTACTTCAATTACTGCCAAGGACTGACGATGACCTCGCGCCGCTTTGAGCGGCTTTTTGGCGGACCGCCGCGGCGGCCGGAATCGCCGCTGACCGAGCGGGAAATGGACCTGGCCGCTTCGATCCAGGTGGTGACCGAAGAGATCATGTTGCGCATGGCCCGCCACGTGCACCAGCAGACGGGGCTGGACCGCCTGTGCCTGGCCGGCGGCGTGGCGCTGAACTGCGTGGCCAACGGGCGGATTTTGCGTGAGGGGCCGTTCCAGGACATCTGGATTCAACCAGCTGCTGGTGATGCCGGCGGAGCGCTGGGCGTCGCCCTGTTCATCTGGCACCAGCTGCTGGGCAAGCCGCGCATGGCGCAGCCGCTGAGCCAACAGGTGGGCTCCTATCTGGGCCCGCGTTTTTCCGAGGCCGAGATCCAACAGTTTCTCAACCGGACCGGCGCCCGCTACCGCTTTGTCGAAGACGAAGACGAGCTGTGCGACTATGTTGCCTCGCTCATTGCTCAGGAAAAGGTGGTCGGCTGGATGCAGGGCCGCATGGAGTTCGGCCCGCGGGCGCTGGGGGCGCGCAGTATTTTGGGCGATGCACGCAGCTCGAAGATGCAGTCGGTCATGAACCTGAAGATCAAGTTCCGCGAATCGTTCCGCCCCTTCGCCCCGTCGGTGCTTCAGGAGCGAGCTGACGAGTTTTTCGAGATGGGACCTCGCGGACAAAGCCCGTACATGCTGCTGGTGGCGCCGGTCCGCCACGAGAAGCGCCGGCCGCTGAACGGCACCGAAGTGGCGCTGAAAGGGATCGACAAGCTGAAAGCCCTCCGCTCCGAGGTACCGGCGATCACCCACGTCGACTATTCGGCCCGTGTGCAGACGGTCGATGCCGATCGCCACGCCCGCTACTACAGGCTGTTGAAAAAATTCGAGCAGAAGACCGGCTCGCCCGTCATCATCAACACCAGCTTCAACGTGCGGGGCGAGCCGATCGTCTGTTCGCCCGAACACGCTTACCGCTGTTTCACGGCCACCAACATGGACGTGCTGGTGCTGGAACGGTTCGTGCTGCTCAAGGAAGAGCAGCCCGAGGCAAAAGAACACGAAATCGACATGTATCTGGCGCAGTTTCAACTGGACTAGCAGCACGGGTGGGCCGGCGCTCGCCATAGGCCGAGCTTCACCCTACGGTTGCAAGCATCATGGCACTGTTGGACATCAACTGGAATCCGGATCAGCGGCAGCTGCGGCTGTTCTTGCTCGGGCTCGTTCTTCTCGGCTTGCTCATGGCCGCGCTGCTGCTGTACAAAGGTACATCGCCAGCGGTGGCCGCGGCCATTGTCGGCGGGGCGCTGCTGTTGGCCGTCGCGGGGCTGGTCGTGCCGCCGCTGGGTCGCTTGGTGTATGTCGTCTGGATGGCCGTGGCCCTGCCGATTGGCTGGACAGTCTCCCACCTGGTGCTAGTGACAGTTTATTATTCAGTGTTCACGCCAATTGGACTGGCCATGCGTCTGGCTGGCCGCGATCCGCTCCACCGACGGTTTGACCGGGCGGCCCGCACCTATTGGTGGCCGTACCGGCAGACCGAGGACGTGAGCCGCTATTTCCGACAATTCTGACAACCAGGGTTTTTGTCATGAACGAGCAACACTACCAAACCGCGCAACAGGACCTAGATCGGGACCAGGAAAAAGACCAGTTCGGGCAGCTCGCCGAAGAGGCCGAATTGGGACTGCTGCGCGAACTCTGGCACTTTTTGCGCTACAACAAGAAGTGGTGGTTAACCCCGATCATCCTGATCATGCTGTTGGTGGGTCTGCTGGTAATGCTCAGCGGGTCTGCCGCCGCACCATTCATTTATACGCTCTGGTAGTCGATCGCGACCTATCGTGCAAAGCTCGGCGGACGGCACCCCCATTGCAAACAGACCGGACCCCGAAAGGGCCTCCCGAAGATGATTGTGCAACGGGCATGTCTCGGAGAGTCGATATGCTGGTTCTTTCCAGCAATCAATTGGAAGCCATCGAAGCGCGCGCCATTTGGGAGGAATGCCATCGATGACGAGATTGCAGACTACGCGCCGCCGCAATAAATCACAACGCCAATTGTCTGCCAAAGCGTCCGACCCAACCCTCAGAGATGGCAAGCGAAGGCGATCTTGGTTTCGCGGCGCTGTGCTCCGACTTGCAGCGATGGCGCTTGCTACCGTATTCGCCCTACTACTGGCGGAGATGTTGGTGCGGGTGTCGGCCCCTCAGAACTTGAGCGGCACGTGGCGAACTACGGATAGGAATGGTCTCTTTTTGCATCAGAAGAATCACACGGCCCGTCATCAATACGCCGGACGCGTCGTGTACTACCGATTCGACAGTGCCGGCCTGCGAGATCTTGGCCAGGGTAGACAGGGCATCCGGATCCTTTGTCTTGGCGACTCACTCGCCATGGGCCATCTGTTGGATAACGACGATACGTTCATCTCGCATCTCCAACGAATGGCCGATACTGAGTTCGGGAAGAATCACTTCCTCCTGCTCAACGGCGGACACGGCGGCTGGGGAACGTCCGACTATGTTCGATTCTTCGAGGAATACGGCAACGACTTTTCGCCTGCCGGAGTTATCGTCTTTCTGAGCGCGGATGACATAGGCAGGAGCCTGCGAGAGCCCAAGTATGTATTGGTGGACGCCGAGACACAGCGTCTGAGAAAAGTCACTCGCGTGAGGAAGGACAGCCTCATCAAGCGGGTCCTGAACAGCATGCCCGGATACAATTGGCTATTGGAACACTCCCATCTCTTCGAGCTCGTACGAAACGTGGCGGCGTTTGGATTCTCTAGGGCATGGCGATTGAGAGCTGGCGTTGGGCCCGCTCAGACCGAACAGGCAGTGCCAGAACTGAAGTCACCGGTGGGCGACGATCCGGCGAGGGCCCGGGCCCTCGGCAGCGCACTGTTCAGGAGATTGAAAGTCCTCGCGGATGCGCGATCTGCCGGACTACTCGTGCTCAGTACAGGTTTCCATCGCCCCGCCGCCGCTGGCGACAGGGAACCGACGCGAGCTTTTGTGGCGAAGGCAGAGGAGATATTCCGTGAAGAGCGTATTGCTTTTTACGATTGCAGTGGGGAATTTCGGGAGCGAATACAGGGGGACTATTCCGTGGTCACGATTCCCGGGGATGGACATCCAAATGAATACGGAGCACAGTTGATCGCCGAACTGAATTGGCCATATGTCCGGTCGTTCCTGGCCAACATCGATCAATTACACCGCGTTGACTCATCGTCGGGCTAGCCGTATCCCCGTTGCGTTGTAGATTGACATGCCAATTGTAACATCCAGATTGCAGGGGCTAGTGCTGTGTCACACCTTGATTTTGGGGTTCACCATGCCAAGAGGCACTGGAATACCAATACGAAGGGGACATCTCAACCCTCATTCTAAGTTGTGACACAGCACTAGTGCTCTGTCAAGTTTTAATTTTGGGGTAGAGGGATTTCAGTTTCTTGCGT
>CAYPZL010000286.1:0-5081 GCA_964415045.1 uncultured Pirellulales bacterium | reverse complement strand
CGATGTTGGTCAGCTCGACGTACTCGGTATTCGGATCGTCGGGACTGCCGGTATCAGCCGGATGATACATAATCTCACTGATCCGCAGACTTTCGGCGACCGGCCCCACGGCAAACACCGCCTCGCTCAGAGCGCTCCATGTGCCGCCGCTAAGCGTCCTTGCCTTGACGTGAGTGGTTCCTGAGAGGGGGATGGGGCCCGTGTACAGGGCAGCGGTGGGGGAGACGCCGCTCTCGACGGGGTTGCCCCCGAGAGCTTTGCCGCCGATCAGTTCGGCCGAGATGAGAAAGTCGGAGCTGGTGGTGGACGTGTTGAGCCCGTGGATGGCAAGCAAATTGGCGCCGTCGCGCAGGGCGCTGATATGGGCGCTGAGGTTGAACGTTGCGAACTCGATCGCATCGAGGTCGAAGTGGCTGCCGTCGGCCGACGAATTCCACTGGGGCGTTCCCGTGAAGAGGGTCCGCTGGACTTCGACACCGTTGATGTAGGCGACGAAGCCGTCGTCGTATCGCACCTTCAACGACAAATCGGTAAGGCCGGCGCGATCGGCGGCGCTCAGGTTGAACGGAATGCGGATGTAGCATGACGCGTTGACGCCGTACATTCGGTCTCGAACATCGATATCGAAGAACTGCTCGTATCCGGTGCTTCGCTCAAAGCCGACCCCGCCGCTGCCGCTGAGCCAGGCGTCGTCATCGAAATCGACGTCGTTTCTCCAGTCCTCGGCGATGGGGCCGGCAGGGATGAGGGCGCGTTTCGGAGCGCTTTCGGCGACGAGAGTCAGCACATCGCCCGGTTCCGGCGTGCTTCCCGGCACTCGCGGTTCGGTGCCGTCGAGGGTGTACCAGATCGTGCCGCTGCCGCTGGCCATGGATAGGGTGTCGCCGGTGGCCGTGTATCCGCCGTGCTGCGGCGCGCCGCTGACGGAGAAACTCGGCGCGTTGACGTTGGGATACCAGCCGCGCGATTTGAGCTGATCGAGCACAATTTGGGTGCGCCGAGCGAGGTAAGTGTGGAGCAGGTAGTCACGCTCGCGAATCCAGTCGGTGTCGCGCGTGTACGGCGCGGAACGGTGGTTGTCTCCCCATCGCGCCGACTCCCCGACCACGGCGCGGTCCACTTCGTCGAGCCGAATCTGGTAGAGAGCGGTCGCGCCTTCGGGGGTCAACACGCCGCCGTTGAAGAAATGTCTGTGCACGCGGTCGGCGAAGCAGACGCGATATTCCGGATCGTTCATTAAATCGTAGTGCACGCGGGTCGGCCCTCCGCTGTTGTTGCGGCGGGTCGAGTCGTCATAGAGGCCCTCCATTGAATGTTCGGCATCCCAGCTATGATAGTGCCAGCGGCTGTCCGGATCGGTGCGGCTGCGCGAGGCGTACCAGTTTTGATGGGCCCAGTCGGTGTTGCCGATGAAGTAGTTCATCAACATATAGTCGATGAAGTCGGGCACGTCGAGGTGCCGTTGAATCTCTTCGAGCGAGTCGGCGGCGTTGAGCATGTCCCGGTATCGGGCGGTGGTGCCGTTTACCGCAGTTCCGGCATTGTGTTTGAGGACGTCGTAGTCCTCGTCGGCGCCGCCGAAGTAGGCAGCGGCGAAGTGCTCGTCGGGACGCTCGTGCAGCCAGTACAGCCCCCAGTACAGACCGTTGAGATAGAGGTGGACGTGACGTCCGCGCGGCGAACAGCCTCCCATGGCGTTGTGGAGGTCGCAGGCGAACTGGTCCCGGGTGTACTGGGCGAGATCACGCTGGTTCATTCCGGGGCGGCTGACGCCGACGCCACCGCCGTAGGCCCAACTGTTGTTCATGCGGGCGTCGACCACCAGGGTGTCGAATTCATCCGTGGCCTCGTCGCCGAAGACGGGATACCGCAGGCGGGTCGCGCCGTATTGCCCCTGGAATTTCAGCCTCATGGAGAGCTTGTCCATCTTCCACCGGCCGGTGCTGCTGCCGCCGACGATCATCACGGCGCAGTCGATTTGGAAGCCGTCGCGCTCGTCGGGAAAGATCAGCTCGGCCGAGGCCGGACGCTCGTCCAGCTCCCCTCGTCGATAGATTCCCTGGTTGCCGAACCAGTTGCCTCGCTCCGTCGCGAGCGACAACGTCGGGATGGCCTTCAGGTCATCCTTGATGGTCCCGCTGTACCGGGGATCTTCGACGACTTCGGGGTCCATCTCATAGTCGCCCTGGCCGGTGTGTCCCCAGTCCGTCGGCCACCCGGACGGGCGCGCCGGCTGGCGGATGACGTCGTCGAGGAAGATGTACGTTTGCGTGTCCACGTTCGTGGATTTCCACCCGGCCTTGTAGGCGAACGCGCGGAGGCACGTCGTGGTCGTGACGGGGATGGGGTCCGTGTATACCAGGCCTTGGGGCCGGTCCCGGCCGGCGTCGAAGGGGGAACTGCCGTCGGTGGTGTAAAAGATGACGGCGTCTTCCGTCTGCGTGGTGATCGTGACGGTGAAGGGCTCGTCGTAGAAGCCGCGGTCGTGACTGAACTTGGTATCGGCGACGACGCCCAGGTAGGCGCCGGCGTTGGGACCCGCCGGCGTCGGAATCCCCAGGAAACGCCACTGGTCATTCGATTCCGGGTCGCGTCCGTAGGTGACGTCGGTCGTCTGCTCGTCGAACTCGATGCTGTCGATCAGAGTCTGCCCGTCGACGTCGTAGAGGGCAAGAACGTCGCCGTTTGCGTTGAGGCGAAAGCTCGCGTGCAGGCCGGGCTCGTCGCGCGTGTCGCCGTCGGCCCAGATCAGCAGATATCCATCCGGCGGAATCGTCGTCAGGACGGGACGGTCCGTCAGTATCTGCCACTTCGTGGGTAGCTCCGGGTCATCGGTCAGATACATTCCTCCGACGTCGACGGCTTCGGCACCGGCGTTGTACAACTCGAGCCAGTCGTCGTACTCACCCTGTGGATCCGGAACCACCGTGCTGTTCGAGGCGAGCACCTCGTTGATGAGCACGGCGACACCGTCTCCCTGCGCGACCGCGACCGGGGGAGAGAAGCCGTCTGCGGCCGCGCCGGCCAGGATAAGGACATAGGTGAGGATCAGCATCGAAACTCTCATCGGACACTCCGCCTTTCTGCTCGGTTGCAAATGTTGGCCGTGGAGACCGCCCTCTTTTCTGGAGCAACCACCCAAAAGCAAGCAGGTTACCTGTGGATGGATTATAGCAAATGTCCGACCGCCGAGTCAACTCGCAGCGGCCTTGGCGGGTACGCCGCGACCCTGGATTGCCACGCGTTCACGCCGGGAGGGGCAGCGTAATCTGCAATTTCGCGGCAATTCGGCTTGACCCGGCAGCCGGTCGCATGGTATACTTACCGATAGTGTGGACCTGCGAAATTTTGTTCTCCAGGACGCCGGCTTCACTCGTCGCGGAGTGAGACGATGCGTTGGGCGTGAGAGGTGCGCTCTGTGGCACACGGAACGGACGGGAGCGTTTCCGGCGGAGCGGACACTGAGCGTCTCGGCGGAGACGGAGGTGGAACCGGCTCGTAGAGCATTTGTCCTGCCTAATGGCGCGGTCGTGCAAGGGTAAGCTCTTTTTGCGTATCGGTTGAGCGGAACGCGCGTCGGTCCTCCGGGACGAGAGACGACTCGTCAGGGGGGGGCGGCGCGAGTGCACAACGTGCGGCCGTAAACAGCGAATCGGCGACGCAGTGACGTTGGATGCGTGTACCTGCGGTGAGGCCCACGGCCGGGACGGCTTGCGGCCGGAGTTTAGTTCGGCACGCTGGCTCATCCCGATTGGCGGTTCATCACCGATCGGGCATGAAGTTGGGGCCTGTGTCTCGTTGACGCAGGCCCCGGCATATCGTTGCAGTTCTCGTGGTGCCGTGGAGGCTTTTATGCGTAGGCGCCTGCGTAGATGGCCTCCACGTCGTCGAGAGTCAATTCGATCGGCGTCAGTTCGAACAGTTTGCCCATCGTGTCGAAGGCGTTCTCGGCGAACCGGCACATGTCGTCTCGCTTGATCCCGAAGTCGCCGAGCTTGTGCTGCTCCAGGCCGACGTTGGCGATGAGCTTCTTGAGGCCCGCGATGAACGCCAGCGCCTGGTCCTTCTCGGAGAGGCCCTCGATGTCTTCACCCATGGCCCGCGCCAGGTCCGGGAAGCGGGTCGGGTGGCGTTCGGCCAGGTAGCTGAAGTAGGAGACCGAGAGCATTGTCAGGCCCGCGCCGTGCGCGACGTCGGGATAGAAGGCGCTGATAGCGTGCTCCATGGAGTGGTGGAGATGCAGCAGGACAGGGACTCGCAGATGCCCGCCTCGGTATTGGCCCAGGCCAGCTTCGTGCGTGCCTCCAGATTGGCGCCGTCCTTGACCGCGATTGGCAGGTACTTCGTGATCAGGCCGACAGCCTCGAGCGCGAGGTGGTCGCTGGTCGGCTGGCTCACGGTGGCTAAGTAGGATTCGACGGAGTGAAAGAAGGCATCCATGCCGGTGTAGGCGGTCTGCTTCGGAGGCACGCTGAGCATCAGTTCCGGGTCCACGATAGACAGCGTCGGAAACGTAAAGGGACTTCCCCAGCCGATCTTCTCGTTGGTTTCGCTTTTGGTGATGACGGTCCAGGGGTCGGCCTCGGTTCCGGTGCCGGCGGTGGTGGTGACGGCGACGATGGGCAGGGCGCCGTTTTCGGGCGTCTTGCCTTTGCCGGAGCCGCCGTGGATGTAGTCCCAGTACACCCCCGGATTGACGGCCATCACGGCGATGCTCTTGGCCGAGTCGATCGTGCTGCCCCCGCCCAGGCCCACGACGAAATCGCACTGGTTCTCCTTCGCGACCGCGGCGCCTTCCTCGACGTGCTCGGAGACGGGATTCGGCTGAATCTTGTCGTACACCACCGAATCGACGTTGTTTGCCTTGAGGTATTCGATCGCACGGTCGAGGTAGCCGTGCCTTCTCATAGCGCCGGAGGCCCCGATCACGATCAGTGCCTTGGTCCCGGGCACGAAGGGGGTGGTGCTCAGCTCTTTGAGCTTGCCGCACCCGAACAGGATACGCGTCGGCATGTAATAGGAAAAGTGTGTCCTTTCGGCGCGGGTGAAAAATCTGAGTTTTTGATGGCGGTTTGGGTTTG
>CAYPZL010000285.1:0-5122 GCA_964415045.1 uncultured Pirellulales bacterium | reverse complement strand
GAGGATACCTTCACTCTTTTGGTTGCGGCCGAGCGCAGCGAGGCCGCGCTGGGAGGCAGGCGCGCACCGCCTGACGCCCGTGGTCGCGGGGGATTTGCGGGCGCGGTCCGGCCGGCGCGCCGCTCGAACCGCTCCGGTCAACATCTTCTACGTCGTAGACCGAAGCCGGTACGACATGGGGCCGGGCCAGCCCGACCGGCGCATCGGCGATCCCGAGGTCCAGAAGTCATATTACTACGTCGCTACGGGCCTTATAGCGCAAAACGTCTACCTGTTCTGCGCCTCCGAGGGCCTGGCCGCCTGGTTCCACAACTGCGACAAGGAGAACGCCGCCAGGGAGTTCAAGCTGCGCCCCGAGCAACGCGTGCTCTTCGCCCAGACCGTGGGCTACCCGGCGTAGGCGAGCCGAACCGTGTCAGACAAGGTCGAACCTCGTGTAATCGCAGACGAATACGATTCAACGTGCGTGAAGTCAGGCCGAATACAACGACACCGATTTTGCTGGAGGTACATGCCATGGAAGACACAAGCTGGAAGAAGGTTGTGCTGGCATGCTGCGCGGTCGTGATGATCGCCTCTTGCGCCTGGGGGCAGGATTGGCCTCAGTGGCGCGGGCCCAATCGCGACGGGAAGGTGACGGGATTCACGGCGCCGCAGCAATGGCCCGCCGCTTTGACGCAGAAGTGGAAGGTGACGGTGGGCACGGGCTGCGCCACGCCGGCGCTGGTGGCAGGCAAGCTCTATGTCTTCGCCCGGCAAGGCGATGAGGAAGTCATCCTGTGCCTGGATGCCGACACGGGCCAGGAGAAGTGGAAGGACACGTACGCCGCGCAGGCCGTGACCGGTGCCGCCCGCCGCCACCCGGGACCGAGAAGCTCGGCCGCGGTCGCACAGGGAAAGGTCGTCACGCTCGGCGTCGGCGGGGTTCTCTCCTGTCTGGACGCCGCTACGGGCAAACTCGCCTGGCGCAAAGACCCGTTCCCCAAAATCGTGCCCAGGTTCTTCACCTCCATGTCCCCGATCATCGTCGATGGCACGGTCATCGCCTATCTCGGCGGGCCGGATAATGGAGCCGTTATCGCGTACGACCTAGCCAGCGGCAACGAGAAGTGGCGCTGGGACGCCGAAGGCCCCGATTACGGCTCTCCCGTCCTCCTGACCGCCGCGGGCATAAGGCAGATCGTGATGCCCACGGAAAAGAGAATCGTGGGGATCGCTCTCGCCGACGGCAAGCTGCTATGGCAAGTTCCGTTTCCGCCTGCGCGGAGGGCCTACAACGCCGCTACGCCGATCGTCGACGGGGAAACAGTCATCTACACCGGGGCCGCCCGAGGCACGCACGCCGTGAAGATAGAAAAACAGGGCGACGGCTTCGCCGCCCGCAAACTCTGGAGCAACATGGACTTAGCGGTGCAATTCAACACACCCGTACTCAAGGACGGCCTGCTCTTCGGCCTGTCCAACAGAGGCAATCTCTTCTGCATCAACGCTCGGACCGGCCAAACCGCCTGGACCGACCAGACCCAGCGCGATCGCGGCGGCTTCACGGCCATCCTCGACGCCGGCTCCTGCCTGCTGGCCCTGCCCAGTAATTCCGAACTGACCGTCTTCAAACCTAGTAGTGAGCAGTACGCAGAACTGGCCAAAATCAAGGTCGCCGACACGCCGACCTACGCCCATCCGGTCATCGCCGGCAATCGAGTCTACGTCAAGGACCAGGAAACGCTTGCGATGCTGGTGATCGAGTAAGCGAAAACGACAGGTAAGCAACACGTTCATTGGAGACGTACGTCGCACATGGCTGGTGCGGCAGCATTGCATGATGCCGGGAAATGGGTAGAATACGGTGCGAACAGTGAGGCGGTTGCCTCAGTACATCCGGCAGGAACAATGAATCTGAGCGGGTGGCCCGTGACTGTCGGGTCACTTGCCTTTCGAGGAGGAGTGTTATGCTGCGCAGCGCCATGTGTTTGATCGTACTCATTCTGGTGGGGGTTTGGGCCGACGGCCCCGTGTGGGCGGCGACGATTCCCATTGCCAACGCCTCATTCGAGGTGCCGGAGGTCGATCCGAACGCTTTCCCCGCCGTGCCCTTCGTCGATGAGTGGATCGAGGTCGATCTGGACATGCTCGGCAGCACCAATACCGGTGTTTTCGCCAATACGCCCGCCGACAGCGACGACCACGTCGTCAACGCCGACGGACGCCAGTTGGCCTTCCTTGGCTCCGAGCATGGAAACGCCCTGGAGCAGGATTTGCAGGCCACCTACAAGGTCGGCTGCGACTATCGCCTCACCGTGGCCGTGGGCGTCTCGGGCCGGTTCCCTCCCTCGGCCCAGGAGCCTGTCGATACCCTCGAACTGGTCCTCTATTACGTTGACGATGCCAACGCCGTGGACATCGTGAGCCAAACGGTCCCGGCGACGGGGCTTTCCATGACCCACCTGCAAGACTTCTCGGCTTACCTGCCCACCGTCAACTCGGCCGATCCCTGGGCGGACAAGGCCATCGGAGTGGCCATCCGCGCCGCCGGCGCCGCCGGTGGCTTCTGGGATCTCGATAATGTCCGACTTATCGAATCGATGCCCGTCCCAGTCCCGATCGAAAACGCCTCGTTTGAAGCGCCGGCGGTCGACCCGAACGCCTTTCCCGCTGTGCCCCTCGTGGACCAATGGATCGAGGTCGATCTGGACATGCTCGGCAGCACCAACACGGGTGTTTTCGCCAATACGCCCGCAGACAGCGACGACCACGTCGTCAACGCAGACGGAAGCCAGTTGGCCTTTCTGGGCTCGGAGCAGGGGAACGCCCTGGAGCAGGATTTGCAGGCCACCTACAAAATCGGCTGCGACTATCGGCTTACCGTCGCCGTCGGTGTCTCAGGGAGATTCCCCCCATCGGCCACCGAGCCGGTCGACAGCCTCGAACTGGTCCTCTACTACGTTGACAACGCCAACGCCGTGGACGTCGTGCGCCAGACGGTCCCGGCAACGGACCTGTCCCCTACGCACCTGCAAGACTTTTCGGCGTATCTGCCCACGGTCAACTCGGCCGATCCCTGGGCGGGCAAGACCATCGGAGTGGCCCTCCGCGCCACCGGCGTCGCCGGCGGCTTCTGGGACCTCGACAACATCCGGCTCGTCGAATCGATGCCCGTGGCAGTCCCGGTTGCCAACGCTTCGTTCGAGACACCGGTGGTGGAACCGAACACTTTCCCCGTGCTGCCCTACATGGACGCGTGGACGGAGCTCGATGTCGACGCGCTCGGCAGCACCAATACCGGAGTATTTGCCAACATGCCCGAAGGCGCCTGGGACCGGATGCTCAATGCCGACGGAGAGCAGTTGGCGTTCCTGGGCTCGGAACAGGGAAACGGCATCGAACAAGACCTTGCGGCGGTCTTCGAGGAAGGCTCGGGCTATCGGCTCACCGTGGCGGTGGGCGTCTCCGGGCGGTTCCCGCCCTCGGCCGAGGTCCCGGTCGATACCCTCGAACTGGTTCTTTTCTACCGGGACGCCGACGAAATCCTCGATATCGCCCGGCGAACCGTCGAGGCTCCGGGGCTGCCTTCGAGGCGATTGAACGATTTCTCCGCATACTTGCCGCCGGTGCAGGCAGACGACGCCTGGGCGGGGCAGCCCATTGGGGTGGCCATTCGCTCGACCGGTTTGCCGGGCGGGTTCTGGGATCTGGACAACGTTCGTCTGGCGCGGACTCTACCGGTTGAGGATGTGAGCTCAACGCTTGAGGAGTAAGCACTTTGGATGCACATATCGAATGCAGACGTGCCTGGGCCCGGCTCCGCGGTCGCCACGGACCGGCCGCTTTCAGCCTCATCGAGCTGCTGGTGGTGATCGCGCTACTGGCTCTGTTGCTCTCGATTCTGCTTCCCGCTCTGTCCCAGACCCGGCACCAGGCGCGGCGGGCCGCCTGTGCCGCGAACCTGCGTCAGGTCGGCGTGGCGGTGCATCTCTACGCCCAGGACTTCGACGATACGATTCCCTTCGGCCCGTCCGGCCGCCCGGTCACAGGCTCGAACTTCTACACCGTCACCGGCAACGTCACCAGCCTGCTCTCCTTGGAGGACGGCGCGCCCGTGGGTCTGGGGCTCCTGCTGAAGGACTACGTCTCGCACCAGCAGATGGTCTTCTTCTGCCCCGGCGCCGACCAGCCCTCCGAAGCGCGGGAGCAACTGGCCCGCGTGGGCTCGGGCCAGGCCCAGAGCGACTATTACTACCGCCACGCCTCGGTGGCCCTGCTCACCGGCACACCCGATACCTCTCACATACGACTGAGCAGTCTGGGCCGCAACAGCAAGGGACGCCCGATCGCCGCCCTGGTCGCCGACGTGCAGTTCCTGGCACATTCCTCGCTGGCCGCCTTCGACGTAAAGACCCGCACGAGCCACCGGCGCAAGCACAGCAACATCCTGTTTGCCGCCGGCCACGTGACCACCGCCGCTAATCAGGACGACGCTCTGACGGTGGACATCGGCATCGCCCCGTACGACGCCCTCGAACGAATCCTGGACATGTTCGAGGTGGCCGACGAATATCGGTAGGATGCCGCGCGGAGTGTCGCGACGTCTCCGGCCGGACCACAGAAGACGAGAGAGAAATCGGAGCAAGGATAGTCCATGGAAGACCAAGCTCAAGAAGTCCCGCAAGGTCCGTGCCATCCCCTTCCCACGCGGACGTATAAAGGCGCCGACGCCCTGCTGCACAATCTCCCCTACATCATCATGACGGTCCTCGGCGCGATCGTTCTTTTCCAGTCCTTTCGCGGGCCGGCCTCCCGGGAACCGGCCGGACACCAAGCTGCCTGTGATACGGATTAGGAGAAATTCTCGAGCGACAGGACTCTGTCATCCTGCCCCGCAGCCGAAGGATCCGGCCCGCAAATGGGGAGTGCTTCGAACTCGCAGCCCGGATCCTTCACTGCGCTGCGCTTCGTTCAGGATGACAAGCCACGCCGAGAACGATCCGAATTCATGTGACAGGCGTCATCGGTGAGTTTCACCCCAGCAGCACAAAAACGCGCGAACACGCTTGAGATTCCTGGCGTATCCTCAATCAAGACCACCGGCATAGCCGGTGGTATGAGGAAGGCCCCTAAAAGGGGC